>JASHQA010000051.1 GCA_030037785.1 Streptosporangiaceae bacterium
GGCTGGAGGCCGAGGCGGAGAAGATCTTCGCACGCATCCGCGGGTTCAGCCCGGATGGCTCGATGACCGGCGGGATCCTGCGCGGCATCGAGGACGGCTGGTTCACGGCCGAGATCGCCGAGGCGTCGTTCGCCTACCAGCAGCAGGTCGAGAAGGGTGACAAGCGGATCGTCGGCGTGAACTGCCACACCGACACCCTCGAACGGCCAGTGGAGATCCTTCGCGTCGGTCACGAGGTGGAGGTGGAACAGGTCCGCGCACTGCGAGAGCGCAAGGCGCGCCGGGATCAGGCTGCGGTGTCGGCCGCCCTGGCCGACCTCGTCGCCGCCGCGCGATCGGAGGCTAACGCAATCCCGCCGATGATCGCGGCGGCGAGCGCGGAGGCGACGCTCGGCGAGATCTGCGGCGCGCTGCGGGCAGAGTGGGGCAGCTACGTCGAGGCTCCGGCCTTCTGACCCGCGGCGCTGCGCGCCGCGGGTCACGCACTGCGCGGGCTCTCAGGATGGATTAGGGTTCGGGGTGCACGAGGGCAGCGGCCCCGGTGGGTGGGGCAGTGCCCCCGTGGGTGGGGCAGGATGGAAGCATGAATCAGCCGCGGAACTTTTCCCTCTACGGGGCGGTGGACCTGGGCGCGCGGCAGGCCGCGGCGCAGCGCAGACAGCGCGCGGCGGAGCAGGGCTCGGCCGCAGACGGCCAGCCGGGCGCGCAGTCCGGGCTCATCATCGACGTCACCGACGAGACCTTCAACGCGGAGGTAGTGGCACGATCTCGGACGGTCCCCGTCATCCTCGATTTGTGGGCGGAGTGGTGCGGCCCGTGCAAGCAGCTCGGTCCGATCCTGGAGCGGCTAGCCAGCGAGGCCAACGGGGAGTTCGTGCTCGCCAGGGTTGACGTAGACGCCAACCCGCAGCTGAGCGTGGCGCTGCAGGTGCAGAGCATTCCGATGGTGGTCGCGGTGGTGGCCGGCCAGGTCGTGGACGGCTTCCTCGGCGCCATGCCCGAGCAGCAAGTCCGGCAGTGGCTGGGTCAGGTTATGCAGGCAGCCAGTCAGCTAGGCCTGCCCGCAACCGGCGCGCCCGCCGAGAGCGGCCAGCCCGGCGCTGACGCGGGCGCAGAGTCCGTGACCATGCCTGGCCAGGAGATGCTGGCGGACGGCCCGAGCGCGGTGTTCGCCGAGGCGCAGCAGGCGATGGAGCGCGGCGACCTGGACGCCGCCGCAGCGGCCTTCGAGAAGATCCTCGCGACCAGCCCCGCAGATCCACTCGCGACGATGGGGCTCGGCCAGGTGAGCCTGATCCGCCGGGTCGAGGCCTACGATCAGGCGGCCGTCCGACGGGACGCGGCCAGCCGGCCCGCAGACGCGCTGGCGCAGTCCCGGCTCGCTGATCTCGAATTGGCCACCGGCCAGATCGAGACGGCGTTCGACCGGCTGCTCGCCACCGTGTCGCGGACCTCCGGGGACGAGCGTGACCTGGCCCGCAAGCACCTGCTCAGCTTGTTCGAGATCTTGCCGCCGAGGGACCCGCGGGTGGCCAAAGCGCGGGCGAGGCTGTCCAGCCTGCTGTTCTGACCGACGGCCAGGGCCTGCGGCAGACCGGCCCGGCCGACCCTCAGCCGGCGTCTGCCAGCCACTCCAGTGCCGGCAGCGCGGCCTCGAGCGCGGTCAGCTGGTCCGGGGGCAGCATCCGCAGGATGTCGGTCAGTGTCCGGGTCCCTTCCTCCCGGATGCGCTCGAGCACATCGAGGCCGGTGTCAGTGACGGTGACCAGGTATGCGCGCGCGTCGTCTGGCGCAGGCTGGCGGCGCAGGTAGCCGCGGTCCTCCAGCACGTTCACGAGCCTGGTCAGCGTCGACGGTGCGATGCGCTCGGCGGCGGCTAGGTCGCCGAGTCGCACCGGGCCCTTCTTGCCGACGTACGACAGGGTGGATAGCTGGCTCGGCGTCAGCCCGGCCAGGTCATGCTTGCGCAGTCGGCGGGACAGCCGCAGCACGGCGACGCGTAGTCGCGCTGCGTCCATTGCGGGCCTGGCGGGCTTGGCGGGCCTGACCGACCCGGACTGTGGCTGCGGCGCAGCGAGACTCGCCGTGCCTGCAGCGCTCATACCGGAGGACACATCTGAAGCGTACGTCGCAAGTCGGCTGCGTGCCGCGTCCTGGGGCCGGCGAGCTGCCAGGGCGAGCGAACTGCTTGCTGGCGCTTGCCCGCAGCGGACGCCGGCCGTGTTGTCAGGTAGCGCTGTGCTGTTATTCACCAGACGGGCGCATCATGGGGGCATGGAGGCGCAATCGCTCAGCGGCCGGTTGCTCGCGGCGACGCCGCATCTCGGCGATCCGAACTTCCGCCGCACGGTTGTGCTGATCGTCGAGGACGACGGCGATGAGGGCACGCTTGGCGTCGTGCTGAACCGGCCAAGCGAGATCCCGCTCGGCCAGGTGCTCGAAGCCTGGACCGAGCTAGCCTCCGGGCCGCGGGTCGTGTTCCGCGGCGGCCCCATTTCACCGAACAGCGCGCTCGCGCTGGCGCTCGCGCGTGGTACTGACGAGCCGGTCGGATGGCGTTCGCTCGACGGCAGCCCGGTGATGTCGCGGATCGGCCTCGTCGACTTGGGCGCGCCGCCGGAATTGCTGGTCGGCGGCATCACGTCGATGCGCGTCTTCGCCGGATATGCCGGCTGGGGAGCGGGCCAGCTCCGTGACGAGATCGACGAGGGAGCCTGGTACGTGCTGGCCTGCGAGCCGGCAGACGCCTTCGCTGCCGAGCCAGAGCGGCTCTGGCAGCGGGTGCTGCGCCGTCAGGGCGGCGAGCTTGCCTTGGTCGCCACGTTCCCTGACGACCCTAGCTGGAACTAGGCGGTGTCCGGCGCGGTGCCCCGTCCCGGTGCCCGGTGGTCGCGTCCGGTCGCTGCGTGGGCGGGCCGTGAGCCGGTCGCTGTGTGGGCGGGCCGTGAACCGGTCGCTGTCGTAGAATGCTGCGGTGAGCACTGAAGTCCTCCCTGGCAGTGACGTTCGCCAGGATTCAGACGTCCGGCCGGACTGGTCGGTCGACGACGGCGACCACGAGCGGTTCGCGCATTATGTCGAGAAGGACAAGATCGTCGACAGTGCTGTGAACGGGACGCCCGTCGTGGCGTTGTGCGGCAAGGTCTGGGTGCCGAGCCGGGATCCCAAGAAGTTCCCGATCTGTCCGGACTGTCAGCGCATCTATGAGTCGCTGCCCGCAGCCCCTGACTAGTCAGCGCTAGGGCGGTGCTAGTCAGCGCTAGGGCGGTTGGCAGGACCGCAGCTAGGCGGTGGGCGGTCGCGGCGATCCGGTGAGGACAGCGCCCGCAGCGCGCATCTGCGCTAGTGCGGCTGTCGTGGAGTGCGAGTCGACTCCTACAGTCAGGTCCAGCAGCACCGTGGTGCAGAATCCAGCGCGGGCGGCGTCGACGGCCGTCGCGGCGACGCAGTAGTCGGTGGCGATCCCGACAACGTCCACGTCGGTAACGCCGCGCGTCCGCAGCCAGTCAGCCAGCGCCTCGCCCCGAGCGCCGGTGCTCTCGAAGGCGCTGTATGCGGCTGCGTACTGGCCCTTGCGGAGCACCTCCTCGATTCGGCTGGTGTCCAGGGCCGGGTAAAACTGTGCGCCGACAGTGCCGGCGACGCAGTGCACCGGCCAGCTGCTGGAGTAGTTGGGCTGTGCGGAAAAGTGCCCGCCCGGCTGGATGTGAAAATCCTGGCTCGCGACGATGTGGTCGTAATGGTCGCCGTCTGGCCCGGCCAGGTAGGCCGAGATGGCCGCGGCTACCGCTGCCCCGCCGGCCACGGCCAGCGAGCCGCCTTCGCAGAAGTCGTTCTGCACATCGACGATCACCAGCGCGCGCATGGCCAGAGCGTAGCTCCGGGGCGCCCCTAAGCGACGTCCATGCCCCGGCCCGACGTGATCCGGATGAGCTCGGTGAATGAGGTAGGAAATACCGCGCGCGGGTGCCCGGCCGCCGCCCACAGCACGTCGTAGGCCCGCAGCGCACTATCGACGATCGTGGCGATGGTCCGGGGGTGGCCGACCGGTGCCACGCCGCCGATGCGCTGACCAGTGCTGGCATAGACGAAGTCCGGGTCCGCCCGGCGAAGCGTGTCGATGCCTAGCTCCGCACCGACCTTCGCGGTGTTCACCCGGTGCGCTCCGCTGGTCAGCACCAGCAGTGGCGCTCCGTCGGCGTCGAAGACGAGGCTGTTGGCGATCGCGCCCACGTCACAACCAAGCTGAGCGGCAGCGGTGGCCGCCGTCGGAGCCGGCTCGGGTAGCTCGCGGACCTCGCCGGCCACGCCGATCGCAGCTAGCTCACGGGCTACGTGCTGGGCGCTCTCGTGCACCGGTTCAGTGTGGCACGCCTTGCCGCGCGCATCGGATCCGGCTTTCCCGCTGTGGTGTGCGGGCCGTGCACGTTCCACGCGGTCAGTCGGTGTCCGGCTCGAACACGGTCGGGATCGCCGGGTAGCCGCGCGACAGCTGCCTGGCGTGAGCCGGAAGCTCGGCCACCGCGGCCCGATGCCGTGCCCGCGCGTCGGCCAGTGGCTCGCGGCCGACGATCGCGCCGTCGCGCACCAACGGCCGTAGCAGCGCCCGGCTGCCGGGCCCGCTCTCCGGCTCAGCGTCGGTGACCCTGATCAGCTCGGTGACCGCGGTTCCCGTCGCGTCGAGCTGCCGCACCGCCCACTTGCGCCCGCCGCGAGACGGCTTGCCAACCGACCGCTTCGCAACCGGCAGCAGCGGACTAGCCCCGCCGCTGCTAGCGCCGCCGCTGCTAGCCCTGCCGCCGCCGCCTTCGCGCGCCACCAGCTTGTAGACCAGCGCCGCGGTCGGCGCTCCGGAGCCGGTGACCAGCGAGGTGCCGACGCCATAGCCATCGACCGGATCTGCGGCGAGCGCCGCGATCGAGAACTCGTCCAGATCGCCGGTAAGGACGATCCTGGTCCTGGTAGCTCCGAGCCCGTCGAGCTGCGCTCGGACCCCGTTGGCGACCGCCGCTAGGTCCCCGCTGTCGATCCGGACTGCGCCGAGGCCGGGACCCGCGAGTTCGACGCCCATTCTGATGGCAGCCGGCACGTCGTAGGTGTCGGCGAGCAGCGTCGTGCCGGTGCCGAGCGCGTCGAGTTGAGCAGCGAACGCCCGCTTTTCGTCGTCATGCACGAGTGTGAACGCGTGCGCGCTCGTGCCGCTGGTCGGCACGCCGTACTGATAGCCAGCCTGCAAGTTCGACGTCGTGGCGAAGCCCGCGATGTACGCGGCGCGGGCGGCAGCGACCGCCGCGCGCTCGTGCGTGCGGCGGGAGCCCATCTCGATGAGCGGCCGGGTGCCAGCAGCGGTGACCATGCGGGACGCGGCCGAGGCGATCGCGCAGTCGTGGTTCAGGACCGACAGCGCGATCGTCTCCAGCATGACCGCCTCGGCGAACGTCCCCTCCACCACCAGGATCGGCGAGCCGGGGAAGTAGCAGTCGCCCTCGGCGTAACCCCACATGCTGCCGCCGAACCGGTAGTCCTGGAGGAAGTCCAGCGTCGCATCGTCGGCGATTCTGGCGCGCGCCAGGAACTCCAGGTCGGCGGCGCCAAAGCGGAACTGCTCGAGCGCATCAAGCAGCCGTCCGGTGCCGGCGACGACGCCGTACCTTCGCCCACCCGGAAGCTGCCTCGCGAACACCTCGAAGACCGCACGGCGATGCGCGACGCCGCTGCGCAGTGCCGCGCGGACCATGGTCAGCTCGTAGTGATCGGTCAGCAGCGCCGTGCTCGGCGCAGGCTCCGGACTCGCCTGGTCGGTGCTCATGCCCGGCAGCCTACGAAATGACGGTCGTACCCGGTGACAGTCAGCCACGTCACCGGTTGAGGGCATGCGCGGGTTGAGGGCATGCGTCTGTTAGGCGTAGCTCGAGTGTTTAGCCAGAAATGTCCGTGCGTTCGCGTTCGGTTTGGGTGGAACACTAACGTCGAGGTAGTGGACACTGGAGCTGCGGGGAGGTGACGACAGGTGGGCGCTGCGCCAGTCGAGGTCGAGCAGCCAGCGACAGGCCAGAAAGCGGCCCTGGACGCACCGTGGGTCACTGTCGTCTGGAATGACCCGGTCAACCTGATGAACTACGTGACTTATGTCTTCCAGAAGGTCTTCGGCTACCCCAAGCCCAAGGCGGAAAAGCTCATGCTCGACGTGCACCATAAGGGCAAGGCGATCGTGTCCTCGGGCACCCGCGAGGCGATGGAGCGCGACGCCGAGACCCTGCACGGCTACGGCCTCTGGGCGACTGTGAGCCACGACTCGTGACCTGGGACCCGCTGCCCGGCGACGACCGCGGTCACGGCGAGCGCGGCGAGCGCGGCGAGCAGGGCCTCGCGGCGTCGTTCCGGTCCGTGCCCGGCGGGGCAGCCGCCTTCTTCGAGCAGCCTCAGGCGGGCGTCATCCGCAGCCTCGTCAGTCAGGTCGCCGAGCTCGTCAGCGCGGACGCGGAGGTCGGCGGCGAAGCCGGCAACCTCGAGGCCGAGCTGGGGCTGTCGAGTCACGCGCAGGCGCCCGATGACCCGGTGCTGGCGCGGCTGCTGCCGGACGCCTACTCCGACGACGCGGACGCAGCGGCGGAGTTCCGCCGCTACACGGAGGAGACGCTGCGCTCAGGCAAGATCGCCTCGGCGCAGATAGTCCTCGGCTCGCTGCCGCCGGGCGGCGGCGAGGTCCGGCTGACCGAGCCGGAATGCCAGCAGTGGCTGCGCGCGCTCAACGATGTCCGGCTTGCGCTCAGCGTCCGGCTCGGCATTACCGACGAGGACGAGGACCTGACCGAGCACTTCGCGGTAGACGACCCGCGGTCGGCCTACGTCTGGGTCTACCAGTGGCTCGCCTACCTCCAGGACAGCCTGCTCGACGCCCTGACGTAGCCGGGCGCGCGTCCTGGCGGCTACGCTCCAGGGATGCTGACCATCAGCGCTGAGCTGCGCTCGAAGATAGTGGCGCACGCGCTGGCTGATCATCCAGACGAGGCTTGCGGGGTGATCGCGGGACCAGCGGGCAGCGACCGGCCCGAGCGGTTCATCCCGATGCTCAATGCCGAGCGCTCGCCCACCTTCTACCGGTTTGACTCGATGGAGCACTTCCGGATCTGGCGGGACATGGACGATCGCGACGAGGAGCCCGTCGTGATCTACCACTCGCACACCGCCACCGAGGCCTACCCGTCGCGGACCGACATCTCCCTTGCCAGCGAGCCCGGCGCCCACTACGTGCTGGTATCCACGAGGGACGCTGACCGGCCCGAATTCCGCTCGTTCCGGATCTTCGACGGGAAAGTGACCGAAGAGGATGTGCGCGTCGCACCGGAATGATCGCAGCCGACGGCCGGTTGGACGTACGGGCGCCCACTTTCGACCGCACGACTGGAGCAGATAGTCATGGCAATCGAGGTCCGCATCCCGACCATCCTGCGCAGCTACACCGGCGGTGCGAAGTCGGTGGAGGGCTCGGGTTCGACACTCGACGAGCTGATCGCTGATCTTGACGGTCGTTACGACGGCCTGCGTGAGCGCCTGGTGGACGACGTCGGCCTGCGCCGGTTCATCAACGTCTACCTGAACGACGAGGATGTCCGGTTCATCGGCGGGCTGGCAGCCCCGGTCAGCGACGGCGACACCGTCACCGTGCTCCCGGCAGTGGCCGGCGGCGCTCGCTAGCCGAGAACCTGATCATGCGCTACGACAACTTGCTCGACTCGGTCGGGGGGACGCCACTCGTCGGGCTGCCGAGGCTGTCGCCCGGCCCTGAGGTCCGGCTGTGGGCCAAGCTCGAGGACCGCAACCCGACCGGGTCGATCAAGGACAGGATCGCGGCGTACATGGTCGCGGCCGCGGAGAAGGACGGCGTGCTCCGGCCCGGTTCGACCATCCTGGAGCCGACCTCCGGCAACACCGGCATCAGCCTGGCCATGGTCGCCAAGCTCCGCGGCTACCGGCTGATCTGCGTGCTCCCGGAGAACACCTCGGCCGAGCGGCGAACGCTGCTCGAGGCCTTCGGCGCGGACATTGTGTCGTCGCCTGCGGCAGGTGGCTCCAACGAGGCGGTGCGGATGGCCAAGCGCCTGGCGGCCGAGCATCCGGACTGGGCGATGCTCTACCAGTACGGCAACGCGGCGAACGCGCGCGCCCACTACGAGACGACCGGGCCAGAACTGCTCGCCGACCTGCCCACGATCACTCACTTCGTGGCCGGCCTCGGCACCTCGGGAACGCTGATGGGCACCGGTCGGTTCCTGCGCGAGCAGGTGCCCGGCGTCCAGGTGGTCGCGGCTGAGCCGCGCTACGGCGAGCTTGTCTACGGGCTGCGGAACCTCTCCGAGGGATTTGTCCCCGAGCTGTACGACGAGTTGGTGCTGACCTCCCGGTTCTCGGTGGGCTCCGTCGACGCGCTGCGCCGGACCAGGGAACTGCTGGCCGCTGAGGGCATGTTCGCGGGCATCTCGTCCGGGTGCGTGCTGCACGCGGCGCTCGGCATCGCGGCGAAAGCTCAGGCGGCCGGGACACCCGCGGACATCGCCCTCGTCATCGCCGACGCAGGCTGGAAGTACCTGTCGACGGGCGCCTACGGTGGCACCCTCGAGGAGGCCGAGGCCAGGCTGGAAGGCCAGCTCTGGGCCTGAGTCGGCGCGATGCCAGGCGCCGAGACCCGCGCTTCGACGCCCGCGCTAAGACGCCCGCTCCAAGACGCCCCGCTACCACGCCCCGTGGAAGGATGAACCAGGCCGGATGACGACATTTGATGACGCGACTGCTGTTACCAAGCGCGCCGAGGGCCGCTACGACGCACAGGCGGATCCGCGGTTCGCCCTCGTGGCGCCTGGCAGCAGCGCTGCCCCGCCCGCCGTCAACGGCGGTGTGCTGATGGCTACCGTGCTGCGCGCCGTGCTCGACGGGGCGCCGAACCCGCATCCGGTCGCGACCAGCGCGAACTTTCTCCGGGTCCCACGGCTCGGGGCCGCGGAGGTGCAGGTGAGCTGGCTGAAGCGAGGTAAGACGGCGTCCACGGCGCGGGCTGCGCTGATCCAGGAGGGCGCGCCGGTAGTGGAGATGACCGTCACGACGGGAACGGTGCCGCACGGGCCGGTCAGCGCTCGCACCGGCCCGGCCGATCGGGCGGGCCGAGCGGACGGGGCTGACCGAGCGGACGCAGCAGACGAAGCGGGCCGAGCAGACGCAGCGGGCCGAGCGGACGGGGCGGCGCTGGACTGGACCGCGGAACCGCCCGCGTTCCCGGCCCTGGCTGACTGCGTCGACCTCGGCATGTGGCCGGGCACCAAGGGCTCGAACGGTGTCGCGGGGTTTGCGGCCCACGTGGTGGTGCTGCTGGACCCGGCCGTTACCGGGTGGCGCGGTGGCGAGCCCTCAGGGGTGCCGGAGATGCGCGGTTACGTCAGCCTGCGCGAGCCGCGCGACCCGGACGCGCTGCTGCTGGCGCTGGCGGTCGACGCGCTGCCGCCCGTGGTGTTCGGCCTCGGCGCGACGGGCTGGGCGCCGACGGTGGAGCTGACCTGGCACATGCGGGCGGTGCCAGAGCCAGGACCGCTGCGGGTCGCGACGCGCTGTCGGCATGTCAGCGGTGGCTGGTTCGACGAGGAAGCCGAGGTCTGGGACGCCACGGATCGCCTGGTCGCGCAGAGCAGGCAGCTCGCCAGGGTCGGCCGTGGCCCGTTGCGAGCCATTTCGCCCACCGCTGCCGTGCTGCTCGCGTAGTCAGCCCGGCGGAGCTGCGACTTCCCACCGATGTCGCGCGCCCAAACCAGACCAAACCACCCAGCAGAGCGCACCAGATCGGTGGGAAGTCCCAACGACGCGCCGTGCTGCTCGCCACGCTGACCCTTTTGTGCGGTTTGGGACAGGCCAGGAGGCTACGGGACGCTCTTGATTCGCCACACCAGAACCGAGCCGAGTATCGCGACCACGGCGGTCGCGGCGAACAGCGTCGGGTAGCCGCCGATGGTCACCAGCGGCCCGGCGATGCCGGCGCCGATGGCGGCCGGGCCAACCAGCGCGATGTTGATGACGCCGAGGTCCTTGGCCCGGTCCCTGGCGGCGGGTAGCACCTGGGTGATGAGCGCCTGGTCCACCGCCAGGTAGGCGCCGAACCCGCCGCCGAACAGGACCGCGGCCAGCAGCGCGGCATCCCAGGTCTCCACGACGGTGAGCAGCACTGCGGCCAGCGCGATGAACAGGCCGGCCACCGTGACGATCATGCGACGCTTGCGTTTCCGATCGGAGATGACGCCCCAGACCACGGCTGTCAGCACGACGCAGACGGTGTAGATGACGATCAGGATGAGCAGCCCGGTCGCCGCCGGAATGTGCTCGTGGGCCTCCAGTTTCACCTTGTCCCGGAGGAAGTACAGCAGATACAGCGTGCCCATCGCGATGGCCAGCGACATGAGGAATCGGGTCAGCCAGGCCCAGGCGAAGTCCGGGTACTGCCGCGGGCTGATCCAGTAAGCGCGTGCTAGCCGTCGCCACGAGAACGCCTCGCGGTGCTCGGGCTCGAGCGGGTGATCGGGAGTGCCGAAGACGAACGGAAGCACCATCAAGAACACCAGCACGGCCAGCAGTTCATAGCTGCTGGCGACGTCGCTGTTCAGCACCAGCACGGCGAGGATCGTGCCGAGGACGAGGCCGAGCGCCTGGGGCATGCCGACCCAGCCGGCGACGGTCGCGCGCTGCCGGACCGGGACGTGATCGGGGATCGCGGCGCTCAGGCTCGCGTACTCGCCGTTCTGAAACGCGCTGAACAGGACCCAGAAGATCGCGACGCCGGCGACGGTCTGCTGGTGCCCGAGAAAGACCATGCTGATGGCGGCGAGCAGGGCCATCGAGAGCGTCCACCGGTGCCGGCGCCCGCGCAGCCCGCCGAAGCCGTAGGCGTGCGTGGTCCGGTCGGATAGCGCCCCGGCGATGGGCGTGGCCAGCACGGACGCCACCGCGCCGACCGCGGACACGATCGCCAGGGCCTGGATCTTGTGCCTGGCGTCGATGTCTTGCAGCTGGATCGGCAGAATCACCTGGATGGGTGTCAGCGACGCCATCCACATGCCCAGGCTGGCGAGCGACAGTCCGGTTACCCAGCCCGCCTTGACGTGCACCGACGGCTCGGCCAGGGCGCGCGGGATCGCCTGCTCGGTCGACTGCTCTGTCATGGCACCTCCGCGGGCTGCCGGGCTGCCGGGCGGGCGACGGACACTGGCACCGGCTTGCACTCCGTATCCTGCCGGTTTGGGATCTTAGTGGCAGGCCAGAGCGGCTGGTGCGATTCCGCTGCCGGGCGGCTGCCGCGGCCGGGCTATTCTCGGTCGCTGTGACGAAGGCCACGAAGAGCAGGCGCTGCCTGGCGCGGTGGTGAGGTGCAGGTAACGATCGTGGGCTGGGCGGGCAGCTTCCCCAGCGCCGGCAGCCCGGCATCCTGCTACCTGATCGAGGCCGGCGGGTTCCGCCTGGTCCTGGACCTTGGCAACGGAGCCCTCGGTGCCCTGCAGCAGTACACCGGGCTGTCGGACGTCGACGCGGTCTGCCTGAGTCACCTGCACGCAGATCACTGCATCGATCTGCTCAGCTACTCGGTGTTTCAGAACTACCACCCGGCTGGCCAGCAGCCCCGCATTCCGGTGTACGGCCCGGCCGGCACCCTTGACCGGCTGGAGCAGGCGCTGGGTTCGCACAGCATGACCATCGCGCAGGCATTCGACGTCAGGACGCTGACGCCGGGCACGATCGAGATCGGTCCGCTGGTGGTCAGGACGGGCCGGATGCGCCATCCGGTGGAGACGTTCGGGTTCCGGATCGAGGAGGGGGGTCAGGTGCTGGCCTACTCGGCCGACACCGGCCCGTGCGACGCGCTTGTCACGCTGGCGCGCGATGCCGACGTGCTGCTGGCCGAGGCGTCCTTCACCGATGGACCGGACCTGCCGACCGACTTGCATCTGACGGCGCGCCAGGCCGCCGAGCACGCTACGGCGGCGGGCGTGGGTGAGCTGGTGCTCACCCACCTGGTGGCGTGGAATGACCCAGTCAGCAGCCTCGAGCAGGCCGCGACCGCCTACGGTGGCCCGCTTCGGCTCGCCAGGTCAGGGCAGCGGCTGCTGGGTGGCCCCGGCGTCGGCCGAGACCGTGGCCGGGCTGACGACGCATAGACTCCACTTCCATGCGGGTGCTCGTCACCGGTGGCGCCGGGTTCATCGGATCGCATCTGGCCGACGCCCTGGTAGCTCGCGGTGACGAGGTCGCGGTCGTCGACGACATGTCGGCGGGCAGGCCCGGCCGGGTGCCCGCCCAGGCTGCGGTGCACAAGCTGACCGTCACCGAGGCCGCTGCCCTGGCCGCGGTGGCTGCTGAGGTCAAGCCCGACGTTATCTGCCATCTCGCCGCGAGGATCGACGTCCGGACATCGGTGGCCAATCCGGTCGACGACGCACAGGTCAACGTCATCGGCACGGTGAACGTGCTGGAGGCCGCGCGGGCGGTCGGTGCGCGCGTGCTGTTCGGCTCTACCGGGGCCGTTATCTACGGCCGGGACGCGCCGATCCCTTCGATGGAGGATGTGCTGCCGCTGCCAGAGTCGCCCTACGGCGTCTCGAAGCACTGCGCGGAGCAGTACGTGGAGCTCTACAACCGGCTGCATGGCACGCGTCATGCGGTGCTGCGGTTCGCCAACGTCTACGGACCGCGTCAGGACCCGGCCGGACAGGTCGGGGTGGTGGCGATCTTCTGCGCCCGCACCCTGGCAGCGCAGCGCCCGGTCATCTACGGCGACGGCACCCAGACCAGAGATTTTGTCTACGTCGCCGACGCGGTGAGCGCCTACCTCGCGGCCGTGGACCGGGGCCGTCCCGGCACCTGGAACATCGGCACCGGCGTCGAGACCAGCGTCCGCCAGCTGGCCAGGATCGTGGGTGACATCGCCGGCCGGCCGATCGATCCGATTTTCGCTCCGGCCCGGCCCGGCGAGCTGCGCCGCGGCGCGCTGGCGTCCGAGCGAGCCCGCCGCGACCTCGGCTGGACGCCCACCGTCTCGCTGGCAGACGGGGTTGGCCGGGTCTACCGGTGGATCGGGGCGGGTGCGCCCGAGCAGGCCGCCTGGTAGCACCGGATCGCCTCACAACCAATAGGCTGGCGGCCATGGCGCGACCCGACGGGCGAGAACCCGACCAGCTGCGGGACATCAGGATCAGCCGAGGCTGGCTTGCGCACGCCGAGGGATCGGTGCTGGTCGAGTTCGGCGCGACCAGGGTGCTGTGCGCGGCCAGCGTGCAAGAAGACCTGCCGCGCTGGCGCCGCGGCAGCGGGCATGGCTGGGTGACGGCTGAGTACGCGATGCTGCCGCGGTCCACCAATACCCGCAACGATCGCGAGTCGGTCAAGGGCAAGATCGGCGGCCGGACGCATGAGATCTCCCGGCTTGTCGGCCGGTCGCTGCGAGCCTGCGTCGACTTCAAGGCGCTCGGCGAGAACACGATCATCATCGACTGCGACGTCCTGCAGGCCGACGGCGGTACCCGGACCGCAGCCATCACCGGCGGCTACGTAGCCCTGGCCGACGCCATCGGCTGGCTCGCCGGCCGCAAGCGCACGAAGGGCGAGCCGCTTGTCGGCTCTGTCGCGGCGGTCAGCGTCGGCATCATTGACGGCCAACCGCGGCTCGACCTGTGCTACGAGGAAGACGTGGCGGCGGAGACCGACATGAACGTCGTCTGCACCGGTGACGGCAGCTTCGTCGAGGTGCAGGGCACGGCGGAACGGGGATCGTTTGGCCGGGAACTGCTCGACGAGCTGCTGAACCTGGCCGTGGCGGGCTGTGCGGAGCTCACGAAGCTGCAGCAGGCGGCGCTCGGCAGCCCCGCCCCGCGCGCATGACGGGAGCGGCGGCCCCGCCTGCCCGGCTCGTGCTCGCCACCGCGAACCCCGGCAAGCTGGCCGAGCTGGCCAGGATCCTCGCCGACAGTCACGCTGACGTGGCGCTGGCCAGCCGGGCTGAGTTTCCCGGCGCGCCGGAGGTAGCCGAGACCGGCGCGACGTTCGCGGACAACGCGCTGCTGAAGGCGCGCGCGAT
>JASHQA010000452.1 GCA_030037785.1 Streptosporangiaceae bacterium
TCCGCCGGGCCGCCGTCCGCCGGGCCGCCGTTTCGGTCACAGCCGTGGTCGCAGCGAGCCTCGCCCTCGCCGCGTGCGGTGGCTCCGGCGGCTCGCAGGGCGGCACCGGGTCGGCCGGCTCGGGCAGCAAGCCGGCGAGCTCGTCCACCGCCGGCGCGTCAGGCTCGACGTCGGCCGTGTCGGCGAACGCCGTGCCCTTCCCGGTCGCCGTCGGCGACACCTGGACGTTCGCGACGTCGGACGCGGCCGGCACGACCGGCACCGTGGTCAACAAGATGGTCGCGGTGACTCCGGTGTCCGGCGGCGAGCAGGTGACGATGGACGGCACCATCACCACGCTCGGCACCACGACGACCAGCACCGTCTACTACGTGTTCCACTCGGACGGCTCCATCACGCTCCCGTTCAGCCAGTTCAACACCGGCAGCACGACGTCGGACGTCAAGCTGCTGTCCGGCACGCTGGAGTGGCCGTCCGCGTCCGCGGTGGCATCCGGGCAGACCACCACCAGCACGCTGCAGATCCAGTTCAGCGTCAACGGGCAGACCCAAAACGTGACCGCCACCGTCACGGTGAAGGGCGCTGGCACTCAGTCGGTCACGGTCCCGGCCGGCTCTTACACCGCCACCGTGGTGAACATGTCCATGAGCGAGACCGTCGAGGGCATCCCGGTGAGCGACACCGTGACGACGTGGCTGGCGCCGAGCGTCGGGCCGGTGAAGAGCGAGGTAACGCTCGACGAGGACGGCACCAGCACGGTCGCTGGCACGCAGGTGCTGACCTCGTTCACGCAGGGCTGACCGGCCGCCCGGCCGGATCCGCCCGCGCGCGGTGCGGGCCTGCGAAGGAGGGGGTCGCAGGCCCGCACCCGCCGTCTCCCGTCTCCCGTCTGCCGGCGGGTAGCGGGTAGCGGGCAGCGGGCAGGACGCTATCGTCAGTGCGACGATCTGTCCGGATACCAGGGAGAGCGCATGCGCACCTTTGCCAGCGTGGCGGAGTTTGTCGAGGCCAAGGGCGAGAGCCTCGGCGTGAGCGACTGGCACACGATCACCCAGGAGCAGGTGAACGCGTTCGCGGACGCTACTGGTGACCATCAGTGGATTCACGTCGATACCGACCGCGCCGCCGCCGGACCGTTCGGTGGCACGATCGCGCACGGCTACCTCACCCTGGCGCTGCTGCCGGTGCTGCAGATGGAGATCTTCGCCATCGAGGGCCTGGCCATGGGCATCAACTACGGCCTCGACCGAGTCAGGTTTCCCTCGCCGGTACCTGTCGGCTCGGCCATCCGCGCGGAGGCGACGCTGACCGACGTGCGCGAGACCCCGCTCGGCTGGCTAGCCTCTATCCGGCTGCGAGTCGAGGTGGACGGTCAGCAGAAGGCCGCCTGCATCGCCGACACGCTAGGGCTGTACGTCGGGTCCTGAACGCCGGGGCCAGGCCCGCCAGCACGTTGTCACGCACCGCACCGCAGCGCACCGCCAGCACGTCGTCACGCACCGCACCGCAGCGCACCGCGAGCACATCGTCACGCACCGCACCGCCCCGCCAGCACGTCCGTGGCTACTGCTTCGAGCACGGACTCGTCACCCGCGTACGGACCGTCCGGCCGGGGCCAGTGCGTGACAACGTCGGTGAAGCCGAGGTCTGCGGCCTGGCCAGCCGCGTCAGCGAAGCAGCCCGCGCTGCTGAGCGCGTAGTCGCCCGACGCGTCGAGGGACAGGTACTTCGCGACTCCGGCGGGGTCGCGACCCGCCGCCGTGAGCGCGTCGGTGAACCTGGCGATGCCGTCGCGCACCCGGCGCCACCACGCTGCCGGGCCGGCGGACCCGCCTGCAGTCGTCACCCAGCCGTCGCCCAGTCGTGCCACCAGGGTCATCGACCGGGGCCCGTCCGCAGCGAGCACGAACGGGATCCGGGGCCGCTGCACGCAGCCCGGCAGGTTCCGCGCGTCCACGGCGCGGTAGTAGTCACCGCGGAAGGTCACGTGGTCGGTTCGCAGCAGCAGGTCAAGGAGCTCCGCGAACTCGGCATACCGGTCCACCCGCTGCCGCGGGGTCAGGTCGGGCTCGCCCAGCACCCTGGTGTCGAAGCTGGTGCCACCCGCACCCGCGCCGAGGCCGAGCACGATCCGGCCGCCGCTGATGTCATCCAGCGCGGTGAGCTGTCGCATGAAGCTCACCGGATGGCGGAAGTTCGGCGACGCCACCAGCGTGCCGAGCCTGATTCGCTCGGTCACGGCGGCGGCCGCCGTCAGCGTCGGGACCGCGTCGAACCAGGGCCCGTCGACCAGCGAGCGCCAGCCGAGGTGGTCGTAAGTCCACGCGTGATCGAAGCCGTAGTCCTCCGCCCGGCGCCACCGCCGCGCGGCGTCCCGCCAGCGCTGGTCGGCGAGGATGATGAGGCCGTACCGCACGATCGGATGCTAGTGCGCATCCCGCCCGCATCAGGACCGGCGGCCCGCTTCAGCGCGATGGTCTGACCGATCCGGAACGCAGAACGGGGTCGGGCGTAGGTCATCGATCGCTACGATCATCGAGTCCGGCGGCCGTGCCTGGCCGGAAGCGACGGTACCTCGCCTGCGAGGGGGATGGACCAGGTATGACGGCAGCGGGGGGTTCCGGGAAGGCTGCGTCGCACGGCGAGCCCGCCCTGGAGCCATATGCGGCAGCCGCTGCCGGCGCGAGGCGGCTCGCCGAGCTGACCGGCAAGGCACATCACGACGTGGCTGTCGTGCTCGGCTCGGGCTGGGCCGCGGCAGCCGACGCGCTCGGTGCAGCGGACAGCACGGTTGCGTTCACCGAACTGGGCGCGCCGGCGCCCGGCGTCTCCGGCCATCAGCCGATCATCCGCTCGGTGCGCTTCGCCGGTCGGGACGTGCTCGTGTTTCTCGGCCGGGTACACCTGTACGAGGGGCACTCCCCCGCTGCCGTCGTGCACGCCGTGCGCACCGCGGTCGCGGCCGGCTGCACGCAGGTTATCCTCACCAACGCCGCGGGCGGCATCGCCGCCGGGCTCCGGCCGGGCCAGCCGGTGCTGATCAGCGATCAGCTCAACCTGACCGGCGCGTCGCCGCTCACCGGGCCGCAGCCGACCGGATACCCATCCAGGTTCACCGACATGACCGGGCTGTACGCAGCCAGCCTGCGCGCCGCCGCGCGGGCGGCGGCGCCGGACCTCGCCGAAGCCGTGTACGCCGGCCTGGCCGGGCCGCAGTACGAGACCCCGGCCGAGGTTCGCATGCTCCGCGGCCTCGGAGCCGGCCTGGTCGGCATGTCCACGGTGCTGGAGGCCATCGCCGCCTGCCACCTCGGTGCAGCGGTGCTCGGCATCTCGCTGGTTACCAACATCGCGGCCGGGCTGTCGACGCAGCCGATCGACCACGCTGGCGTGCTCGCTACCGGCGAGCACGCGGCCGGCCGGCTGGGCACGCTGCTCGCGGCGATCCTGACGGGGGATCACTGACGTGCGCACCGAGGACGTGCGACGCGAGGCGGCAGCCTGGATCGCCGCCGATCCTGACGCGGAGGACCGGGCCGAGCTCACGGCGCTGCTCGCCGACGACGGACCCGAGGCAGCCGCGGAGCTAGCGGACCGGTTCGCCGGAAGGCTGAGCTTCGGAACCGCCGGCCTCCGCGGGGCGGTGGGCGCCGGGCCGAACCGGATGAACCGCGCGACGGTGACAGCTGCGACAGCCGGGCTCGCGGCCTGGCTGCTCAGCCGGGATCCGGCCGCCGCGGCGGCCGGCGTCGCGGTTGGCTGTGACGCCCGCCACCGCAGCGAGGAGTTCGCCGCGCAGGCGGCTGGCGTACTCGCGGCCGCAGGAATCCGAGTGCACCTGCTCCCGAGCCGCCGGCCTACCCCGTTGCTCGCCTACGCCGTCAGGTACTTCCAGGCTGCGGCGGGGGTGATGATCACCGCGAGCCACAATCCACCCGGTGACAATGGCTACAAGGTCTACCTCAGCGATGGCGCGCAGATCGCGCCGCCCGCCGACACCGATGTCGAGGCCGCGATCGCCGCGGTCGGATCGCCCGCCGACGTTCCCGTGGCGCCGGCCGACAGCCCGCTGATCAGCCGGGCTGGCGACGAGGTCGCGCAAGCCTACCTCGACACGATCTGCGCCGAGGTCGGCCGAGCGCCCGCCCGCGCGGCCTGGCTCCGGTTCGTCTACACCCCGCTGCACGGGGTTGCCGGGGAACTGGCCCTGCGGGCGTTCGAGCAGGCTGGCTATCCGCAACCGGATCTGGTGGCAGCCCAGTTCGACCCAGACCCCGCCTTCCCGAGCGTGCGCTTCCCCAACCCAGAAGAGCCCGGCGCTCTTGACCTGGCGCTCGCCCAGGCCCGCAGGTCCGGTGCGGATCTGGTGATCGCCAACGACCCGGACGGTGACCGGCTGGCGGTCGCGATCCCGGACCCGGCAGCCCCGGGGGGATATCGCCAGCTCACCGGCGATCAGCTGGGCGCCGTGCTCGGCGCTTTCGTGCTCGGCCGAGCCGCAGCCGATCCCGCCGTCAGGATGGCGGAACAGCTGGTAGCCAGCACCGTCGTTTCCGGATCGCTGCTGTCGAAGATCGCGGCTGCCGTGGGCGCGCCGTACGCGCAGACGCTGACGGGCTTCAAATGGCTTGTCCGGGCCGCGGACCTGCGGTCGGATGTGCGGTTCTGCTACGGCTACGAAGAGGCGCTTGGCTACGCGGTCGCCGGCACCGTCCGAGACAAGGACGGGATCAGCGCCGCCCTTGCCGTGCTGAGCGTCGCCGCCACCGCCTGGTCTGCCGGTCAGTCGCTGCAAGACTGCTACGACGCCCTCGAGCAGGCGCACGGCGTGCACCTCACCGCGCAGCTCAGTGTGCCCACCGAGGCGACGATCGACGTGATGTCCCGGCTGCGCGCCGCAGCGCCCGACGAGCTCGGCGGTGAGTCCGTCGTCGCGACGACGGACTACACGGGCGGCTGGGACCTGCCGTCCGCCGACATGCTCGGCTACCAGCTGCCGGGGGCGCGGGTGGTGATCAGGCCGAGCGGCACCGAGCCGAAGATCAAGGCCTACCTCGAGGTCGTGGAGTTGGTGACGGGCCGCAGCCTGGCCAGCGCCCGGCAGGCGGCCGAAGCGCGGATGTCACGGCTGCGCGCAGGCGTCGCCGAACTCCTCGGCTAACATCAACCGCGCTGCCGTCACGGCAGGCCGGATCCGGACCTGGCCTCAGCGTCGGCGGGCGCGAACGATGGCAGCCGCTCAGCGGACCGGCAACGACCGCGCGCGTACCGCTCGCCCACTGACCGCCACCGCCCGCCACCGCGCGCGAGCCATAGCGACCGGTAGGCGGGCCGACAGCGACCGGTTGCGTACTGACCGCGACCGGTTGCGAGCCATAGCGACCGCCCGCGAGCCATAGCGACCGCCCGCGAGCCATAGCGACCGCCCGCGAGCCATAGCGACCAATCGGCGGGGTCAAAGCACGTAAACCGGGCAGGATTTCGCCATGAGCGGTCGCTATGGGTGCCGAGCGGTCGCCATCGGTCGTCAACGGTCGTCATCAGCCCCCCGAACGGTCGCCATCACGCCTCCGCGGTCCCGATCAGCCCCCCGAACGGTCGCCATCACGCCTCCGCGGTCGCGAATGGCGCGAACGGCGGTCACCGGGACGAGCCGGCGGGCGGAAGCTAGTCGGGCACGCCGACGATCACGTCCGATGCCTTGATGACGGCGACCACCGCGCTGCCTTCGGCAAGGCCAAGCTCCCGCACCGCCTCCACGGTGATGGACGCCACGAGCCTGGTACCGCCAGCGTCCAGTACCACGTTCGCGATGGCCTCTCCCTGGTTGATCGCGGTGACGGTCGCGTGGATGTTGTTGCGCGCACTGAGACGCATGGCTGCTCCGATCCGCCCGCTGGTCTGACGCTGCGGGCTCTGGTGACGCGGTCCGCCTCATGATGCCCCGCGGCGGCACGACCGATAGCTGCACCGCGCCGCCCGCTCAGCTGCCGACCCCGCCGACCCCGCTGACCCCGCTGACCCCGCCCGCTCAGTTGCCGGCGCTGCGTGCCGGGTGGCAAGCTCGTGTGCATGACAGATCGCGAGCATGGCCACGAGCACACCGGCTCCGCCGCCGACCCCGGCTCCGCCGCCGGCCCCGGCACCGGTCCCGCCCCTGGACACGAACACGGTCACCAGCACCCGCACGGGGAGCCGGGCCACGTCCACGACGACAGCTGCGCCGTCGCACACGGCACCGCGGCGCCGGTACCGGCGGATGACAAGGTGCTCGCGGCGGTGTTTGCGACGCCGGTGGCGAGCTTCCTGCTGCGCTATGGCATGGACGCGGGCTACCGCGCCATCCTCATTGAGCCCGATCCGGAGCGGGCGAAGGCCGCGGCGGCGGATGGCATCGACCTCGCCGATACGGTCGACAAGGCCACCGCCGCGGGAGCGGACGTGGTCGTGACCGATCACCACCGGCCCGAGCTCGGCGTTCAGCTGCGCGACGCGCTGGCGGCGGGCGCTCGCTGGGTCGGCATCATGGGAAACCCTCGGCACGAGGCCCCGCATGTCGCCGCGCTGACAGAGCTCGGCGTCCCGGCGGATGAGATCAGCAAGGTACACCGGCCCATTGGCGTCAACATCGGCTCGCACACCCCGGCCGAGATCGCCATCGCGACGATCGCCGGCCTGATCGCGGACCGCAACGGCAAGCCGGGCGGCTTCACGTTCTGACCTGGCCGCCGACGCGGATTTCGTGGGGGAGGGCGCGATGTCCGCGCAGACTGGTTACTCCGGTACCCCGCTGGCGCGCAAGCTTGGCATCGGCGAGGGCGACGAGGTGGCGCTCATCGGCGCCCCCGAGTGGATCGAGGACACGCTGCGCGCGGTGCCGGACGTCGCCAGCGTCCACACCGACCTGACCGAGGACGCGCGGTACGACGTGATCCTCGCGTTCGTGACCCGGCGGGCCGAGCTGGAGTCGGAGCTTCCCCGGCTGCGCGCCCGGATGGCGCCTGCGTGCGGGTTGTGGATCGCGTGGCCGAAGCGCGCCGCCGGGCTGCCGACCGACGTGACCGACTCGGTGGTGCGCGACGTAGCACTGCCGACCGGGCTGGTGGACAACAAGGTATGCGCGATCGACGACACGTGGTCCGGGCTCCGGCTGGTGATCCGCCGGGAACTGCGTTAGCAGGGAACGAAGCCGTCCGGGGCTGGCCGCCGCTGTCGGGGTCGCGGTTTCCGGGTGAAGTAGGGGGGCTTCCCGATACCGGTCTGGCCGCGGACTCGGCACGGTGGAAGACATGAACAGCTACACCGAAGACTCCGACCGCAGCAGCGAGCCCGACGGCGGCAAGGAGAACGACGCCCCGGCCGAGCCAGCCCGGCCGCCGCTACGTCGACCGGTCAGCGGCCGCGTCCTTGCCGGGGTGGCGGCGGGCCTCGCCCGGCACTTCAACGTCGACGTCACGATCGTCCGAGTCGCGTTCGCTGTGCTGACGGTCGTCGGATTCACCGGGCTCGCCTGGCTCGGCGCGTTCCCGCTGTACCTACTCGGTATCCCGCTGTACCTCACGTGCTGGCTGCTGATTCCCGAGGCGGGCAGCGAGCACTCGATCGTCGGCCGGCTGCTCACCTCCTGGCAGCACCGGCAGGGCTGACCGCGGCTACTCGACCAGCAACTCGCCCTCGAACGTGCCGAGGTCCTCCCGGTACAACTCGAGGCCGACGCCGTTCGGGTCGCGGAAATACATGCTGGTGTCGGCGCCGCGGTCGGGGCCGAGGTAGTCCACGCCGGCCGCCTCCAGCTTCTTCTTCGCCGCCTCGAACTGCTCGGCGGTCACCGATATCGCCAGGTGCTGAACGCCGCCGATGGTTTCCTGCCACGCCGGGTGGTCGTAGCCGGGGAAGTCGAAGAACCCGAGCAGGTTGTGGTTCCCGATGTCGAAGAAGAAGTGATTGGAACCGGCGTAGTCCCGGTTCTCCACCAGCTCGACCAGCGGGAAGCCCAGGAACTCCTGGTAGAACCTAATGGTCTCCTCGGTGTCCTTGCAGATCAGCGCCAGGTGATGCACACCGCTGACGGTGCTGACGGGCCGCTCGGCCAGCGGCCGCAGGTACTTCTTGCGCAGTTCTTCCCGGCGCGCCCGGACGCTGGCGAGCTCCTCGCCCTGTGGCTCTGGCATCGCTGACTCCCTCACTCAGACTGGTGGCATCCAGTCTCCCCCGACCCGGCCGCCGACGCACCACTGGTGCCTAGCGGCTACGCGTCCGCGGCGTGCAAGCTGGCGCTCTCCGGATGCAGGCGGTGCCTGAGCAGCCAGCCGTGCAGCCCGTGTAGCTCGGCTTCCAGCGGCGACGGCGGCACCGCGACGACCGGACAGCACGCGTGACCAAGGCAGTACCGGCTGACACGACACGCCAGCAGCCGGCGCAGCGTCCCGTGCCGTCCGGCACCGATGACCAGGACGTCGCCTGGCTGCGCGGCAACCTCGGTGAGAACGTGGCCAGCCTCGCCTCTGATCACCTCCGGGCTGAAGGTAACGTCGGCTGGCGGCCCGCCGATGGCGAGGTCGATCGCCCGCCGCAGCCGGTCTCTGGCCGCTTCTCGCCACACCCGCCGTAGCTCGGGGCTTGGATAGTGGCGGTCAGCCAGGTCGCCACCTGGTGGCATCCAGGCCAGGACGGGCACCAGCGCGGCGCCGTCGCCGCGGGCTAGCTCCGCCGCATAGCGCAGCGCCTGCAGGCTTTCAGCCGATCCGCTGACTCCCACGACGAATCTTTGCGCGGACACCTCACGCGCTCCCTTCCGCATCGCAGGATTCCATCCAACCCCACCAGACCGCCGCCAGGCCAGCGGCCTGACGACCTTCATGCGACGCAGCTTCCCCTGCACACGAGATCCATGCGAACGGCCGCCGACCCGGACGGGCCCCGCCGCGGCTACTCAGCCCAGTTGCGCAACCAGCTCGCTATTGATAGCGTCTCTCATATCAGAGTCACTAGCACTAAGGGACGCTGTCATGGCCGAAGCCCAGACCCCCTCGGCAGTCGACACCAGGCGCTGGTGGGCGCTCGCCGCGCTCGCGCTCAGCGTGCTCGTGGTCGGGCTCGACTTGTTCGTCCTGTCGCTCGCCCTGCCGACTCTGTCGGTGGACCTGCACGCCACGACCGCCGACTTGCAGTGGTTCGTCGACGCCTACAGCCTGGTGCTCGCTGCGGCACTGCTGCCGGCCGGCCTGCTCGGCGACCGTCTCGGCCGCAAGCGGCTGCTGACCGGAGCGCTGATCCTCTTCGGCGTCGCGTCGCTGGCCTGCGCCTACTCCACCTCGACCGGCGAGCTGATCGCCGCGCGCGCAGTGCTGGGCCTCGCGGCCGCCGTGATCTTGCCGCTCGCGCTCGCGGTGCTGCCGGTGATGTTCACGCCGGAGGAGCGGCCGCGGGCGATCGGCATCGTCGGCGGCGCGACGTTCCTCGGTTACCCGCTGGGCCCGATCCTCGGCGGCTGGCTGCTCGACAACTTCTGGTGGGGCTCGGTCTTCCTGATCAACGTGCCGATCGTGCTGATCGCGCTCGTCGCGGTGACGTTCCTGATGCCGGAGTCGCGGGGGGTCGGGCGCCTCCGCATCGACGTCTTCGGCGTGCTCATCTCGAGCGCGGGCTTGGCGGCCCTCACGTATGGCGTCATCCGCGCGGGCGACGACGGCTGGTCGGACGCGACCGCCATAGCGACCATGGTCGTCGGCGTGGGGGTGCTCGGCCTGTTCGTCGCCTGGGAGCGGGCACTCAAGACGTCGCGCTGGCTGCCGCTGGTGGACCTGGACCTGTTCCGGTCGGCGGGCTTCAGCTGGGGAACGGCGCTGGCCACCATGATCTCGTTCGCGCTGTTCGGCCTGACGTTCGCGATGCCGCAGTTCTTCCTGGACGTCCGCGGCTTGGACTCCCTCGGCAGTGGGATCAGGCTGCTCCCGCTGATCGGCGGCCTGGTTGTCGGCCTCGGCGTTGGGCAGCGGCTGCAGAGCACGCGCCCGTCGCGCGACGGCGGCCCGGCCAGGCCGCCACTGGTCGGCGCGTGGTTGCTCGGCTCGTGCGGGTTTGCGGTCATGGCGGTTGCGCTGGCCGTGGGTACGGCCACGAGCCCGGCCAGCGGCACTGGCTTCACGTCGGCCTGGTTCGCCGTGACCGGTCTCGGCCTCGGGCTGGCGATGCCGACGATGCTGAACGCGGCGCTGAGCGCGCTCACCCCGGAGCGCAGCGGATCCGGCTCGGCGCTGATGACCGCGGCCAGGCAGGTCGGGGCGACGATCGGCGTAGCTGTGCTCGGCACCGCGCTGAGCACCGTGTACCGGAGCAAGCTGACCCTGCCCGGCGTGCGGCCCGACGTCGCGACGCTCGCGCGCGGCAGCGTCGGGACGGGCGTCGAGGTCGCGGAGCGGCTGCGCTCTCCGCAGTTGCTCGACGCCGTGCACCAGGCCTTCGCCAGTGGCGTCGACGTGATGCTGTGGATCTGCGCCGGGATCGCGATCGCGTCGGCGCTGCTCGCGGCTCTGTTCCTGCCTCGCCAGCTAGCCGGACCGACAGCAACAGACGACACGGCCGGAGCGTCGGGCCGCACCGTGACTGCAGGCGGCGGCACGGGTTCGCCGACGGGCTCGATCGGGGCAGAATGACCGCCATGAGCGAGCCGGCTGCCAGACCCGTCGGCCTGCGCGAACGCAAGAAGGCCAGGACTCGTGCGGCTATCCGCCAGCACGCGCTCCGGCTGTTCCGGGAGCAGGGCTACTACGCGACCACGATCGAGCAGATCGCCGACGCGGCCGAGGTGTCGCCCGCCACGTTCTTCCGTTACTTCCCGACCAAGGAGGACGTGGTACTGCAGGACGACTTCGACGTGATCTCGCTGGCGGCGCTCGAGGCCCAGCCGCCCGAGCTCGGGCCCATCGCCGCTTTTCGCGCCGCCGCGGCGGAGACCCTCGCGGCCTTGACCGCCGACGACCTGGCGCGGTTCCAGGAGACCATCGAGCTGACCGCGGTCATACCGGAGATCCGTGCCAGGTCAATCGACGAGTTCGTCCGGACGATCAACCAGATCGCCGACGCATTCGCGCGGCGCACCGGTCGCGGCGCCGACGAGTTCGAGGTGCGCACCGTCGCCGGTGCGCTCATCGGCGTGATCATGTCGGTCACGGTCCCGGCGAACACCGACACGTGGGCCCCGGAGGCGATGCTCGACGTCGCCGACCTGTTCGCCCGGATCGATCGCGCGCTGGAGTACCTACAGCGCGGCCTGCCCCTGTAGGCGGTCGGCCCGCGCCGCACGAGCTGGTGTTGGGCCGGCCGGCCAGCGGCCTTCTGCACGCTGGCCGGCCGGGGTCGGGGGGCTACCTGACCTGGGTCACGACCTGCTGCACGAGCTGCGCAGCCTGGGTCTCCCACTGGGCGTACGCCGTCGGGCAACCGGACTTCTGCACGGCCTGCGCGCTGGCCCAGAGCGGCTGCGTCGCCCAGCCAGGATTGCTGGCCTGGTACTGCTGCAGCGCGGTGAGAAACGCGTCGGCAGCGTAAGTCGGGTTGAGGATCTGCTGGGCCGTGCCCCAGCCCATCGACGGCTGCTGCTGGAACAGGCCGAGCGAGTCACTGGTCCCGTAGTTGATGTTCTGCAGCTGCGACTCCTGCATGGCGGTCGCCACCGCGATCACCGCCGACCGCACGCCCATGCCCTTGCCGAGCGCCTGCTGGACGATCGTCGTCGCGTTCGACATCTGCTGCCCGGAGATTGGCATCGCGGACTGCGCGCCGGACGTGCCGACGGGCGTGAGCTGATTGGCCGCCGCGGGCTCACCGGGACTGGTCTGGCGGGCGACGGTCTGCTCGATCTGCTGCCACGACTGCGGCGGCTGCGCCGACGCCATGGGCTTGACCCGCAGCCGCTGAGCGGTAGCGGCGGGGGTCGCGACGTGAGCGGTAGCGCCAGCCCGCCTGGTAGCGTGCGCGCTGCGACTGGCCGGTGCGTGAGAGGTCGCAACAACGGTGGCCGCGCTGGCGGTGCCGACACCCGCGAGGGCAGCCACCGCGCCAGCGACAGTCACGAGCGTCGCACGGCGCGAACGGGCGCCAGTCAGTCGGACAGGGCTGCGCATGGGCTTCCTTTCGTGGTCCGGCCGTCGGCCAGGTCTGGCCGCTGCGGAGATACCGGACTCTGACGGCGGGCGCCCTGCGCCGGTTTCGCGATGAGACGGAGATCACTGCTGCTCAGTAGCGGCGCGAAGGGGCGACAGCACAGCAGTAACGCCAAAATTCCGTATACACCGCATAACAGCGTGTAAGCAGTCCCACCCGCCACGACTTGCCAGCCGGCCGACCTGCCGACGGAATGTTGCGCATTCAATTAATGTTGCAGCGGGCAGACTGTGCTCCAGAGGAGGAAGCAATGCCAGCCGTGACCGCCGAGGACATCCTGCTGCTGCCGCGCATCATCGAGCCGGACCCAGCGGCGAGCCGTGACCGACGGGTGCTGGCGGTCACGACCGCGCCATCGGCATACGAGGGCGAGGGCTTCCCGGTCCGGCGCGCGTTCGCGGGCGTGGACCTGCGAGCGCTTGACCCGTTCATTCATATGGACCAGATGGGCGAGGTCGACTACGCGCCGGGTGAGCCGAAGGGCACGTCGTGGCACCCGCACCGGGGCTTCGAGACGGTCACCTACATGATCGACGGCACCTTCCGGCACCAGGACTCCAACGGCGGCGGCGGCCTCATCACCAACGGCGACACCCAGTGGATGACGGCTGGCGGCGGCATCCTGCACATCGAGGAGCCGCCGGAGGACCTTGTCGCGAGCGGCGGCTTGTTCCACGGCTTCCAGCTCTGGGTGAACCTGCCGGCCGCGCTGAAGATGTCCCCGCCGCGCTACCAGGACATCAGGGCGGGCCAGGTCGCGCTGCTCAGCTCGGCAGACGGCGGCGCGCTGGTCCGGGTCATCGCCGGCGACATCGATGGCCACGCCGGGCCGGGGGTCACGCACACCCCGATCACGCTGCTGCACGTGACCGTGGAGCCGGGCGCGCAGTTCCGGCTACCGTGGCGGCCGGAGTTCAACGCCCTCGGCTACGTGCTCGCCGGCTCAGGGACCGTCGGCGCCGAGGGAACGGTGATTCGCACCGGCCAGCTCGCGGTCTTCGGCCCGGGGGACGTCCTGACGCTGGGCGCGCAGCGCCGGGTGGACGGCCCCAGCGACAAGCTCGACGTCCTGGTGCTCGGCGGTCTGCCGATCAGGGAGCCGGTCGCCGCGTACGGCCCGTTCGTCATGAACACCAGGGCCGAACTGGTGCAGGCCTTCGAGGACTACCAGGCGGGCAGGCTCGGCTCGATTCCGGCTATCCCCGCGACCGGGCTGCCACACGAGCCTCGGCCCGGTCACGACGTCCGCTAGGCAACCGGCCGTTCCCAGGCCTCTCGTCGGGAACCCTGCCGAGGCCGGCACCGACCCGCATCGCTTGCAACTCACGCGGCGTCAGGTTCTAACGTCGGGCTCATGACCACACCGGAGGCCAACTGGAAAGTGGGAACGCTGGCCCGGGCAACCGGGATGTCGGTGCGGGCCCTCCACTACTACGACGAGATCGGGCTGCTCCGGCCTTCAGGTCGGTCCGACGCCGGTCACCGGCTCTACGACGCCGCCGACGTGGCCAGGCTCTACCGGGTCAGCCTGCTCCGGCGCCTCGGCTTCCCCCTCGACCAGATCGGCGCCGTGCTCGATGACCCAGAGTGGCAGCTCGGCCCGGCCATCGACCGCCACCTGACCGAGGTCCAGCGACGGGCCGCGATTACCGCGAGCCTGGTCAGCCGGCTGGCCACGATGTCACTCGCGCTAGCCCGGCAAGCCAACCCGTCCCCCGAGCAGCTATTCGCGACCCTGGAGGAGATGACCATGCTCGACAACACCGGTATCCGCGGCACGACCGGCCTGCTCGTCTACGACGACCTGCCCGCTGCCCATGAGTACCTGACCAGGGTCTTCGGCCTGACCGCGGGCCCGCTCGAGCGCGGCCCTGACGGCACCGCCGTGCACGGCGAGGTCCGGGCTGGCGATCAGGTCATCTGGCTGCATCCCGCCGGTCCTGGCTACCGGTCACCGCGCTCGCTCGGCGGCGTCACCAGCATGACGGTCGTCAGCGTCGAGGACGCTGACGCCCACTTCGCCCGTAGCCGTGCCGCCGGCGCCGCCATCCTGAAGGAACCTGTCGATCAGCCATACGGCGTGCGCGAGTACGGCGCCAGGGACCTCGAGGGACAGCTCTGGTACTTCCAGTCACCGCTCGACTAGGCGGTGCCTCGCGCTCGCGCTCTGCTACGCCGAGGCAGCAGGTGTCGGCTCGGCCGCTAGCCGCCGCAGCGCGCTGCGGACTAGCTGCGGGTCGTAGGTACTCCAGTAGGGCGGGAGCGAGGCCCGCAGAAAGGCGCCGTACCTGGCAGTGGCGAGGCGCGGATCGAGGATCGCGACGACACCACGGTCGTCCACGGTGCGCAGCAGCCGGCCGGTGCCCTGAGCCAGCAGCAGGGCCGCTTGCGCCGCGGCCACGGTCATGAACCCGTTGCCCCCACGGGCGGCGACCGCCCGCTGCCGGGCGGAGGCGAGCGGATCGTCTGGCCGCGGAAACGGTATCCGGTCGATGACGACGAGCTGGAGCGACCTGCCCGGCACGTCCACGCCCTGCCAGAGCGACAG
>JASHQA010000453.1 GCA_030037785.1 Streptosporangiaceae bacterium
GGCGTGCGCCGAGCCGACGGTCAGCCGCCAGCCGACCGCGGTCCGGGGGTGGCGGCAGCAGCGAGCCGGCGGCTTCGGCCAGTGAGGCATGGCCCCGTGCGGCGCTCGCCAGCGCCGGCAGCGTGGCGTCGAAGGACAGGTCGTCACACCGGCCGGCGTACACGCCGCCGAGCAGCGGTTCCACCAGCCGGTCCACGACCTCGGCACCCAGCCGGCTGCCGACCCGGCTCGTCACCGACTCATCGCCGCCGGGGTCGCTGGCCGGCAAGGTGCGGTCCTGCCTCGCCCTGGCGAGGCCAGGCGCCGACACGATCCCCGTCGCAGCCAGGTCGTCGAAGTCCGCCGGCACGCCCATGAACTGGCGCCGCGGCAGCGGCCGGACGCGGCCGCGAGTCCAGATGCCCGCCGACGTCGTGCCCGGTACCTCGAGCGCCGCGGACAGGCCGAGGTCGGCGATGAGACCGGTGCCTTCCGGGCGGCGCGCGAGCAGCGCCTCAGCCCCGGCGTCGACGGGCACGCCGGCGACCTCCGACACGGCGAGCTTGCCACCAAGGCGCGGGGAGCCCTCCAGCACCGTCACCGTGAGGCCCGAGTGCCTGAGCAGGAAAGCAGCCGCCAGGCCGGAGACGCCGCCGCCGATGACCGCTACCGAGACCGGGGCGGGACCGCCCGTGCGGGCGGCGGCGAACTGCGGCACTGACACAGCACCGATTATCGCTGGCCGCCGCCTGGTGCCGGAATCGTTATCGAGCAGGCCGGAACCGCCGGTACCGCGGCCGCGTCCGAGGTGCATGACCGCCACGGTTCTCGCTCGGCGCTGCACGCTCGGTGGCGCCGTTCTGCTCGCAGGCTGCCTGCTTCTCGCCGGGTGCGGGGGCAGCAGCGCATCTCCGCCGTCAGCGGCGCCCCGTCCCGGCGCGCTGTCGCCCGCCGCCCGCCAGAACGCCGCGGCTGGCTCGGCCGTCAACGGGTCGCTCGCCGCCCCGGCCGGACGGAGCTCAGCCAGCGGCAGCTCCACCAGCGGCAGCTCGGCAACGCTGACGGCGGGCCTCATCCCCGCCAGCGAGGACATCGTCTACACCGCGGCTATCAAGCTGCGCGCGCTGAGCGTCAGCGCGACCGCGCGGCGGATCACGGCCATCGTGGAGTCAGCAGGCGGCTACATCTCCGCGGAGACCGCGGGCTCGGCCAGCCCAGCGCGGACCAGCCAGACGATCGACATCACGCTGAAGATCCCCGTTCCCGAATATGACGCCGTACTCGCCCAGCTATCCTCGCCCGCGCTCGGAGCGCAACTCAGCATGCATCAGCAGGCGACCGACGTAACCCAGGAGGTTGCGAACGTCAGCAGCCTCGTGACGTCGGAGCAGGCTGCCATCACGGCGCTGAACGGCCTGCTGCAGCGCGCGGCGTCGGTGTCCGACCTGTTGCAAGTCCAGCAGCAGATCAGCGCCGACGAGTCGACGCTCAACTCGCTGCTGGCGCAGCAGCGAGCGCTCGACGGCGAGACGAGCTACGCGACGGTGACCATGACGCTGGTGCCGCGGCCGCACGTGGTGCCCGTCCGGAAGCCGGCCGGACACAGCTTCCTGACGGGGCTGCGATCCGGCTGGCGCACGCTGCGGCACGCGACCGGGTGGCTGGCGACGGGGCTCGGGACCGCGCTGCCGTTCCTGGCCGTCCTCGCCGCGCTCGCCGCGCTCGGCTACGCGGGCAGGCGCCGCTACCTGCGCCGCCGGATCGGGCCCCCGGCCGCCGGCTAACCGGCCGCGGGGGACGACGCAGCTGCTGCGGTCAGGCTGGCCGGGCGGACTCGCTGTGCACCAGATCCGTCAGCCTGGCCAGCACGTCCGGATCGGTCTCGGGGAGCACGCCGTGCCCGAGGTTGAAGATGTGACCCTCGGCCGTCCGGCCACGGGCAAGCACCTGCAGCGTCCGCCGCTTGATGACCTCCCAGGGCGCCATCAGGATGACCGGGTCGAGATTGCCCTGCAGCGCCTTGCCCGGCTCCACCCGGCTGACCGCCTCGTCGAGCGGCACCCGCCAGTCCACGCCGACGACGTCGGCGCCGGCCTCACCCATCGCGCCGAGCAGTTCGCCGGTATTGACCCCGAAGTGGATTCGCGGCACGCCCGCGCCAGCGAGCGCTTCGAAAATCCGCCGGCTGTAGGGCAGCACGCTGGCGCGGTAGTCGTCCAGGCTCAGCGACCCGGCCCAGGAGTCGAAGAGCTGGACAGCGCTGGCGCCGGCGGCAACCTGGGTCTGCAAGAAGCCGATCGTGATCTCGGTGAGCCTGCTCATCAGGTCTGCCCACAGCGCTGGAGCGCTGTACATGAGCGTCTTGGTCAGTTCGAAGTTCTTGGACGGACCACCCTCGACCAGGTAGCTGGCGAGGGTGAACGGCCCGCCGGCGAACCCGATGAGGGGCTTGTCCTTCAGCTCGCCGATCAGGCTGGTTACGGCGGCAGACACATACGGGACGTCGTCGGGCTGCAGCGGCCGGAGCTTGGCCACGTCGGCGGCCGACCGGACCGGATGGTCCACCACCGGGCCGACACCGGGCCGAATGTCGATGCCGATGCCGATCGCGCGCAGCGGCAGGATGATGTCGCTGAAGAAGATCGCCGCGTCCACGTCGTATCGGCGGACCGGCTGCAGCGTGATCTCGGTGATCAGGTCGGCGTTCGAGAGGGCGTCGAGCATCTTCCGATCGGTCCGCAGCGCCCGGTACTCGGGTAGCGACCGGCCGGCCTGGCGCATGTACCAGACCGGCGTGTACGGCACCTGCTGCCTGCGACAGGCCAGCAGGAAGGGCGACTCCGGAGCCTTGTCTCCGCCGCCCTCGGAGTCCGACCCACCGTCTGACCTGCTGGTTTGTGTCGCCATGTGCAAGGAGCCTAGCAAGGAACCTCGCCAGCCAGCAGGCGGTTCCCCCCGGCTCTGGTCAGGGCTCCACGCCGTCAGCTCACTGACTGGCGGAACGAGGGGTGTACCCGGTGACTGCGGGCCTCAGGTCAGCCGCCCTCGTCATAGGGAATCGCTGTGCAGCTGGTGAACTCCATGCCCGCCATAGTCCAGATGTTGGAGTGAATCGTCTGACCAGGACCCGCGTATGCGTTCGCTGGGTTGGTGATCGCGGTGCCAGCACCAAGCACCGCGTTCCCGCTTGGATTCTGGTCACTGCTGCCGACATACGTACCGTTGGCATAGAGATCGACTGTCCAGCCGGGAGGGTTCTGGCCCTGCCCGCTGTTGTTGGTGGCGTACAGCTCGAACTGGTCCGAGTTGACCACCACGCAATCTGTCGTCCACGTTGATGTGCTAGCCGACGGCGCTGAGCCTGATCCGCTCGATCCCGACGAGCCGGACGAGCCGGACGAGCCGGACGAGCCGGACGCCGATGAAGCGCCGGATGAGTTGCTGTAGCTGTTCAGCTGGTTGGCGTCGTGGATGCCGATCCCGATCAGGATCCAGAAGATCAGGCTCATGAGGCACCCGACGATGCCAAGCACCAGCCCTGCTATGGCGAACCCGCTGTTCGTGCGCCCGTGCAGCCTGGCGTTGCTGAAGTCCACGATCGCGAAGATGACCGCCAGCACGGACCCGACCCCGGCGCACCACAGGATCCCGAGGATCATCGACGTGATCGCCAGGCCGCCATGGTAGGCAGGCCGGGTGCGCTCCGGCGATGCCCCCCGGTAGGGGTTGGGACTGGCTGACATCAGGCCAGTGCCCGAAGGGCACGCACCAGAGGTCCGTCGGGGCCCATCTCGCCGTTGCGCTCCACCGTCGCGCCCTTTCCTGGCCAGTGAAGTGCTGGCGAAGTGCGGAGTTAGTGGCAGCGATCATCACACTTGATCAGCAAGCTGCGAACATGAGCAGCTAATGCCCGGACAACCTCGGACAGCTCAGCTCCCGTAACAACGCAGGGACTTCGCCGCTCAGCCGCGACCAGGCCACCAGAGGCGAGCAACGCCCGGCCGGGCCTCTCACTGCTGCTGGCACGGCGGCTGGTAGGAGACGCCTGGCACGTAGGTCGACCACTCCTGCCGGGTGATCGGCTGCCCGGCGGCGGCGCACACGGCCGCGTCGGCGGCGGCCGGGTTGGTGTTCCAGATCCTGACCGTGCCATCGGCACTGGCGGCGGCTAGCTCGCTGCCTGCCGGGGCGAAGTCGACGGAGTAGACGTGCCCGCCCGGTCCGGTCAGCGTGGCGACCAGGTCCGGATGCGCTGGCGTGGCGACGTGCCAGAGCCAGACGGTGCCGTCGGTCACGGCTGCAGCCAGCGTCTTTCCGTCCGCGCTGAACGCCACGCCGTAGATGTAGCCGGTCGGCCCGGACAGCGGCGTGCCGACCGGCTTCGGCCGGGCCGGGTCTGCGACGTCCCACAGCCGGACGGTCTCGTCCGCGCTGCCGACGGCCAGCAGCCCGCCGTCCGGGCTGAACGCCACCGAGATCGCGTAGCTGGACAGGCCCCCGAGCGGCCGTCCGAGCAGAGCCGGCCGGGCCGGGTCCGCGACGTCCCACAGCCGGGTGAGATTGTCCGCGCTGGCAGCGGCGACCACCCGGCCGTCCGGGGAGAACGCCACGCCGAAGACGTACGTCCCCGAGTCACGCTCGGTCGCCACCAGCTTCGGGCGGGCCGGATCCCGCACCGACCACAGCCGCAGCGTGCCGTCGTCGCCGCCGGTCGCCACCAGCTGGCCGTCAGGGCTGAACGCCGCGGTCTCGGTCATGCCGGTCGCGGAGGCCCGCACCGGCTGCCCGAGCGGCACCAGCTTCCCGCCGGCCGTGCTCCACAGCTGGAACATGCCGTCGCCGTAGGTGGCAGCCAGCAGGTGCCCCCGCGGGGCGAACACGACCGCGTTCACGAACGTGCCCGGCACCGCGTGCGCCGCGAGCAGCGTCCGGCGGGTGGCACTCCACAGCTGCAAGCTGTCCTGGCTGCTGACGGCGAGCACGGTGCCGTCCGGGCTGTACACGGCGTCGTAGGCCGGGCTGCCAGTCAGCAGGACAGGCGGCGGAACCTGCCACACCGACACCGTCCCGTCCGCGTCACCGGCTACCAGCCGACCGGACCCATCCCACGCTAGGGACGTGACCGGCTGCGGGTGCGGCAGCGTCGTGATCAGCGAGCGATCCGCCACGTTCCACACCAGCACGCTGTCGTCGCTGCTGCCGGCCGCAAGCTCGGTGCCGTCCGGGCTGAACGCGACCGCGTTGACCCAGTCTGTTGCGCCGGCCAGCGTGCCATCCGGCGTCGCGCCGCCCGGGCCGACCTGCCACAGCCACACCTGGTCGTCCTGGCTCCCCGCGGCGAGTAGGCGGCCATCCGGGCTGAACGCCACCGAGGTGACGATGTTGGCCGGCCCCGACAGCGGCCCGCCGACCGGCACTGGCCGTAGCGGGTTGGCGACGTTCCACAACCGCACGGTGCCGTCGGCGCTACCGAGCGCGAGCATCGCGCCGCCCGGCGCGAACGCGACGGCCTCGATGTACCCGGTCGCACCGGTCAGCGGCCTGCCGAGCGAGACCGGGTGCGCCGGATCACTGACGTTCCACAGGCGCGCCGTGTCGTCAGCGCTACCCGCTACCAGGGTGCGGCCGTCGGGACTGAACGCCACCGAGTAGACGGTGCTGGTCGGGCCCGTGAGTGGCTTGCCAAGCCGCACCGGATGAGCCGGATTGCTGACATTCCACAGCGAGATCGAGCGACCCGCGCCCGCCGCCGCGAGGATCTTGCCGTTCGGGCTGAACGCGGTCGTGTAGAGCGGATCGGCAGTGTCGTGCTCGAGCGGGCCGCCAATCGATTCCGGATGTCCCGGCCTGGCGACGTTCCACAGCCGCAGGCTGCCATCGGCGGCGGCGACTGCGAGGACCCTGCGGTCTGGTGCAAGGCTGACCGACTCGACGACGCCCGCCGAGTCCAGGATCCGCTCCGCCGTGGGTGAGCCGGTCGACTCGATCAGGCTCGCGACGGCCTGGGGGGTCCGGGCCATGCCGTAGGCGGCAACGCTGAGCTGCGCTGCTACCGATGCGTCCAGGCCGCGGACCTGACCGGCCTCGACGGCGATCTCGCGCGAGTTCGCGTCATCGCGCGCGGTCCCGGCCTCCTGGCGCTGCTGGAACGCGTACGCCGCCAGCCCGCAGGCGGCGACGACGAGAACCGCCAGCGCGGCAGCCAGCCGCTGCAGACGGTGCGCGCGACGGCGCTCCGCGCGTTCGCGGGCCCGGTCCTCGGCGATGGCGGCGGTGACGAATTCGGAAGCCAGCGTGCCCAGCGACTCGCGCTTGCCCTCGTCCGAGATCCACTCGCGCGCAATGGCCAGCTGGCTGCCGCGCCACAGGGCGGCGGTCTCGCGGCCAGCATCCCGCCATGCCCGCGCCGCCTCGCTGATGCGCCGGCGAGTGCGCAGGTCGTCGCGTCCGGCGTCGATCCAGGACCGGAGTCGCGGCCAGGCGGTCAGCAGCGCGTC
>JASHQA010000454.1 GCA_030037785.1 Streptosporangiaceae bacterium
GCCGCGAGACCGGGCGCAGCTCCTGGGTGAACTACTGGCAGGGCCGGGACGAGGGCCTGTGGGCCGCCGCGACCGAGAACGATCCGGCCCCGTTGCTGCCGCGCGGGCCGGCCGGGGAGGCACAGTGAACACGCCGACCTCGGCGGGCCCGGCCGACCTCGCCCCGGCCGATGTCAGCACGCCTGTCAGCGGCCTTCGCGCCGCAATCGCCTCCGGTCGGTTCGTCGTCACCGCCGAACTCGGGCCGCCACGCGACGCCAACCCGGACGCCATCACGCGCAAGGCGGGTTTCCTGCGCGGCTGGGTGGACGCCGCGAACGTCACCGACTGCCAGGGTGCCAAGGTGAAGCTGTCGAGCATGGCCGGCAGCGTGCTCGCGCGGGCCGCCGGGGTCGAGCCGGTGATGCAGCTGACCTGCCGGGATCGCAACCGGATCGGGCTGCAGTCGGACCTGCTCGGCGCCGCCGCGCTCGGCATCCCGAACGTGCTGCTGCTGACCGGTGATCACCCGCGGTACGGCGACCACCCGGAGGCCAAGCCGGTCTTCGACCTGGACGGCGTCCAGCTAGCCTGGGCCGCGCGCACGCTGCGCGACGGCACGCTGATGTCTGGCGAGCGGCTTGCGCACCCGCCCCGCTGGCTGATCGGCACCGTCGAGAACCCGTACGCCCCGCCGACGGCGTTCCGGGCGAGGCGGCTGGCGAAGAAAGTCGCGGCGGGCGCGGAGTTCGTGCAGACGCAGTACGTGTTCGACGTCGAGCGGTTCGCGGCCTGGATGGCCGAGGTACGCGCGCTCGGCATCACGCAGCGCTGTGCCGTGATTGCCGGGGTAGGCCCGATCCGCTCGTTGCGGGTGCTCGAGATGCTCAGCACCGGGGTGCCGGGGATCTATGTGCCGGACGAGGTCGGGCGGCGGCTGCGCGGCGTGCCGGCCGACAAGGTAGAGGCCGAGGGCATCAGCTTGTGCGTGGAGACCATCCAGCAGGTCGCGGAGATTCCCGGCGTGCGGGGCGTGCACGTGATGGCCTTCGGCTTCGAGCGCGGCGTACCCGACATCATCGAGCGCGCCGGAGTGGGGCCACGGGCCGCGCTGGCGCGTGCCCAGGGGGGCAGCGGTCATGCTGATTGACTTCCGGCCGCACGCCCGGCTGCGCGGCCCTGGCCAGGTGGACTTCACCGCCGCCGTGACCCCGGTGGTGACGGCTCTGGCCGAGGCGGCCGACGCGGGCTACGAGGACCTGGGCCGGGTCAGGGTGACCTGCGACTGGGTCCAGTACAAGGAGAACTTCCGGGACGTCGTCGACGTACGACCACTGCTGGACTACCCGGCCACGCCCGGCTGTGCCGACGAGCTCCCGCGACCGGCCAGTCCGCCCGCCTACCGCTTCGAGATCGCTGTTGACGTGCGCCGCAGCGCCGAGGCGGCACTGCAGGAGCTGACGGCCGCGCGACTGCGGGACGACAGCTCAGGGCGGGTGTTCCTCGAAGACTGGGGACCGGGCTCGCAGAGCTGTATCTGGGCCTTCAACACGCTGTACTGGACCGCGCTCGCGCAGTGGGAGAAGGCCTCTGGCCGCGGCTACGAGCAGGCGCTGCCCGGCGGTGAGAGCGACGCGCGGAACCGCGACGCGGCCAGGGAACTGGTCACCGAGTTGTTTGCCATCTGGGACGGACTGGCGTCGGCCGGCGCACTGCCCGAGCAGCTGTACGTGGCCGAGCTCGGGGTGGGCAACGGCAGCCAGGCCAAGGTGTTCCTGGATGAGTTCCGGGACCAGGACGCGGCGCACGGCCAGGACTACTACCGCAAGCTGCACTACCTCATGTGCGACTACTCGCAGCATGTCCTCGACCTGGCCAGAGAAACCGTCGCGCGGCACGCCGTGCACGTCAGCTCGGTCTCGCTCGACGCGACCCGACCGCGTACGTCACTCGGCTTCCTGCGCGGCCGGGTGTTCCTGCTCTACGTCTCCAACGTCTACGACAACCTGCCGACCGACGAGGTCGCCCAGTTCGGCGGCCAGCCATACCTGGTGCAGGCCCGTGCCTACTTCCCGCCGGCGGAGGCAGCCGAGCTGGCCGCGTCGGCCGCCGCCACGCCCGCGGAGCTGCCCGCGCTGGTGCACAAGCTGCTCCGGCTCGGCCCTGACCTCCTGCCGGACGCCGCGCCTGGCCACATCGCCGACACCGACGCCGCAGTCGGGTTCTGGCGCCGCGCCTGGTCCGCGCTGCGGCTCGCCGAGCGCTACGTCCCGCTGACCGGCCTCGACCTGTACCGGCTGGCCAGCTCGCTGAGTGGTGAGATGCTCCGGCCGATGCTCGAGTCCGGCGGCGACATCCGCATGCACGTCAGCAACGGCGCGCTGGCGAGTTTCGCCGACAGCATCGACCTGCTGCATCCGTTCGGCAAACTGGTCTGCCATGACTTGTTCCTCACCGACGTGCAGGGCTACCGGACTGCCTTCCGCGGTCCCGGCAAGTACGACGGCTCGGTGGTGAACTGGGTGAACGGGCCGCTGCTCGCGCACGTCGGCCGCCGCTTCGGGCTCGACGTGCACTACGAGCCGTTCCGGCACCGCAACCGCAGCAGCATCGTGACCATGACCGCGCAGGCGCGGGACTGAGATGGCGACCGGACCGCTGCTGGCGCAGGTGCCGCCGCTGCCGACGACCGTCGTCGGCTCCTATCCGGTACCGGACTGGATGGAGCGCCTGAAGAGTGACTACTTCCGCGGCCGGATGAGCCGCGGCCAGCTCGCCGACCTGCACGAGATGGCCATCAAGGCCGCGCTGCGGGACCAGGAGCTGGCCGGCATCGACATCGTCTCCGACGGCGAGCTGCGGCGCGACAACGACATCGACTACTTCCTGGCCCGGCTGCCGGGAGTGCAGATCGCCAACCCCGCGAAGGACTTCTACTTCGACTACTACGAGGCCGTGCTGCCCCGGCCGCTGCCCGAGCCGGACGGCGCCCCGCTCAAGCTGGCCGATGACTTCGCGTTTGCCGCCGCCCACACCGCCGCGCCGATCAAGTTCTCGTTCACCGGGCCGTTCTCGCTGTCTCGGCACCTGCGCGGGCGCGCCTACCCCGACGACCGCGAGCTGATCCTCGCCATCGCGCGCACCCTGCACGCGGAGGCCAGCGCGCTGGCGGACCGGGGCGCCGGCCTGCTGCAGATCGACGAGCCGTTCCTGGCCGGCCATCCCGATCAGGTGGCGACCGCGGTCGAGGCCATCAACGTCGTCGCCAAGGACGTCGACGTCACCTGGGCCCTGCACGTCTGCTACGGCAACCGGTATGCTCGTCCGCTCTGGGAGGGTCACTACGACTTCCTGTTTCCGGCCGTGCTGGACGCCGCGGTGGACCAGCTGGTGCTGGAATTTGCCCGCAAGGGCTACGAAGACCTGCCCGTGCTCGCCAGGTCCGGCTGGGATCGCGACATCGGCCTCGGCGTCATCGACGTGAAGAGCACCGAGGCCGAGACGTCGGGGCAGGTTGCCGACCGGATCCGCCGGGCGCTTGAGTTCGTGCCGGCCAGCCGGCTCGTGGTCAACCCGGACTGCGGGCTGCGACACGTGCCTGGCCCGGTGGCCAGGGCGAAGCTGGCCGCCATGGTCGAAGGCACCGCGGTCGTCCGCCAGGAACTTGACGCGGACGGCCACCAGACTGCACCATTCACGCCGAAACGATCGCGCAAGGAGACAACCCAATGACTCAGCCAGGACACAGCGACTACCTGTTCACCTCCGAGTCGGTGACCGAGGGTCACCCGGACAAGGTCGCTGACGCCATCTCAGACGCGGTCCTGGACGCCGCGCTGGCCAGCGACCCGTACTCGCGCGTGGCCTGCGAGACGCTGATCACCACCGGCATGGTCGTGGTCGCGGGCGAGATCACCACCCCGCGCAACCTCGACTACCCGCAGATCGTGCGCGACACCCTCACCCGGATCGGCTACGACACCGGCGACAGCGGCTTCGACGGCCGGACCTGCGCGGTGCTGGTGGCACTCGACAAGCAGTCCCCCGACATCGCCCAGGGTGTCGACGAGGCGCACGAGATCCGCGACAAGCAGTCCGAGGACGACCTCGACCGAGCCGGCGCCGGGGATCAGGGGATGATGTTCGGCTATGCCACGGACGAAACGCCCGAGTTCATGCCGATGCCGATTGCGCTGGCACACCGGCTGGCCAGGCAGCTCGCCGCGGTCCGCAAGGACGGCACGCTGCCGTACCTGCGCCCGGACGGCAAGACCCAGGTGAGCGTCCGCTACGTCGGCAACCTGCCGGTCAGCGTCGAGCGGGTGCTGATCTCGGCCCAGCACGCGCCCGAGGTGTCGGTGGACGAGATCCGCGAGGACCTCTGGCACCACGTGGTGGTCCCGGTGCTGCCGGCCGAGCTGTACGACGCCGCGGCGCTGCATGTGGGGCTGCTCGTCAACCCGACTGGCCGGTTCGTGATCGGCGGACCGGTCGGCGACGCTGGCCTGACCGGCCGCAAGATCATCGTCGACACCTACGGCGGGTACGCGCGTCACGGCGGCGGTGCGTTCTCCGGCAAGGACCCGTCCAAGGTGGACCGCAGCGCCGCGTACGCCGCACGCCACCTGGCCAAGAACGTCGTGGCGGCGGGCCTCGCGCGGCGAGCCGAGGTGCAGGTTGCCTACGCGATCGGCGTGGCCAGGCCAGTGTCGCTGCTCGTCGAGACGTTCGGCACCGAGCGCGTGAGCCGCCAGGAGATCGTGCGGCTTGTCACCGAGCACTTTGACATGCGCCCGGCCGCGTTCCGGCGCGACCTGGACCTGCACCACCCGATCTACGCGCAGACGTCGGCGTATGGCCACTTCGGCCGCACCGATCTGAACCTGCCCTGGGAGCGCACCGACCGCGCGGCCGCGCTGCGCGCGGCGGCCGGCCTGCCAGCCAGCCAGGCCGGGGAGGCCGGGCCCGCAGACGCGGTGGCCGCAGCGGTCTGACGATGACTACCATCGCTGAGCAGCCGGCGGCCGCCCCGAGCGGCGCAGCCGCCGGCTCGCCCGGCACCGACATCGCCAGGCTCGTGATGTGGTGCCAGGACCGGCCGGGGATCATCGCCAGCGTTGCCTCGTTCCTGCACCGCAACGGCGCCAACATCGTGCAGTCGGACCAGTACTCCAGCGACCCGACCGGCGGCCGGTTCTTCCTGCGGGTGGAGTTTCACCTGCCAGGGATGGCTGCCCGGCTGCCCGCCCTCGAGCGGGCATTCGCCGTCGAGGTGGCGGACTCGCTCGGCGCCCGGTTCCGGCTACGGGACACCGCGGCGCGGTCCAGGGCGGCGGTGTTCGTCTCGCGCTACGACCACTGCCTGCTCGACTTGCTGTGGCGGGAACGACGCGGCGAGCTGCCGATCACGACCGTGCAGGTGGTGTCCAATCACGAGAACCTGCGGGCGGACGTGGCATCGTTTGGCGTCCCGTACGAGTACATTCCGGTGAGCCCGGCCACCAAACCCGAAGCCGAACGGCGGGAACTGGCGCTGCTGCGGGGCCGCGTCGACCTGATCGTGCTGGCCAGGTACATGCAGGTGTTGTCGCCGGACTTTCTCGAGCAGTGCGGGGTGCCGATCATCAACATCCACCACTCGTTCCTCCCGGCCTTCGCCGGCCGCGCGCCCTACGAGCGGGCGAAGGAGCGCGGTGTGAAGCTGATCGGCGCCACGGCGCACTACGCCACGGTGGACCTGGACGAGGGGCCGATCATCGAGCAGGACGCGGTCCGGGTGTCGCACCGGGACAGCGTCGCCGAGCTCACCCGCCGGGGCGCCGACATCGAACGGACCGTGCTGTCCCGCGCCGTCACCTGGCACTGCCAGGACCGCGTGCTGCTCGACGGCCGCACCGCCATCGTCTTCTAACCGGCTCGCGCCGCAGCGGCGGACGGCGTTATCCTGGCCGCATGGCTAGCTTCTGGAGCCTGCTTCGCTACGAGCCGCGCTGACGAAGAACCGTCCGCGTGGCCGCCCCTCGTTCCCCGAGGGGCTTTTTCATTTTCCCCGACCAGGTGAGAGGCGATGCGGCGATGACCAGCCAGCGGGCCGAGCCTCCGTTCCGCTATGACGCCCGGCTCGCAGCGGAGATCGAGCTGCGCTGGCAGGACCGGTGGGCGGCGGACGGCACTTTTCACACCGCCAGTCCTGCTGGCCCGCTGTCCGCCGGATTCGAGAAGGCAGCCGGCCGGCCGAAGTTCTTCGTGGCGGACATGTTCCCCTACGCGAGCGGTACCGGCATCCACGTCGGCCATCCCATCGGCTACATCGCCACCGACGTCTACGCCCGCTACCTGCGGATGACCGGCCACCACGTGCTGCACGCGATGGGCTTCGATGCCTTCGGACTGCCTGCGGAGCAGTTCGCGCTGGAGACCGGCCAGCACCCGCAGGTCGCCAGCCGCCGGAACATCGACACCATGCGCGCGCAGCTGCGCCGGATGGGCATGGGCTACGACCCCAGGCGCAGCATCGAGACCTCGGACCCCCGGTTCTACCGCTGGACCCAGTGGATCTTCCTGCAGATCTGGGGCAGCTGGGTCGACGAGCGGACGGGCAGGGCACGACCCATCGCGGACCTGATCGCGGCGTACGCCGCCGGCGAGCGCCCGGTGCCTGGGGGCGTCGCGTGGGCCGACCTGACGCCCGCTCAGCAGCGCCGGCTGGTGGACGACCGCCGGCTGGCCTATCTGGCGGCGGAGCCGGTCAACTGGTGTCCGGGCCTGCGCACGGTGCTGGCCAACGAGGAGGTGAGCGCCGACGGCCGCAGCCACGTCGGTAACTTCCCCGTCTACCGTCGCCCGCTGCGGCAGTGGATGCTGCGCATCACCGCCATGGCGCAGCGCTTGATCGACGACCTGGACGAGCTGGACTGGCCGGAGAACATCAAGCAGCTGCAGCGCAACTGGATTGGCCCGAGCGACGGCACCGATATCGCGCTGCCGGTCGCCGGCGACCCGGACGGCCAGATCGAGGTGTTCACGACCCGGCCGGACACCCTGTCCGGCGTGACCTTCGTGGTGCTCGCGCCTGAGCACCCGCTGGTGGACCGGCTGGTGCGCGACGCCTGGCCAGACGCAACCCCGGC
>JASHQA010000455.1 GCA_030037785.1 Streptosporangiaceae bacterium
GCTGGCGGGCTTTTCTCAGGTGCTCGGCTGCGTCGCTGAACTCGTGGCGCATCAGGTGTGCCTGGGCCAGGTCGCAGTGCAATCCGGCTCGAGCGCGCGCGAACGTCGAGTCCATCTGGGCCAGGGCGGCGTATAGATCGGTGACTGCGGCGTCGTCGCCCACCAGAGCCAGGGAATGGCCGCGCCAGCGCGCGAGATGATCTTCGGTCAGGAAGATGCTGGGCATGTCCGGATCGCGCAGCACATTGTCCGCAGGCGCCACGCGAGCGGCTTGGTCGAGCGAGCGTCGACATGCCGAGGCGTCGCCATTCAGCGCATGCAGTTCGGCTCGCGCGCTGAGCAGCCAGGCGGTAAGCCGCGGCGGGACGACACTACCGACGTCGAGCGCGGCAACTATCAGCTGTAAAGCAAGGTCGGGACGGCCTGAGTCGGACAGGACGAAGGCCTGCTCGCCCATGGCGTGGGCCAGGTACTTCGGCTGCTCTGCCTCGCGTGCAGCCTGCCTTGCCAGCTCGTAACGCCGCCATGCGCGGTCGGCCGCGCCTACGTCGAGAGCCTGCCAGGCCGCAAGTGTCGCAGCGCCCGCCAGTGCTTCGGCTAACGGCCGCCTGGCGCTCGGGATGACCGCGAAGGCAAGCGCGTCGGACATGGTCGCGACGTGCTGGCTCATCGCGTCGACGAGCTGGGCGGCGCCCATCTGCCTGTCGAGGGTGCGGAAGGCCTCTGTCTGACTCAGGAACGTGCCGACGGCCGTCCCGCTGATCGACTGAGCGGCATCGATCCGGATGAGCAGCTCCTCGTAACCGGCCACGAGCTGCGGCTTGGCTCCAGGCTCGCCGAAGAGCTCGGAGTTGGTCATGCCGAACAGGGCTCGCAAGATCCCCGTGTACGGCGCGGAGACTGTGCGTCGCCCGTTCTCCCAGTCGGAGATGTAAACCTTCAGGCTGGCCGTGCTCGCGATCCCGATCGCGTGGTGGCGGGCATACAGCTCGATCTCGTAGATCAGGCGGTTCTGCGACCAGGCCTTCGCGGCGCGTGCCGTCCGCAAGCTCTCCGGCATCGCCGCGTCCTCTTCCGCACCACCAGCAGCGGCCCCCTGAGAAGAGAATGCGCAGCCAAGCACGCCTTTAAACGGGTCAGCAGGCGTTAACAAGCCGTTGTTAGCCCCTGCTGACTTCTGCTCCCGCCGATTCGCAGCAATGGTGGATCTGCGGCAGGCAACAGCCGCGGAAACGGCTTGACAACTGGTGCGCACCAGTTATGAACTACTGGTGCGCACCAGTTGAGAGCACAGTGCGCAGTGAAGAGGCCCCAGCGGGTGGCACCCCGCTGAGGCCCGGGCATCGAACTCGGGAGTCGCGATGCGCCTTGATGGTATCTCCGTGCCTGCCTGGCCAGAGTCGCCGCGCGACAGCGCAGACAGCAGCCAGATGCACGAGGTCGGTGTTCAATGCCACTGGCCTGACGCCGGTAGCAGTCGGCCATCCAGCAGCGAGCACGGGTCCGGTCCAGGCGGCCTCAGTTCTGCGGTAACAGCGCCGACAGCCCACGGCCGCAGCGGTGCCAGCACATCGCCCGCACATGGTGCCAGCCCACGCCGCTGGCTGGCCGTGTCGATGGCCGCTCTTGGCGTCCTGGCCTGCGCGGCAGCGGCGGTCAGCTACTCGGCGCAGTACCGCATGGTCTTCGCCGCGAAGCAGGCCGCCGCGGTCGCAGCGCTGGAAGCCGGCATCCCGGACGTTGCCGCGCTGATCTTCGCGACGCTGGGCATCGCGCTGGCCTTGCACGGCAGGCGCGCGATCAAGGCCCGCATGCTGAACGTCAGCGCGGTCGGCACCTCAGTCGCGATGAACGTGCTCGCGGCCGGGCACGGGTGGCGGGACCTGGCGATCTGGGTCATGCCGCCGGTGGCTTACGCGCTGGCCTCCGATACGGCGATCGGCGTGGTCCGCGCGTGGACGATCGCCCGGCAGAAGGCGCTGGACGAAGCGCTCGCCGACGACGAGGCAACTCCGCTGGCGGTCGCAGGCGGTCTGGTGCTGTGGCTGCTGCGCCTCGTGATCGCGCCGGGGTCCACGCTCGGCGGGTTTCGGGAGTGGGTGCTGGAGGAGTGCCCGGTTGCGCCGGGCCGCCGCAGCCGTGCCGGAGCGGCGTCGCCGGTGTCGGCCGAGATCGCGCCCGTGCCGCGAGTGGCGATCACGGCCGGGTCCGCATCCAGGCGCCGCGGCCGCACATCGCGGGCTGGCACCAAGACGGCCCGTTTCCTTGTCCTCGTCGACCAGCGGTATGGACCGCTGAGCGCCTTCCGCCTCGAGGACGTCTCCCGCGTCAGCACCGAGCTCGCCCCGGAGGTCGACCTCAACCCCGGCGCCGCCCGCGCCGCACTACGGGAGCACATCCAGGCCCTGCAGAACGGGAGCGAGCAATGACAGGCCTGCTATTCCTAGTAACGGGCTTGATTCTGCTGGCAGCGCTGCGCTGGTGCTTCGGGCCACATGCTGGCCTGCCCCGCTTCCGGGTGCGATACCTGCATCTGCGGCTGCTCCTGCGGCTGCATCCCGGCCGCGGTCACGCGACCACGTTCGAGCTGTGGCTGCGGTGGGGCAGGCTCGCCGCGTTCCGCCGGTCCCGGCGCTGTCGCCGGTCCTTGCGTGCCGGGCAGCGGCTGTCCCGTCCCAACGAGCACTCGCTGGTCATCGGCCAGGCGCACTACGGGCACCGGCTACGCGTCCCGGTCGACGAGCACGTCCTGATCATGGCACCGCCGCGGACGGGCAAGACCGGCTTACTGGCCCGGATCATCCTGCACTATCCAGGCCCCGTCGTCAGCACTACGACCAAGCACGACGTGTTCGAGCTGACCAGCGGGATCCGGTCGCGGCGCGGCCCGGTGCACGTGTTCAACCCGCAGCGCATCGGCAATGTGCCGTCGACGTTCCGGTGGAACCCGGTCGACGGGTGTCACGACCCCGGCACGGCGATCCGCCGGGCAGACGGGTTCGCGAACGCAGTCAGCATGACCGGCACCGAGGATGCCTCGTTCTGGTCCAGCAAAGCCTCCAGCTACCTGCGCTGCCTGTTCCATGCCGCCGCTCTCGCTGGCGGGGACATGCGCGCTGTCACTGGCTGGGCGCTCGGTGACGCCGACCAGGCTGAGGACATCCTGGCCAAGGCGGGCGCCAGCCAGTGGGCGCTTGAGCTAGCCGAATTGCGCAGCGAGGCGCAGAAGACCGCGCAGACCATCCGCATGGTCATCACCCGCGCGCTGGCGTTCATGGCCGACCCGGCACTGGCACACTCAGCGCTACCCGCCAGCAACGGCACGGGCTTCGACGTCGAGGCATTCCTGCGCCAGGCCGGGACCCTGTACCTGATCGCCGCGGCCGAGCACGACGACAGCCCAGTTGCGCCACTGTTCGCGGCTATGGCCGGGGAGATCCACCACGTCGCCGCTCAACTCGGTCAGGCCCAGCCCGGCGGGCGGCTGGACCCGCCGCTGCTGATGGCTCTGGATGAGATCGTCCAGACCTGCCCCGTTCCCCTTCCCAGCTGGCTCGCGGACTCTGGCGGCAAGGGCATCCAGCTCATCCCCGTGGCGCACGGCGAGGCGCAGCTGCGGACGCGCTGGGGCAAGGACGGCGCCCAGGTCATCCTCGACACCTGCGGCGTCAAGGCCTGGCTGCCCGGCATCACGGACACCGCGACCCTCAAGATGGCCAGCGACCTGTGCGGCCAGGCCTGCTTCAGGGAACGCGGCCGGCGGCGGCGCGAGCGTTACCGATTCTGGCACGACGTGCTGACGCCGGACATGATCCGCCAGCTACCCGCCCGCCACGCCCTCGTCATCCGCGGCAGCTACGCGCCAGTGATCGCGCGACTGGGCGCGGCCTGGCACGACCGGGTCTACAAGAACGCCCGCCGCCTCGGCAGTGCCGTCGCATCGCTGCCCGCAACACCGCAGATCCCCGCGCCGACAGCCCGCCCGCTCACCGCGAGGGCAACCCGCTGGCCGCACCTGACCGTCGTCCCCGACCCCGACGAAACGCCCGACGATGGCGCGGCGAGCAGCACCAACGCCGACGGCTACCCCTGGAGCTGATCCCGTGAGCGAACCCGATGGCCTGACCGCCGTCCTCCTCCAGCTATCCGGTATAGCCCGCCAGGTCGCTGACCTCGATCACCGCCAGGCAGCCGACGTGACCGCGATCGGCAACCGGGTCGGCGCGCTGGCGACAGTTGTCAGCGACGTCAAGGCAACCGTCGCCGAACACGACGACGCCCTCACCGCGGTCGCCGCGCTCGACAAGCAAGTGACCGACCTCGCCGGCGGGCTCGACCAGACAGGCGAACGCGACAGCGACCCGGCTGGATACCAGCCGGCCCCGGCGCCGCCGTTCTGGAAGCTCGACGGCGCCGAGCGCGAGGCTGCGATCGGCAGGCTGCGCGCGTGGGTCGACCAGGTCTACCGCCCCGGCTACGGTCACCTCGCCGCGAGCCTAGGCGAGTGCTGGGAGCAGCATCCGCTGTGCCTGTACCTTCTGGACTGGCTCAGCGAGCTCTGGTCGCTGCTGTACCTGCAGCCTGCGCGCACCGCGAGGATGCTAGCCGGCCAGGCCGAATGGCACACGCGACTCCTGGCCGGCGCTGCTGAGCAACTCGCCAGCGAAACCCGGCGCTGCGGCCATGTTCGCAACCCGCGGAGCGCGCTGGCGTGGCCGGAGGTGCGGCCATGAACCCGCGCGCCACCGACCGGGCGCTGGCCTACGCAGCGGTTGGCTGGCCCGTGTTTCCGTGCAAGCCCGGCGTCAAGGAACCGGCGACAAGCCACGGATTCTGCGACGCCACCACTGATCCGGACAAGATCGCCTGGTGGTGGCGCCGCCAGCCCGAGGCCAACGTGGCGATCGCTACCGGCTACCCAGGTCCGGACGTGCTCGATGTCGACCAGCACGGCGCGGCGGGCAACGGCTTCACCGCGCTGAACCAGCTCAAGACCGCAGGCCTGCTCGAGCCCGCCGGCACGATAGTCAGCACGCCCAGCGGCGGGCTGCACGCCTACTTCACCGGCAGCGAGCAGGCCAGCGGCCGCCTGCCCCGCCATCACGTGGACCTGCGCGCCCGCGGTGGTTACGTACTGGCACCACCGTCACGGGTCAGCGGCAAGCCGTACCTGCTGCGCCGGGACGAGGCCGCCACGGGTGGCCTGGACTGGTCCAGGGTGGTCGGCCTTCTGGAGCCCGAGCGCGCGTTCGCCTACGTTTCCAGGCCGCTCAGCAGTGACCTGAGCCGGCTCGTCGCCTGGACGGCCGCGCTCGGCCCGGACAGCCACAACCGCAACGACGGCCTGTTCTGGGCCGCATGCCGTGCCGCCGAGGCCGGCGACGGCGCCGTCCTGGCGGAACTGGCCATCGCGGCTCGCGCCACCGGCCTTGCCGATCAGGAGATCCGCCGCACGATCGCCTCCGCGCGCCGAACCGCCGCACGCCGCCACTCCCAGCGGCAAACAGACCGCGAGGGCGCGCCATGACAGCGAGCGCGCGCATCGGTGACTGCGGCGCTCAGGACCAGCGCCAGCCACGCCTGGATGCGGGCGGAACGGCATGGCGGCTGCGGTCACTACTCGCCATGGGTCACAACTGTGCGCGGATGGCGCGGGCGCTGAACGTGCGACCCGATGTCGTCCGGCGCGTCGTCAGCGGCCAGACCCGTTCGGTGACACCAGAGTTCCGTGCGCGGGCGTGGCAGCTGTGGAACGCGTGGTGGGACAAGACCCCGCCGCAGCGCACCGCCGCTGAGCGGTGCGCCGCTGCGCAGGCTGTGCGCCAGGCCGCATATCACAACTGGCCCGCAGCAGCTGGCCTCGATGAGGACCTGCTCGACGAGCCCGGATACCGGCCGTGGAGCCGTTACCGGCCCGCTACCGGCACCGGCGAAGCCACCGACTTCGTCCCGGCACCTGCCGGGCCTACCCCACACGGCAGATCGCATGAGCACGCCAGAGGCGGAGCCGCTCATGACCCCAGACCGCCAGCCCGCCCGGTCGGCGAGCGCCGACCCGCCAAGGAGGTGTCCCACATGAACGACGACGAGGAGATCCATTACCCCTGGCCAGCCGTGAGCCCTGTCGCGCCGCCTCCTGGCAGGAAGCCGGACACGGTCGGCACCCGGTACCTGCGGCGGCTCATCGCCGGGCTCGGCGAGGCACCACCACGTGCTCTGGGCGATCGCGCTGACCCGGACCGGGAGGCGGGCGGAT
>JASHQA010000456.1 GCA_030037785.1 Streptosporangiaceae bacterium
CCATCGCGAGCGGTCCCGGCGTGCAAGACATAACTGCCGGGAACGCGGTTCGCCTCCGCCAGCCCCGTGACCGCCGCGCCGCCGATTGGGCTGGCCGGATACCCCTCGGCGGCGATCACCACCGTGACGGCCGCGCCGGGCAGCCAGCTCAGGGGGGCGGCGCTCGCCAGGTCGCCGCGCGCGCAGGCGGCCAGCAGGCCGGCCAGGGGGGTCTCGAGCCGGTCGAGCACTACCTGGGTCTCCGGGTCGCCGAACCGGGCGTTGAACTCGACCACGCGCAGCCCGCGCGAGGTCAGGCTCAGCCCGGCGTACAGCAGCCCGCTGTACGGCTTGCCGATGCTGGCGAGCTGTGCCAGCGTTGGCCGCACGACCGCAGCGAGCGTCTGCTCGGCCAGGTCCGCGGGTGCCCATGGCAGCGGCGTGTAGGCCCCCATGCCGCCGGTGTTCGGGCCCGCGTTGCCGTCGTGAGCCCGCTTGTAGTCCTGCGCGGGGAGCAGCGCGACTGCGGTGGTGCCGTCGGCGAGCGCGAAGACCGACACTTCCGGCCCGTCGAGGAACTCCTCGATCACGACGGTGCCGCTGCGCCCGGCATGCCGAAGCGCCTCCGCGTGGTCGGTCGTCACCACCACGCCCTTGCCGGCCGCGAGCCCGTCGGCCTTGACCACGTAGGGCGGTCCGAACCGCGCCAGCGCGGCGTCCGCCTCCTGCTGGGTCCGGCAGGTCATGGCGGCTGCCGTGGGCACCCCGGCGGCGGTCATGACCTGTTTGGCGAACGACTTCGAGCCCTCGATCATCGCCGCACCCTGACCTGGCCCGAAGCACGGCACGCCCGCCTCTCGCAGCGCGTCGGCGACGCCCGCGACCAGCGGTGCCTCGGGGCCGACCACGACGAGGTCCGCGGCGATCTTGCGCGCCAGCGCGGTGACGTCGGCCGGGTCGGTCGCCGTGACGTCGTGCAGGTCGGCGATCTCGCCGATGCCGGGATTGCCCGGTGCCGCGTGCAGGTCCGTGACCTCGGCGTCCCTGGCTAGCGCCCGGCCGAGCGCGTGCTCGCGGCCGCCCGACCCGAGGACCAGTACTCGCACGGCCAGAGCCTACCGGTCGGACCGCCGACGGCCCCGCCTCATTGCCTCCGGGCTCACAGCACGTCGCGCAGTTGCACGGTCTGGTCGCGGCGCGGGCCCACGCCGATCGCGGCGACCGGCGCGCCGATCAGGTCCTCGATCGCGCGCACGTAGCGCTGCGCGTTCTTCGGCAGGTCGTCGAGCTCCCGCGCCGCCGAGATGTCCTCCCACCAGCCGTCCAGGTAGTCATACACCGGGGTGGCGTGATGGAAGTCCGTCTGCGTCATGGGCACCTCGTCGTGCCGGGTGCCGTGCACGTCGTAGGCAACGCACACCGGGACCTTCTCCAGTCCGGACAGCACGTCCAGCTTGGTCACGAAGTAGCTGGTCAGTCCGTTGACCCTGGTCGCGTACCGCGCGATGACCGTGTCCAGCCAGCCGGTGCGCCGCGGTCGCCCGGTGGTGGTGCCGTACTCGTCACCGGTCTTGCGCAGCCACTCGCCGCGCTCGTCGGTGAGTTCGGTGGGGAACGGGCCCGCCCCCACCCGGGTCGTGTACGCCTTGAGGATGCCCAGCACGTGGGTGATCCGGGTCGGCCCGATGCCCGAGCCGGCGCAGGCGCCGCCCGCGGTGGGGGACGATGACGTCACGAACGGGTAGGTGCCGTGGTCGACGTCGAGCAGCGTCGCCTGGGCACCCTCGAGCAAGACCACGCGGCCGTCGGCGAGCGCCTTGTTGAGCACGAGTCCGGTGTCGGCGACGTAGCGACCGAGCCGGTCGGCGAAGCCCAGGTACTGCTCGGCGACGCTGGCGGCGTCGATGCCGCGCCGGTTGTACACCTTGGCCAGCACCTGATTCTTCTCCCGCAGCACCAGCTCGAGCTTCTGCCGCAGGATGCCAGGGTCGAAGAGGTCTTGCATCCTGATCCCGACCCTGGCCGCCTTGTCGCCGTACGCGGGGCCGATACCGCGGCCCGTCGTGCCGATCCGCGCGTTGCCCAGGTAGCGCTCGGTGACCTTATCGAGCGCGACGTGATGCGGCATGATCAGATGCGCGTCGGCAGAGATCAGCAGCCGGTCGCGCCAGACACCACGCGCCGCCAGTCCGTCGATCTCCGCGATCAGCACCTCCGGGTTGATCACCACGCCGTTGCCGATGACCGCGGTGGCGTGGTCGGAGAGCACGCCGGACGGCAGCAGGTGCAGGGCGTAGTGCTCGTCGCCGATCACGACCGTGTGGCCCGCGTTGTTACCGCCCTGGTAGCGCACGACGTAGTCAACGCGGTCACCCAGCAGGTCGGTGGCCTTGCCCTTGCCCTCGTCGCCCCACTGCGCGCCGACGATCACGATGGCGGGCATCTGACAGTCCTCCCGTAACCGGACGAAAGCCCCCGGGCGTGCGTCGTTGCGATTGCTGCAAGCGCGGCACAGGGGCTCTTGCACTCAGATGCTACTCGCCCCGTTCGCCGGGCGAGCGCTGGCCGCTGAGGCTGACCCGCACGACGTCCAGGCCCGCGATGTGATCGAAGTGCCGGACGTTAGCCGTGCCGACCCGCCAGCCAGCAGCGATCGCGGTGGCCGCGACAACGCGGTCGTGCGCGCCCACATCCGTACCAGCGCTTGCCAGTGCAGCCCAGAGCCGAGCGTGAGTCCGTGCTGTCAGCACATCGAAAGGCATCGGCGGGAACGCGGTCAGGACCAGCTCGACAAAGGCCTCGCGGCGTGGGCGGCGGTCGGGGGCTGCCCTGTGCACGCCATGGAGCAGTTCTGATGCGGTAATGGCCGAGATCCCGACCTCGTCGGAGTCTCCGAGTTCGCTCGCCAGTCGGCTGAACACCTCGTCCAGCACGGCAGCCTCGCGCGCTGCTGCGATCGCGCGCTCCAATTCGATGAAGACGGTCGTGTCTAGCAGTGTGCCCATGGGTCGTCCGGAGGCTGGCCTACGTCACGCAAGACGGCTTCCATGTCGGCAGCGAAGTCAGGATCGGGCAGCGGGCCAGCAGCCAGCATGGCCAGCGCCTCTCGCAGCCGCCGGCCTCGGTGGGCAGGAAGGGCGGCCGTCGGCCTGTCGTCCGGATGAACTATGACGAAGGCAGGCCGCTCTCTATTGACGACCACTACTTCCTCGTGCCGCGCCACAGCTTCCCGCGCCCGGCGCGGAATGCGCACTTCCTCGGCTCTGATAGTGGTCACACAGTCAGGCTATCAAATCCGGTACGGAACCGTACGGAACGGTTCAGGAGAGCGCCGCGACGGCGGCCGGGCTGGCGTCGGCGAGGAACTCGCCGCAGCGAACCGCCTCGTCGTCCTCGCCGATAGCCGCGGCGGCGACCGCGAGCGTGTGCAGAGAACGCAGGAATCCCTGGTTGGGCTCGTGCTCCCACGGGACCGGACCGTGCCCGCGCCAGCCCGCCCGGCGGAGCTGGTCGAGCCCGCGGTGATAGCCGGTCCGTGCGAACGCGTACCCGGTCACGGGCTCGCCGGCCGCGAGGGCGCGCTCGGCCAGCGTCGCCCAGGCGGCGCAGTACCGGGGGAACCGCGCCGCCACCTCGGCCGGGTCGGCGGCCGAGGCCAGCGCGGCTGCTGCGGCCTCGTCGGCTGGCAGGTAGGTGCCCGGCGGGCCGCCGAGCAGGTTCTCGTGCATCGCCTGGCCTGGCTCTCAGCCGCGCTGGCCGGCCGACAGCAGGTCCTCGCAGGCGTGCACGACGCGGGCGGTCATGCCTTCCTCCGCCGCCTTCCCCCAGCTCCGCGGGTCGTAAGCCTTCTTGCTGCCGACCGCGCCGTCCACCTTCAGCACGCCGTCGTAGTTGGTGAACATGTGACCGGCGACCGGCCGGGTGAACGCGTACTGGGTGTCGGTATCGACGTTCATCTTGACCACGCCGTACCCGATGGCCTCCCGGATGTCGGTCAGGTCTGACCCCGAGCCGCCGTGGAAGACTAGGTCGAAGGGCTTGTCCTTGCCGTACCTGGCCCCGACCGCATCCTGGATGTCCCTGAGGATCGACGGCCGCAGCTTGACGTGCCCCGGCGCGTACACGCCGTGCACGTTGCCGAAGGTAGCCGCCAGGATGTAGCGGCCGCGCTCGCCAAGGCCGAGCGCCTCCGCGGTGGCCAGCGCGTCCTCGGGGGTGCTGTAGAGCTTCTCGTTGATCTCGCCGACGATGCCGTCCTCCTCGCCGCCGACGACGCCGATCTCCATTTCCATCACCACGCGCGCCGCCGCGCACCGGTCGAGCAGATCCGACGCGATCTTCAGGTTTTCGCCGAGCGGCACGGCCGAGCCGTCCCACATGTGGGACTGGAACAGCGGCTGATCGCCGCGGGCCACGCGCTCGGCGGAGATCTCTACGAGCGGCCGCATGTAGCCGTCAAGCTTGTCCTTCGGGCAGTGGTCGGTGTGCAGGGCCACGCTCACCGGATACCTGGCGGCCACGATGCGGGCGAACTGGGCCAGCGCGACCGCACCGGTCACCATGTCCTTCACCGACTGGCCGGACAGGTACTCGGCACCACCCGTGGATACCTGGATGATCCCGTCGCTCTCCGCCTCGGCGAAGCCGCGCAGGGCGGCGTTGAGCGTCTGGCTCGACGTGACGTTGATCGCTGGATAGGCGAAGCCGCGCTCCTTTGCCCGGTCGAGCATGTGGGCGTAACCCTCTGGCGTCGCAATCGGCATGGCAGCGGTCCTCTCCAGGCTGGGTCAGTGCCAGTATCGCCGAGTCAGCGGGCATGCCCAACCTGGCCGGCCCAGTTGGCCGCTTTACCAGGCCGCGCGGCCGGACAGCGTTACGCTCAGACCATGGGACGCCACGATGCGGACCCTGCCGGGGGGCGTCGGCTAGCCGGACTGGTTCTGGTGTCCGCGCTGATCGCGATCATGCTGATTGTCGCCTTCCTGGCGCTTCGCGCGCTCGCGCACGCCTGACCGCTAGGCCAGGCCGAGCTCGTCGAGCTCGAACGCAGCCAGGTAGGACAGGCCGCGCTCGGTGACCCGCTGCCGGGCGCCGCGCTCCACCACGACTGCGACGCCGACCACCTCGGCACCGGCCTCCTGCAGCGCGTCGACCGCGGCCAGCACCGAGCCGCCGGTCGTGGACGTGTCCTCGACAGCCAGTACCCGTCGGCCGGCCACGTCCGGTCCCTCGATCCGGCGCTGCAGCCCGTGTTCCTTCTCGGCCTTGCGCACGACGAAAGCGTCGAGCTTCCGGCCGCGGGCCGCCGCTGCGTGCAGCATCGCGGTGGCGACCGGGTCGGCGCCCAGGGTCAGGCCGCCGACGGCGTCATACGACAGACCCGCGGTGGCAGCCAGCATGACCCGCCCGGCCACCGGGGCCGCGTCGCCGTCGAGCAGCACCCGGCGAAGGTCGATGTACCAGTCGGCGCGTTGACCCGAGGCCAGAACGACCTCGCCGTGGACAACGGCGAGCTGCTTGATGAAGCTCAGCAGTGCGGCTCGATCGGCAGCCGGATCGGCGGTCACGACTGCCGAGTCTAGCGACCGCGCGACCGCTGCGGCGTCGGCCGCGGGTCGGCCGTTCCGAGCTCTGGCGCGTACCTGGTAACTTCTGCGGGCCGGGTGGCGGGTCCGCTCCGAGCTGCCCTCAGCTACACATATGTGCTGACCAGACAGCCAGCCGCGGTCTGGCGGATACCTTCACAATCCCCGCTATCCGCCACGACTGCTCGGCGGCGCTGGTAACGTCACGCGCAAGGGAAGGACGGTGTCGCGTTGGATCGCTGCGCGCTGTTCGTGGACGCTGGTCATGCGCTGGGGGACGGCGCCCTCGCAGTCCACGGCACTCGCCATCGTGACTCGGTGTCCTGGGACTGTGCGGGTCTGCTGAAGTTGCTCGGCGGCCTGTCCAGCGAGCGGACGGGGCTGCCGCTGCTCCGCTGCTACTGGTACGACGTCGCCGCCGCGGGCAGCCGGGCGGCCGAATACGACAGCCTGGCTGAGCTCCCAGGGGTCAAGCTCCGCCTGAGCAAGGCCCGGCCGAGTCGGCGGGAGGGCGTCGAGGCCGAGATGCGCAAGGACCTGACGGCACTCGCGCGGAACCACGCGGTCAGCGATGTGATCATCGTCAGCGCCGAGGAGGACCTGGCGCCCGCGATCGCCGAGATCCAGGAATTCGGCGTTCGGACGGTGCTGCTGCACATCGGCGCCGATGGTAGCGGGGCAGGGTCGCGCGCGCTACGTCAGGAGTGCGACGACGTCATCGACGTCTCGGCCGCTCACCTCCGCCCCTTCGTCGAGCTCATCGTCGGCGCAGAGCCGCAGCTGAGCGGGTCTGGTTACCACGAGCAGCCGATAAGTTCCGGCGCGCCACAGCCCGCGATCGACGCGGCCGGGCCGCGGCTGTACGCGTCTCCCGTGCCAGCGGGGTACGAGCAGGCTGCTGCGCTGACGGCGGCGGGTAGTCCGCGGGAGAACGCGCGCGACGTGCCCGTGAGCGGCGACGTGGCACGCTTCACGGCAGGTCGGCACGGCGACAACGGTCACGCCGGGTCGGTTCAGCCTGGCCCCGACCTTCGGCAGGCCCCGCCGGCTCAGCTTCCGCCTGGATACCACCAGGCCCCTGACGCACTGCCAGCCGGAGTCCCGCCTGCTGCCCAGGCAGGCTTCGGTCAGCCGCCATTTGCCGGGCAGGGCGTGACGCAGCCTGCCAACGGTCACGGTGGCAGCGGCCAGCAGGGGCTGACGCTGTCCGAGCTGCCGGGTCAGGCTGGTGCGGGCGCTGCCGGCCTCGGCAACGGCTTTGCTCAGGCCGGGCTGCCCGGACCTGCCGCGGGTGGCATGCCTGCGCAGGGCGGGTCGGCTAGCGGTGGCCCAGCTAACGGCGTGCCTGCTAACGGCGTGCCGGGGAATGGCGTGCCGGGTTACGGTCTCGAGGCCGCGGGCGGAGCGCCTGCAGGTGGCGCCCCGCCGGGCATGTCGCACGGCGGCCTGCCGTCGAGCGGCCTGGGCCAGCCCGGACCAGCAGGCGGCCAGTACGGCGCGGGTCCGGGCGGTGTGGGTCAGCAGCAAGGCTTCCCGGCAGCGGGCCAGGGCGTGGCGGGCTCACCACCGCAGCAGGGCCTCGGTCAGCAGCCGACGGCACCGGCTCCGGCGCAGGGCCTGGTGCAGCAGGGGCCGGTGCAGCAGGGTCCCGGGCAGCAGGGGCCGGGGCAGCAGGGTCCCGGGCAGCAGGGGCCGGGGCAGCAAGGCCTGGTACAGCCGGGCCCACCCCCGCAGCCCGGTGCGCACCGGCAGACGGGTGCCAGCGGACCACAGGGCCAGAACGCCCCGATGCCGCTCGACTCCCCGCGGCCGCTTCCGGCGCGCCAGCTTCCCGCGGGCAACGGCCTGCCCTACGGCCAGGATCAGCGCACGCCGTATGCCGGTCAGCCGCAGTTCGCCGGGCCGGGCGGCCAGCAGCCGCAGTTCGCCGGGCCGGCCAGCCAGCAGCCGTACGCGCCAGCCGGCTACGCGGGTCAGCCAGCACAGCTGCCAGCCCCGGCGCTGTCTGTCGGCGACGCCGTTCAGTCGGCGCACGCCGAGGGCTTCGGGTTCGGTGAGGCTGTCGCGCGCGACGCGCCCGCACTCTGGCTGGAGGCCGTGCTCGCCCGTAAGCCGCGGATGCCTTCCGACCTGGAGGCGAGGCTGCTGCAAGGCTCGGCGCTGCCGATCGACTCGCTGCTGCACGACGAGGTGCGGCACGCCCTGCGGCGCGGCTTCTGGGACGCGCTGGAGCGGTCCCGGCACTAGGCCGAGCCCTGCGAACACGCGCCAGGATGGTGCGGAATAGCGGCATAAAGGTAGCTTTGCTGACCTCGGCCGGGCGGCAGTATTCGACCAGCACCATTTCGCGTCCGTTTGCTGCTCCAATCGCTGATCCCGGATACCTTAGTCACGTGCCGTCACTAAATCGCGAGATATTCGATTCGCTCGAATTTGACGCGGCGGCCAGCGGTGATCATGTGGCAGCGGCGAGAGAGATGACGCGGCTGGTGACGATCGGCACTCAGACGGCGGCGATGCCGCGCGCCGAGGCGTGCGTGCGGGTCGCGGACCAGTGGCTGCTGGCCGATGAGCCCGCCGAGGCTGCGGACTGGTTCCGCCGTGCGCTCGCCGATGGCGGGCCCGTTTCCGTGGATCCGCGGGTTGGTCTCGCTCGCGCCCTGTTCCAGCTAGGTCGCCAGCGTGACGCCCTGGACCTTATCAGCGGCATCCAGCGGGACGGTCCAGCAGACCCGCGAACGTGTGACCTCGCGGCGGAGTTGCTCGTCGAGAACGGTGACCTAGCTGGGGCGCTGGACTGGGCGACCACCGGGGTTGAGCGGTGCCTCGCGGCCGGGCAGAACGCCGAGCGAGCGGACGAGAACTCGGAGTTGCGGCTGCTGCTCCGGCTCCGCTACCGCATCCGCAACGACCTCGGGCTGCCCGAGGACGGCTATGACGCGCTGCTCGACGACGCTTGACAACGCTGCCCTGGTCGGGGGGTAGGCCGCCTAGCTGGCTCTCCCGGCGGCAGCGGCCGTCCGCTCCGGCCCGACGCGCAGCGCGTCCGCAGCCTCGTCCAGGTCGACGACCACGGTGTCGCCGTCGGTGATGTCCCCGGCGATCAGTTCGCGGGCGAGCTTGTCGCCGATCGCCGACTGGATCAGCCGCCGCAGCGGCCGGGCGCCGTAGACGGGGTCGAAGCCGGTGACGGCCAGCCACTCCCTGGCTGCGGGCGTCACGACCAGCGTCAGCCGCCGTCCCGACAGGCGTCCGGCGAGCCGCTGCACCTGCAAGTCGACGATCTGGGTTAGCTCGTCGGTCGTCAGCGCGTCGAACACGATGATGTCGTCGAGCCGGTTCAGGAACTCGGGCTTGAACGTCGCCCGAACCACGGCCAGGACCTGCTCCCGCGTGGACGTGTCGTCCAGGGTCGGATCGGCGATGAACTGCGAGCCGAGGTTGGAGGTGAGGATCAGGATCGTGTTGCGGAAGTCCACCGTGCGGCCCTGTCCGTCGGTGAGTCGGCCGTCGTCGAGGACCTGCAGCAAGATGTCGAAGACCTCCGAGTGCGCCTTCTCCACCTCGTCGAGTAGCACCACGCAGTAGGGCCTGCGGCGGACCGCCTCGGTGAGCTGACCACCCTCTTCATATCCGACGTAGCCGGGGGGCGCGCCGACGAGCCTGGCCACCGAGTGCCGCTCGGAGTACTCACTCATGTCGATCCTGATGATCGCCCGCTCGTCGTCGAACAGGAACTCTGCCAGCGCCTTGGCCAGCTCGGTCTTGCCCACGCCGGTCGGGCCGAGGAACAGGAACGAGCCAGACGGCCGGTCCGGGTCCGAGATGCCCGCCCTGGACCTGCGGACCGCGTCGGACACAGCCTGCACCGCTCGCTGCTGGCCGACCAGCCGGTGACCCAGTTCGTCCTCCATCCGCAGCAGCTTGCCGGTCTCGCCCTCCATGAGCCTGCCCGCCGGGATGCCAGTCCACGACGACACGACGTCAGCCACGTCGTCCGGGCCGACTTCCTCCTTCACCATCGGCGCGGCCGCCGCCACGCCGGGTCCCGCGGCCGGACCACCCTCGTCGCTGGCTGCCGCCGACGCCTCGGCGATCTGCCGCTCCAGCGCCGGGATCTCGCTATACATCAGCCGGGAGGCTGTCTCGAAGTCGGTGTCGCGCTGCGCCCGCTCGGCCTGACCCCGCAGCTCGTCAAGTTGCTTCTTCAGCTCCCCGACCTTGTTCAGGCTGGCCTTCTCCCGGTCCCACTGGGCCACCAGCGCGGTGAGCTGCTCCTGCTTGTCGGCGAGGTCGGCGCGCAGCCGTTCCAGCCGATCCCGGCTGGCCGCGTCGTTCTCCTTCGCCAGCGCCAGCTCTTCCATCTTCATCCGGTCGACGGCGCGCTGCAGTTCGTCGATCTCAACCGGCCGCGAGTCGATCTCCATCCGCAGCCGGGAGGCGGCCTCGTCGATCAAGTCGATCGCCTTGTCCGGCAGGAACCGGGCGGTGATGTACCGGTCCGACAGGGTCGCGGCGGCGACCAGGGCGGCATCGGATATCTGCACCTGGTGGTGCGCCTCGTAGCGGCCCTTCAGTCCACGCAGGATCGCGATGGTGTCCTCGGCGGACGGCTCGCCGATGAGCACCTGCTGGAAGCGTCGCTCCAGGGCAGGATCCTTCTCGATCCGCTGCCGGTACTCGTCCAGCGTGGTAGCCCCGACCATGCGCAGCTCACCGCGGGCAAGCATGGGCTTGAGCATGTTGCCCGCGTCCATCGCGCCCTCGGCTGCGCCCGCGCCCACCACGGTGTGCAGCTCGTCGATGAAGGTAATGATCTGGCCTTCGCTCTGCTTGATCTCGTTCAGGACGGCCTTGAGGCGTTCCTCGAACTCGCCCCGGTACTTGGCTCCGGCGACCATCGCGCCGAGGTCGAGCGCCACGACGCGCTTGTCGCGAAGCGACTCGGGCACGTCGCCAGCCACGATGCGCTGGGCCAGGCCTTCGACGACCGCGGTCTTCCCGACGCCGGGCTCCCCGATGAGCACCGGGTTGTTCTTGGTCCGACGGGACAGTACCTGGATCACGCGGCGAATCTCAGCGTCCCGGCCGATCACCGGGTCCAGCTTGCCGTCGCGGGCGCTCTGGGTGAGGTCAATGCCGTACTTCTCGAGGGCCTGGTAGGTGTCCTCCGGGTCCTGAGACGTCACCCTGGCGTGCCCGCGCACCTGCTCGAACGCGGCGGTGAGCTGCTTGGGCCCGGCACCGGCGGAGCGCAGCAACTCGGCCGCCTGGCCGCCATCGGTGGCGAGCCCGACGAGCAGGTGCTCGGTCGACACGTACTCGTCCGACATGTCCTTCGCCAGCTTGCCGGCCGTCGCCAGCGTCGCCAGCAGCTGCCGCGAGGTCTGCGGGGCGCTGACCGTCGCCCCCGCTGCCCGCGGCATCCGGGCCAGTTCCGCCCGGGCCTGCACCAGCAGGTCTGCCGGATCGGCGCCGACGGCCCGCAGCAGCGGCGCGGCCGTACCCCCGTCCTGCTGGATCAAGGCGACGAGCAGGTGCAGGCCGTCGGTGTTGGGATTGCCAGCCGAGGCGGCCAGCTGCACCGCCTCGGACAGAGCTGCCTGGCTCTTCCTGGTCAGCTTCTCGTCCAACGCTCTTCTTTCTCCGCTTTCTTTCTGGTCTGATCAGCCGGCGTCGGCCGCGCTGCCCCGCGCAGCGGGGCTGGTGTCGGCCGCCGCGCCGATGGCCCGGGGCGCATCGGGGCCGAGGCCCGCGCCCGTGACGGTGCTCGTGCGGCCGCCGGGCGGCCGTACCGGCACGAGTGCGGCGCCGTCGGTCTTGCCACGCGCCAGGCTCGCCAGCCGCGCTGCGACCGCGCGGGTCGACTCCAGCTCGGCGCGCAACTGGCTGACCTCGGCGTGCAGCTCGGCCACCCGTACCCGGCTGCGCCGCTCGGCCAGCTCGAGTTCG
>JASHQA010000457.1 GCA_030037785.1 Streptosporangiaceae bacterium
GGCCGTGGCGAGCCGACGGCTGGTCAGCTGGTGACCGGCTCCCCGCCGCGCCAGATCCGGGCCGGCTTCAGGCCGTACGACCAGGCGAACGCCCCCTCGTGGTCGACATCCCAGGCAACGACGTCGGCCAGCTTGCCGCGCGCGATCGAGCCCCGGTCCGGGGTGCGCAGCGCCTGCGCGCCGCCGACGGTGGCCGCGCGCAGCGCCTCGGCGACGCTCAGCCCGTAGTTGGCGATCGCCAGGCTGATGACGAGGGGCATCGACGTGATGCCGTTGCCGCCGGGAGAGTGATCCGAACCCAGCGCGATGGGTACCCCGCTGTCCAGCAGCGCACGCGCGGGAGGCTGCCGCCGGGAGTCACCGCCGGCCGCCGGGCAGAGGACGGCGACGACGCCGGCCTGGGCCAGCGCCAGCACGTCGTCGTGACCGGCGCCGAGCAGCAGGTCTGCCGAGGCGCAGCCGAGCTCGGCCGCGAGCAGGGCGGCGCCGAGCCGCCCGTCCCCGCAGGCGTGCAGCCGGGGCTGCAGCCCGGCGGCACGGCCGGCGGTGAGCACCCAGCTAGCCTCGCGCGCGGTGAACCCGCCCTCGTCGCAGTACGCGTCGACGCTGTCCGCACCCGCCGCGGCGGCGTCCGCGCACCAGACGCTCACGGCGTCGACGTAGTCGGCACGCCGGCCGAAGTATTCCGGCGGCACGGCGTGCGCCGCCAGGAACGTCGCGTGCACGCGCGGCATGCCCGGCTCCCGCTCCAGCGACCGCAGCAGCCGCACGTCCGCCAGCTCTCCGTCCCTCGTGAGGTGAAAGCCGGTTTTCGCCTCGACGGTCGTCGTGCCGCTCAGCAGCCAGCACCGCAGCCGATCGCGCACGCTGCTGCACAGCGTCCAGGGATCGGTGCCGCGAGTGATCGTCACGGTCGACGCAACCCCCCCGCCGGCCGCGGCGATCTCCGCGGCGGACGATCCGCCCGAGCGCATGGCGAGCTCAGCCCACCGGTTCCCGGCGTAGACGGGATGGCTGTGCGAGTCGATGAGGCCGGGCGTGACCAGCGCGCCACCGAGGTTCTCGACGTGATCCACATCCACGATGTTGTCGATGACGCCCGGAATGCTGGACGGCAACCCGGCCGCCGGGCCGACCCAGGCGATCCGGTCGCGATCCAGCAGCATCGCGGCGTTGCTCCAGACCTCGGAGCCAGTCCACAGCCGGCCAATGTTGGTCAGCAGTCGCACAGTCATCTGGCCCAGCCCCCCAGCACGGCCCAGCACGCCAATCCTTCACAGCCTCGCCACCCGCAGCGTCGCCGCGCGGCTGAGCGGCCATCCATCCGATCTCCCACGCCGAACCGCCCGCATCGCGGACAAATGTCGCACGTCGCGATGCGCGAACATATCGGTTGAGTCACCGTATGGCAGCAGCCGAAAGAATGTAAAGGGCCTTTCGCAGTCGGCTGACTTACGCCCGGCGGATGTCATCCTAATGGTCGCGCTAACCCGCTCGCAGGGACCGGCACGCCGACCTCTTCATCTTCCGCTCAGTCGGCCTGGCCAGCAGCCGGGTGCCCGCGGCTGACCCGCGTTCTGGCTGGCAGACGAGCTGCGACCGCAGCCGGAATTCGGCCCGTTCCGGTATTTGTTACGCGCACATTCCGCTGCACGTGCGCTATGCAAATGCACGCAGAATTCTGCGACCCAGCGCCCGCTAAGCCAACGGCGCGAATCTAATTTGACAGCGGCGCCGGAACGACGCGCTCGAGTTCGGCGGCAAGCCCGAGCGGGACCCTCGCGGTCAGCTCGGTACCGTCTCCGCCGTGCGCCACGGCGAGCACCTCGCCCTCGTCGTGCGCCCGGGAAAGCAGGTCGCCGCGGCTGTAGGGGACGACGACGCGCACCTCGCGATACTGCCGCGGCAGCAGGCGCTCGATAGCGGCGCGCAGTTCCTCGATGCCGACGCCGCTGCGGGCCGACACGACGACCGATTCCGGCTCGGTCAGGCGCAGCGCCTCCACCTCGATCGGGTCGGCGCTGTCCGCCTTGTTGATCACGACGAGCTCCGGCACGTCCCCGGCACCGATCTCGGCCAGCACCTCCCGCACGGCTGCCAGCTGTGACCGCGGGTCGGCGTCCGCACCGTCCACGACGTGCAGGATGAGGTCGGCGTCGGCCACCTCTTCCAGCGTGGACCGGAACGCGTCGACCAGCTGGTGCGGCAGGTGCCGAACAAAGCCCACCGTGTCGGTGAGCGTGTACGGCCAGCCGGACGGCGTCCTCGCCCGGCGGACCGCCGGGTCCAGCGTGGCGAACAGGGAGTCATCCACCAGGACCTGCGCGCCGGTCAGCCGGTTGAGCAAGCTTGACTTGCCGGCGTTGGTGTACCCCGCGATGGCGACCGATGGCACCGCGTGCCGACGCCGCTGGCCGCGCTGGACCTCGCGGCCGACAGACATCTCGCTGATCTCCCGCCGCAGCCTGAAGATCCGTGACCGGATCCGCCTGCGGTCAGTCTCGATCTTGGTCTCGCCAGGTCCGCGCGTGCCGATGCCGCCGCTGCCGCCGACCCGGCCGCCCGCCTGCCTGGACAGCGACTCGCCCCAGCCGCGCAGCCGCGGCAGCAGGTACTGCAGCTGGGCCAGCTCGACCTGAGCCTTGCCCTCCTTGCTGCGGGCGTGCTGCGCGAAGATGTCCAGGATCAGCGCGGTCCGGTCTACCACCTTGACCTTGACCGTGCCCTCCAGCCGGCGCAGCTGACCCGGCGTCAGCTCCCCGTCGCAGATCACCGTGTCCGCGCCCGCGGTCGCGACGATCTCGGCAAGCTCCCTCGCCTTGCCCGCGCCGACGTAAGTCGCGGCGTCCGGGCGGCCACGGCGCTGCACGAGACCGGCTAGCACCAGGGAACCGGCGGTTTCCGCCAGCCGCGACAGTTCCCGGAGCGAGTTCTCGGCGGTGGCCAGCGTGCCGTCGGTCCAGACGCCCATCAGCACGACCCGTTCCAGCCGCAGCGCCCGGTACTCGACCTCGCTGACGTCCACGAGCTCGGTCGACAGGCCCGCCACCCGCCGCAGCGCGTGCCGGTCCTCAAGGTCAAGCTGGCCAGCCCCCACGTCGGGCTCGGCCTGAAGGTCAGCGACCGCGTCCCCGCTTTCGGCACTGCCGGGGCGGTCGTGTGGTTGTGCGGTCATTCCACCTCTTGCCGGGCGGACAGCAGCCACAGCTGCCCGTCCCGAATATCGCTGTATGCGGTTAATTTGTGCTCTCGCAGCGTCGCGCGGACCGGCGGTGTCGCGAGTCACAGGGCTGATGTTGCCATCGCTCACATCGGCCCCACACCTCAATTAACACGCGGCGCGGCGCGGATGTGCCCGCCGGCCCCTCGCGACTCCCTCGGGCGACCTGCACGGCGGACGACCGGCACAGCGGGCGACCGGCACAGCGGGGCCGAGTGGCTCGATCCGGTCGTGTGGCGACGCCCGGCATGAGTTAGCGTCTGGGCCAGACGAAGGTACGCGACGCACAGCGGCCGGACACGGCCAGGGCAGACCGGAGGGTAGCGACATGAGCGGCGTGGAGATTGCTGGCCCGGCAGGCAACCGGTTCGATGAGATCCTGACCCCGGACGCGCTCGACCTGATCGCGACCTTGCACCGCGAGCTGGGTGGGCGGCGGAACGAGCTGCTAACGGCCCGCGCTCGTCGGCAGGAGCAGCTGTCGGCCGGAGCCATGCTGGACTTCCTGCCCGAGACCGCGGCCATCCGCGAGGACGCGTCTTGGCGGGTCGCCCCGCCCGCCCCGGGCCTGGTCGACCGCAGGGTCGAGATCACCGGCCCGACCGACAAGAAGATGACGATCAACGCGCTCAACTCCGGCGCGAAGGTCTGGCTCGCTGACTTCGAGGACGCCAACACCCCGCTCTGGGAGAACATGATCGGCGGCCAGCTCAACCTGAAGGATGCGCTCGACCGGACTATCGACTTCACCAGCGAGGATGGCAAGGCCTACCGGCTAGGGCCGGACGACGAGCTGGCCACGATCGTGGTGCGGCCGCGCGGCTGGCACCTGCCGGAAAAGCACCTGCTCATCGACGGCGAGCGCGCCTCCGGCAGCCTGGTCGACTTCGCGCTGTACTTCGTGCACTGCGCGCACCGGCAGCTCGACAACGGCAAGGGCCCGTACTTCTACCTGGCCAAGCTGGAAAGCCACGCCGAGGCCAGGCTGTGGAACGACGCGTTCGTGCTGGCGCAGGACGCGCTCGGCATCCCGCGGGGCACGATCCGCGCGACGGTGCTGATCGAGACGATCCCGGCCGCGTTCGAGATGGACGAGATCCTCTACGAGCTGCGCGACCACAGCGCCGGGCTGAACGCGGGCCGGTGGGACTATCAGTTCAGAATCATCAAGAACTTCCGGACCAGGGGCCGCGACTTCGTGCTCCCGGACCGGAACGCGGTCACCATGACCGCGCCGTTCATGCGCGCGTACACCGAGCTGCTGGTGAAGACCTGTCACGCCCGCGGCGCGCACGCCATGGGCGGCATGGCGGCGTTCATCCCGAGCCGGCGCGACGAGGCGGTCAACGCGGTCGCGCTGGCCAAGGTCCGCGACGATAAGACGCGCGAGTCCCGCGACGGCTTCGACGGCTCCTGGGTCGCCCACCCCGACCTGGTGCCCATCTGCCAGGAGGTATTCGACGGCGTGCTCGGCACCGCGCCGAACCAGCTCGGCAAGCTTCGCCCCGACGTGCACGTGACCGCCGCCGAGATGCTCGCGATCGGCAAGACACCGGGCGAGGTCACCGAGGCTGGCCTGCGCAACGACGTCAGCGTCGGGCTGCAGTACCTGGCCAGCTGGCTCTCCGGGACCGGCGCGGTCGCGATCTTCAACCTGATGGAGGACGCCGCGACCGCCGAGATATCCCGGTCGCAGGTCTGGCAGTGGCTGCACAACGACATCGCGCTGGCCGAGGGCCCGACAGTCACCAGGGAACTCGTCGAGCGCATCGTCACCGAGGAACTGGACAAGATCCGCACGCAGCTCGGCGGCGGCTACGACGCGCCGCGGTTCGAACAGGCCACGGCCTTGTTCAAGGAGGTCGCGCTCGCCGACGACTACGTCGAGTTCCTGACCCTCCCCGCCTACGAGCGGATGCCATAGCGACCCGGGCGAGTTCAATACGGGAACGACGTCGCTCTTCCGAGCCGGCCGCAGGTCCCCGCGGGTGCGCTGGCGGAGCACCAAGCCGGCGGCCGCCTCACGGTGCGGTGTCGGCCGCCGGGCGCGAGTCCCGGCGGCCCCCAGCGAGCACGGCCTCATTCGTCCGCCGCAGGCCGGCCGCGGCCGGCACGAGCATGGCGGCGGCGACGGGAAACGCGGCGACCACCGCGAATGACCCGCCAAACCCGATCGAGGAGATCGCCAGCGCCAGCACCGGCGGCGTGGCGGCGGCCAGCGCGTTCTGTCCGGTGTTCTGGATGCCGAGTGCCCGGCCGGCCCAGGCGGACCCGGTGTACTCGGCGATCACGGTGGCGGCCAGGCCGTTGGTGCTGACAGCGACGACGCTGCAGGCCAGCAGCAGTGGAATGGCGGCCCGGGTGCCGGTCGCGGCGGCCGCCGCTAGCGCAGCCATGCCGACGGCCGTGCTCACCGCGAGGGTTCGCATCGGGCGCATCCGGCTGCCGACGCGGTCTGACCAGTAGCCGGCGCCCAGCCGGCTCGCCGCACCGCCGAGCTGAGCGACCGCCAGCAGACGGCCCGCAGCCAGCGCGGTCCAGCCGCGCGCGTCGACGAGGAACACCAGCGCGAAGGTGGCCACCGTGAACTGCGGGACGACCAGCAGCGCACTGGCGGCGTGGATCCGCCACAGCACCGGCTGCCGGTACGGCGACGCCGCCGCGCCGCCCGCCGGCACGCTGCGCTGCGGCCGGGTCGGGTCGCGCACGATGCCAACGACGAGGGCGCCGGCCACCAGGCACAACGCCCCGAGAAACAGCAGCGGACCGGCGGTGCCCCCAGCACCGAGCGCCGGCAGCGTGGCCGCGGCCAGCGCGACGCCGAGCGGCTGCGCGCTCTGCCTGATGCCCATCGCCAGACCGCGCTCGTGCTGGGCGAACCAGCCCAGGATCAGACGGCCGCTCGCGGCGAACACCGAGCCGCCGGCCGCCCCGCCGACGGCCAGGCACACGCCGAGCGCCTCGGCTCCGTGCAGCGAGGCGCCGATCAGCAAGACCGCGCCGGACAGCCCCAGGCCCGTCGCCAGCACCACGCGCTCGCCGAAGCGGTCGGCGGCGGCGCCCCACGCGATCAGCGTCAGCAGCAGACCCACCGTGGGACAGGCGACCAGCGTGCTGGCGAGCTCCAGCGAGAAGCCGTGCTGCCGCAGCGCGGGAATCAGGTAGGCCAGGCCGTACTGAAACGTGCAGCCGGCCGTCATCGCGATGAGCCCGATGAGCAGGATCAGCCACCGGCGGCCAGCGGCCGGCGCGTTACCCGTGCGCTGGCCCGCACCGGCCCGCTCCCCGCCGCCCGGCGGGCTCGACCCGGCCGCGCCCGGATCTTCGTGGCTGTCCATATATTGATACTACATGTCCATATTATGAGACGCTTGGCTGTCCCGTCGCAGCCGAGAGATGCTTGAGCCATGGACGGCAACGACGACGCGATCACGGCCGAGCGGAACGCCCCGGCGGCAGCCATCGATGCTGGCGCCGTGGACGCCGCGCTCGCGGCCATGATGACCGGGATCTGCGGTGCCGACAACGTGATTACCGACCCGCAGCAACTGCGCACGTACGAGTGCGACGGGCTGACCGCGCACCGCAGCGTCCCTGGCCTGGTGGTGCTGCCGCAGACGGCGGAGCAGGTCGCGTCGATCGTCCGGGAGTGCGCCGCCCGCCAGATCCCGTTCGTCGCCCGGGGCAGCGGCACCGGCCTGTCCGGCGGCGCCCTGCCCCGCACCGACGGCGTGCTGATCGTGATGTCCAAGATGCGCAGCGTCATCGCGATCGACCCGATCAGCAGGCGCGCCATCGTGGAGCCCGGCGTCACTAACCTTTCGGTCAGCAAGGCCGCCGAGTCGCACGGGTTGTTCTACGCCCCGGATCCGTCGAGCCAGGTGGTCTGCTCGGTTGGCGGCAACGTGGCCGAGAACTCCGGTGGCGCGCACTGCCTCAAGCACGGCTTCACCGTCCACCACGTGACGGGACTGCAGGTCGTCACGCCCGACGGTGAGCTGACGTGGCTGGGGGACGGCACCGGCGTGGCGGCCGGCTACGACCTCGTCGGCGCCTTCACTGGCTCGGAGGGCACGCTCGGCATCGTTACCAAGATCATCGTCAAGCTGACCCCGATCCCCGAAGCGGTCATCACGCTCCTCGCCGCGTTCACCAGCATGGGGGCCGGCGGCGCAGCGGTGTCGGCGATCATCGGCTCGGGCATCCTGCCCGGCGCGATCGAGATGATGGACGCACTGGCCATCGAGGCGGCCGAGGCGGCGGTTCACTGCCGGTATCCAGAAGGCGCGGGTGCGGTCCTCATCGTCGAACTGGACGGCCCGGCCGGCGACGTCGAGGCGCAGACGGCCGCGGTCCGCGAGATCTGCACGGCCGAGGGCGCGTATGAGATCAGGGCGGCGCAGGACGCGGCCGAGCGAGCCGCTATCTGGACCGGGCGCAAGTCAGCCTTCGCGGCGGTCGGCCGCATCAGCCCCGCCTACATCGTGCAGGACGGCGTGGTACCGCGGACGGCGCTGGAGAGCGTGCTGGACCGGATCAGCGCGCTGTCGGCGGAAACCGGCATCCGGGTCGCCAACGTGTTCCACGCCGGGGACGGCAACCTGCACCCGCTCGTGCTGTTCGACGACCGGCGGCCGGGCGAGCAGGAGGCCGCCGAGAAGCTGTCCGGGATGATCCTCGACCTGTGCATCGAGCACGGCGGCTCCATCACCGGCGAGCACGGCGTCGGCGTCGACAAGTCCCGCTACATGCCGCGGATGTTCGGCGCCGACGACCTCGACACGATGCAACTACTACGGTGCGCGTTCGATCCCGGCGGCATCTGCAATCCTGGCAAGGTGTTCCCGACCCCGCGACTGTGCGGCGAGGTGCCGGGCGTGCGCCGGGCCCCCCACCCGCTCGTCGCGGCCGGCGTGATCGACCAATTCTGATGGGAACGCGACCCTCGGGGGCCAGCCCCTCGAGTACCCCCAGGAAGGGGCTTGTGGCAGCCACAACCATCCCGGTCGAACTGGCGGCGGCCTGCAAGGACGTCGTGGCCGCGGGGGACGCCGATGACGTCGCCGGGGTCCGGGCTGGCTACGTCGCCGCGCCTGCGTCGACCGCCGAGGCCGCGGCGCTGCTGGCGGCCGCCGCCAGGCTCGGCCTGGCCGTCGTGGCGCGCGGCTCCGGCAGCCGCCTGCACTGGGGCAATCCGCCGGCCCGCTGCGACCTGGTGGTCGACACCCGGCGACTCGACCGCGTGCTCGAGCACGCGGCGGGTGACCTGGTGGTCCAGGTGCAGGCCGGGGTTGCCCTCGACGACCTCGCCGCCGTGCTCGCGACCGCGGGACAGCGGCTGGCGCTCGACCCGCCCGCGGGAGCGGCGAACGGGGCCGGAACAGTCGGGGGGGTCATCGCCACGAACTCGGCCGGGCCGCTCCGGTTCCGTTTCGGCGCCCCGCGTGACCTGCTCATCGGCATCACCGTGGTCAGGCCCGACGGCGTGGTCGCCCGCAGCGGCGGCAAGGTGGTCAAGAACGTCGCCGGCTACGACCTCGGCAAGCTGTTCGCCGGTTCGTACGGCACCCTCGGCCTGATCACCGAGGCAATTTTCCGGTTGCACCCGCGGCCGGCTGTCTCGACGTGGCTCAGCCTGGACCGGCCCGACCCGGAGTCAGCCGCCGCGGTGGTGCACGCCATCTCGGCCTCGCCGCTGTGGCCGTCTGCGGTCGAACTGGACTGGCCGTCTGCGGGTGCGCCGCTCGGCGTCAGCGTGCTGCTCGAGGGAGACGAGGCGAGCGTGACCGCGCGGTCCGCTCGCATGCGGGATCTGCTGAGGCGCGGGACGGCCGGGCTGCCGTCCGGCCAGCGGAAACGGCCGGACGGCAGCCCGGTCCATCCCACGTCCGCGGTCGAGGGGGTGGACTCGGGGGTCGTGCCAGGTGACCGCGAGGTCGCGGACGGCGGGGCGGCGGGCGGGCCGTTTCCGCTGGCCCGGCCGCCAGCCGACGGTCGCGGCCGACCCGAAGCGAACGGCACGTGTGTGCGGGTCGCGTTCTGGGTGGGGCAGCTCGCCACTGTCTTGCGCACGATCCGCACTGCTGGTGTCGCCAACGGCGTCGACGCGGCAATCGGCGGATCCGCGGGCGCGGGCATCCTCGACGTCTGGGTCGCTGCCGAGGTGGACCCGGCGGCAGTGGGTGGCTTTGCGTCGGAACTGCGCGCGGGGCTCGCGGCGCTGAGCGCCGGCGGCGCCGTGCCGAGCGTGGCCAGCGCGGTCATTGCGTGGGCGCCGCCGCAGGTGCGGGAGACGGTCGACGTGTGGGGGCCGGTGCCGTCCCTGCGCCTGATGCGCTCCGTCAAGGATCAGTTCGATCCCGCGCACCGGATGGCACCCGGTCGGTTCGCGGGAGGGATCTGATGACAGCGGCGGAGGAGGCTGCGGTGACTGGCCCGGTGCCAGCCGCAGGGCCCGGCGGGAGCTTGCTTGACCCTGACGGGCACCTGCGCGATCTCGTCGGCGACTGCGTGCACTGCGGCTTCTGCCTGCCTGCCTGCCCGACGTATCAGCTCTGGGGCGAGGAGATGGACTCACCGCGCGGCCGGATACACCTGATCGCGCAGATCCTGGACGATGGCCGGGGCGGCGAGGCTGCGGCCGAGCACTTTGACCGCTGCCTCGGGTGCATGGCGTGCATGACAGCCTGCCCATCCGGCGTGCAGTACAGCGAGCTGATCGAGGCCGCCCGGAGCTGGTCCGAGGCTGCCGAGGCGGGCACCGCCTCGGCACGTGTGCCGCTGCCGCCGAGGTCGCTGCGCGACCGGGTTGTCCGGGCGGCGATCTTCGCAACGTTCCCATACCCGGCCCGACTGCGGGCCGCGCTCGGTCCGCTGCGA
>JASHQA010000458.1 GCA_030037785.1 Streptosporangiaceae bacterium
GCGCCCACTGCCTGGACACCTCGTCGGGCACGTCGAACATCGCCAGGTCGACGCCCTCGAACACCCCCGCGGCAAGCGCCTGCACGACGACTTCCGCACCGCGGACCTCGAGCCTGCGGCCCGCCGACCGCGCTGAGGCGATCAGCCGGACGTCGCCCCAGATGCCGGCCCGCTCCGACACCACACTGCGCATGACGCTGCCGACGGCTCCGGTCGCGCCGACGATGGCGAGGACCGGCCGGGCTGCGGGGCCGACCCCAGCGCCGCCGTTACTATCGCAGTTCACCGGCCTGTCCCCGCGTAGACCACCGCGTGCTCACCGCCGTCGCCGAGGTCGAAGGCGTCGTGTGCCGCGGCGACCGCCTGCGCCACGTCGTTCTCGTCCACGACGACCGAGATCCGGATCTCCGACGTTGAGATCATCTCGATGTTGACGCCCGCCTCGGCCAGCGCGCCGAAGAACGTGGCGCTCACGCCCGGGTGCGAGCGCATGCCCGCGCCGATGACGGATACCTTGCCGATCCGGTCGTCGTACAGCAGCGAATCGAAGCCAACCTCGTCCTGAAGCTGACTGAGCCGGCTCATCGCGGCGTGGCCGTCGTCCCGCGGCAGCGTGAACGAGATGTCCGTCCGGCCGGTCGCGGCGGCCGAGATGTTCTGCACGATCATGTCGATGTTGATGCCGATCTCCGCGATGGCGCGGAAGATCCGGGCTGCCTCGCCCACCTTGTCCGGCACGCCGACGACAGTGATCTTCGCCTCGCCGCGGTCCTGTGCCACGCCGGAAATGATCGCCTGCTCCATGGCCTCGCCCTTCGGTGTTCCGCCCGGCGCGTCAGCGTCGGTGACCCAGGTGCCCGGCCGGTTGCTGAACGACGAGCGGACGTGGATCGGAATCCGGTAACGACGCGCGTACTCGACGCACCGCAGCATGAGCACCTTCGCGCCGCACGCAGCCATTTCCAGCATCTCCTCGTAGGAGATCCGGGGGATCCGCTGCGCGCTCGGGACGATTCTCGGATCGGCGGTGAAGATACCGTCCACGTCAGTGAAGATCTCGCAGTAGTCCGCGCCGAGCGCGGCCGCGAGCGCCACCGCCGTCGTGTCGGACGCGCCCCGGCCGAGGGTGGTGATGTCCTTGGTGGTCTGCGACACGCCCTGGAAGCCGGCCACGATCGGGATGGCTCCATCCTCCAGCGCGGCGGAGATCCGGCCAGGCGTGATGTCGATGATCCGGGCCTTGCCGTGCGCGGCGTCGGTGATGACGCCCGCCTGTGAGCCGGTGAACGACCGGCCCTGCAGACCGAGGTTCGCGATGGCCATCGCGAGCAGAGCCATCGAGATCCGCTCGCCGGCGGTCAGCAGCATGTCCAGCTCGCGGCCCGGCGGTGCGGGGCTCACCTGGTTCGCCAGGTCGCGCAGTTCGTCGGTGGTGTCCCCCATCGCCGACACCACGACGACCACGCCGTTGCCGGCCTTCCTGGTGGCGACGATTCGCTGCGCTACCCGCTTGATTCCGGCCGCGTCGGCGACCGACGATCCCCCGTACTTCTGCACCACTAGGGCCACGGTTGTGCGTACTCCTCTGGCACCGGGCTTGCTCGGTCCCAGCACCGATCTGCGCCGGCTGACCACGGCGCTGGCTGGCGGAGCCTTGAGTCTATCGGGCTCAGGGGATCGGCGAGCGCGTCGCCGGCTCCTCCGCGACATCCAGCCGGGCGTGCGCGACGATCGAGTGCAGGGCCCGTATGGCCGCCCCGCCGTGCGTGCCCCAGTGGTTAACGTAGGCATACTGCCACCACCACAGCGCCTCGGCGATGCGGCCAGCTTCGTGGTGCTTCAGACCGTGCACCAGGTCCGCCGCCACCGCGGCCAGATCGTCAGAGAGCCGGAACGCGGCGGCGTGGGTGTCACCGTAGGGATCGAAAATCTCGGCGTAGTCGTCACAGCCGGCCAGCCGCGTGGCGAGTCCCGTCCGCAGCACATCCAGGTCCATCTCCGGATCGGCGCCGACGTCGGGCTCCCAGTTGCCGGGCAGGATCACGTCCTTGCTCGCGCCGAGTTGAGCCCCGGCCAGCATCATCTGCGCCGTCACGAGCAGGAGGAGTGGCACCGTCTCTTCTGCGCTCTCGCCGCGCGCGACCGCCGCGAGCCCGTCGAGGAAGTCCCTGGCGTGCTGGGCTACCTGGTCGGCCAGCGGCCGCCACTCCGCGCCGCCCGCACCGCGCGCCGCGATCGTGTCCGGCTCGACCGGCCGGCCTGGTTCGGCCGCGTGGCCTGGCTCGACCGCCGACTCAGACATCCAGCAGCCTCCGTCCCTCGAAAGCCCGGCCAAGCGTCACCTCGTCGGCGTACTCCAGTTCGCCGCCGACCGGCAGCCCGCTGGCCGGCCTGGTGACCCGGATTCCGATCGGCTTGATCAGCCGCGCCAGGTAGGTGGCCGTTGCCTCGCCCTCCAGGTTCGGGTCGGTCGCGAGGATTACCTCGGTCACTGCACCGTCAGCGAGCCTGGCCATCAGCTCCCTGATCCGCAGGTCGTCCGGCCCGACTCCGTCAATCGGGCTGATGGCGCCGCCGAGCACGTGGTAACGGCCGCGGAATTCACGGATCTTCTCGATCGCGGCGACATCCTTGGGCTCCTCGACCACGCAGATAACCGAGGGATCGCGACGCGCGTCCTTGCAGATCCGGCACTCGTCGTCTTCGGCTACGTTGCTGCAGACCCGGCAGAATCTGACCCGTTCGGTGACTTCGACCAGCACAGCGGCAAGCCGACGTGCTGTCTGCGGATCCGCAGACAGCAGGAAGAAGGCGATGCGCTGGGCACCCTTCGGCCCGATGCCCGGTAGCTGGCCGAGCTCCTCAATCAGGTCCTGGACAACTCCCTCATACACGGGGCTGCCTCAGCTCTCGCGGTCCGGGCCGTCCTCGCCCGCGTCGTCGGCGGGCGGCTGCTGCGAGCCGGGGTGGCTGCCCTCGCCTGCGTCGGACTGGTCAGCCGGGCCGGGCCCGGCGAGACCGCCGACTCCACCCGGCAGACTGCCGAGATCGGGAAAACCGGGCAGCCCGCCGCCCGCGCCGAGGCCAGCGAACGGCGCCATCGTCTCCTGCTGCAGGTCGTCGACTTCTCGACAAGCGTCCCGGTAGGCCGCCAGCACCAGGTCGGCTAGCGTCTGCGCGGTTTCCGCCGGATCGCCCGGATCGATGGCAGCCGACGCGATCGACAGGTCGACCAGTTCCCCCTGGCCATTGACCGTGACGGTGACCAGCCCGCCGCCCGCCGTCCCCTCGACCTCGGCGTCAGCGAGTTCCTGCTGCGCCGACATCAGCTGGTTCTGCACCGCTGCGGCCGCTTGGAGAAGCTGCTGCATGTCGAGCTGCCCCGGTGGTTCCACGCGACCTCCCTGATCTCGGTCCGTGCTCTGCCGAACATCCCTGAGCCTACGGCCTGCGGGTCAGGCGGGCACGCCGGGCGTGCCTGCCTGCGGCTACTGTTCGTCGAGCTCGTGGATGATCTGGCCGCCGAGTTCGCGCTCGACCAGGCTGGACCCGGTCAGCGTGTCCGGGTCCGGCTGGTCGTACGGCTGGGGCTCGTCGCCTGCCACCCGGTCCGGCGGCGCGGTGGCTCGTCTGCCCGGCGGCCGGTCCGCCGGACCGGTCGGCCTGCGCACGCCAGCCGCCCCCGGCCCAGCCTCA
>JASHQA010000459.1 GCA_030037785.1 Streptosporangiaceae bacterium
GGACTGGGCCGGGCTGCTGCGCGACAACTCAAGAAAAGAAGACTGCGACGACTACGCCAACCGCGAGCGAATCACCGCCCGCTGCGTCGACGCGACAGTCGCGGACGCCTGACCGGTCTCGCGGGCCGACGCCGCCGATGGCGGCCAGGTCACGGTGCAGCCGTACCCCGAGGGTGAGCTGTGGGTCGCGATGACCCGCGATCCGGCCGGCAACGCAATCGGCATCTGGCAGCGCGGACCCAGGCACGAGCCTCCGCACGCCTGAGCCAGCAGAATGGAAGTCGTGACGGTGCACTGGCCCGCCGCCCGAGCGCCGTCATGCTCTCGTTCGGCGACCCGACGCCGTTCGTCCGCGTGGTGCGGGATGCGGGCGCGCTGCTGATACTCCAGGTCACCAGCCTCGACGAGGCTAGGCAGGCTGTCGAACTCGGCGCCGACGTGCTCGTCGCCCAGGGCGGCGAAGCTGGCGGGCACGGCGGCAGGCAGGGCCGGTCCACGTTCTCCTTCGTGCCCGTCGTGGCCGACCTGGCGGCGCCGACTCCCGTCCTGGCCGCAGGCGGGATCGCCGACGGCCGCGGCCTGGCCGCCGCGCTGGCGCTCGGCGCGGCCGGCGCGCTGGTCGGTACCCGGTTCCAGGCGACGCTGGAGACGCTCGCCGACTCCTCGGTCGCCGCGGCGATCATCGCGGGCAGCGGCGAAGACACCGAGCGCAGCACCGTCCTCGACATTGCCCGCGGCGTTCCCTGGCCAGCCCGCTATCCGGCCCGGGCGCTCCGTCATCCGTTCGTCGAGCGCTGGCAGGGCCGGGAGGGGCAACTGGCCGCGGATGAGGAGGCCAAGCGCGCGTACCGGCAGGGAGTCGAGAGCGGAGAACTACCGCGCGACCCCGTCTGGGCCAGCGAGGCCATCGACCTCATCACCGACCTCAGACCGGCCGCCGACCTCGTTGTTGACCTGGCAGCCGAGGCGGCCGCGACGCTGGCCCGGCTGCGCAGCTGACCGGGCCAGGCTCCCACCGGCGCGACCTTGTGCCGCGCCGTCTTCGTCCGACCCCGCCACTCGCGTGGACGTGACCTCACCACACCAGGGGAACGAGGCGCTTGTGGCCCGCCGCGTAGCAGCGGTAGCGGTCACCGAGGGTCACCAGCAGCGCGTGCTCCTCGATCCGGATCCGGATCAGCAGCAGCGCAAGTGGAAGTGCCACCGCGACCGCGAAGCTGACCCAGTTCGCGCTCGCCAGGCCGACGCCCGCGCAGGCCAGCAGGATGCCCGCGTAGCCGGGGTGGCGCAGCACCCGGTACGGCCCGGCCTTGATCACCGGCTGGTCCGAGCTGACCATGACCGTGAAGGTGAAATAGTCGCCAAGCACCTTGATCGACCAGCCGCGCAGCACCAGCCCAGCCACCATGAGGGTCAGGCCGATCCCGCAGGCCACCGCACCGGGCCGGATGGCGGCAGCGGGCACCACCTGCGGCGCGCCGTACAGCGCCAGATTCACGCCGACGAGCGCCGACAGCACTCCCACGAGCCAGCCACCGAAGCGGACCTTGGTGGCTCCCCTGCGAGCCGCCACGGTCTGGGTGTGCTGGGCCAGTTCCATCATTCCCCAGGCCATGGTGGCGGTCAGTAGCACTAAGCCGGCTACGTGATTCACTTCGAAGTAGGGCTCCATCGCTCCTCCTGGTGTACTCAGCCCCGGAGCGGGTCCGGGGCAGCTGTTGCGCGCGCGAACAGGGCCACCAGCTCGGCCCCGTAGGCCTCCACGTCCAAGCCTGGGTCAGCCGCAAACTGGAGCATCAGATCGTCCAGGACGGCCTTGACCGTCGCGGCCACGACCGGCGCGGAGAACGTGCCGAGGGTGCCGCGCGCCTGACCGAGCTGCAGGACCCGCGTCAGGATCGCGATGTCCTCCGCCCGTGCGTCCAGCACCGCCCGCAGCGCGGGCGCCGGCTCGCCGGACTCATCCCGGACGCTGTGGTAGACCCGGACCAGCGCGATGACCAGCCGGGTGTGCGTGCGCAGGTACTCGACCCACGCAGTGACGTACCCGGCGAGGTAGCGCTCGGGGAACGTGCCGGGCTCAGCGGCAAGCATCCGCGGCTCCAGGTACTCGATCATCGAGCCCAGCACGTCCGCGACCACCGCGCGGATCAGCTCGTCCTTGGCCGGAAAGTGGTAGGTCACCACGCCCTTGCTGACCCCGGCGCGGCGGGCGATCTCGGCAACCGACGCCCGCTGAAACCCCAGCTCGAAAGTCGCGTCGATCGCGCACTGGACGAGCTGGTCACGACGCTTGAGCTGGGTGAAGGTCTGGTTCGTACTCACGACCTGATATTAGTACGCTCGTACTAATACAGTCAAGAAAGCGGGACCAAGCTGAACTCCCTGATGACCCGCGCGAGCCTGGCAGGCTGGTCGAGCGGCACGAGCGTGTCGCTGTCGGCGATCTCGACGAGCCGCCCTCGCGGCAGCAGGCCGGCGAGCCGACTGCCGTGCTCGAGCGGCATCACCCGGTCCTCGTCGGCCCACACCACCAGGGCCGGGCGGTCGAAGCCCGGCAGCCGGTCCGCCGCCTGGAGCAGCAGCTTCCGGTTCGCCGCGACCGACCGCAGGGTTCGCACCGTGTCGCGGCGAATCTCGGGCTGCCGCAGCACGGGCCGAATCCACCGCGCGGTCGCGGCGTCGCCGCGGCGCGTCAGCCAGCCGAACGCCATTGGCGTCCGCCGCACCGGTCGAGCCCGCAGCTGCTGCATGAACAGCCCGAACAGCGGCGGCGGCAGCTTCCCGGAGAGCACGAGCGCCCGGCCGGTCAGCCCCGGCGGGAAGTTGTCGAACGCATCGCAGGAGACCAGCACGGCGCTGCGTACCCGGTCGGCGGCACCGTCGGCCATGATCAGCTGCACCAGCGCGCCGCCCGTGTCACTGCCGACCAGGGTGACGTCACGCAGGTCGAGCCGGGCCAGCAACTCGGTGACGAGCCGCGCTATGCCGGGCAGCGACAGATCCGCGTCGGCGTGCATGGCGCGCCGGTGCGCGCCGAGTGGCAGCGTCGGCGCCACGCAGCGGTGGTCGGCAGCCAGCTCCCCGATCACGTCGTCCCACAGTGACGCGTCCATCAGCAGCCCGTGCAGCAGCACGAGAGCCGGCCCGCCGCCGCCGGTGTCGACGTACTCGACCGGCCCGGCGGACAGGTCGATCGCCGCCATGACCGGCCCGCGGGCGCGGTTTCCCGCTCGCCCGCGACCACCCGCAGCGGGCAGCGCCCCGGACGCACGCCGTCCGGAATGACCGATGAATCGGAGCATTTCTCGCCACCTGGACATGACCCTGCCCACCCCCCAGCTGCCAGGAACTCCCCGACTCGGTACCCAGCCCGGCACTGGCCCACGCGCCACGGCGATCTGCGGGACACTTCGTCCATGGCGTCATCGGGACCGCAGACAACGGAGTCCGCCGACGTCGTGGTCGTCGGCGGTGGCAACGCGGGATACTGCGCGGCGCACGCCGCGGCCCTGCGCGGTCGCCGCGTCGTGCTGATCGAGCGTGCCGCGGCCGCGGCGGCGGGCGGGAACGGCTTCTTCACGGCCGGCGCGATCCGGATGACGCACGGCGGCCGCGAGGACCTGCTGGACCTGGTCGAGCCCGACGAGCGACTGCCGCGCACGCAGGTGCCGCCTTACTCCACCCGGCAGTTTCTGGCCGACATGGAGCGGACTACGTCGGGCCGATGCGACCCGCAGCTCACCGGTGCGCTGGTGGCCGACTCTGCACCGGCGGTCCGCTGGCTCAACGCGCTGGGCGTGCCGTTCCGGCTGATGTACGAGCGGCAGGCCTATCAGCGGCCCGACGACAGCTACCTGTTCTGGGGCGGCCTGGCCGTCGGCGCCGTCGGCGGCGGCAAGGGTCTCATGGCGCGGCACCAGCAGATCGCCACGCGGCTCGGCGTCGACGTGCGGTACGAGCGCTGCGCCGTCGCGCTTCGCAGCGACCGTACCGGGGTCAGCGGCGTGCACTGGACGGCGCCGGACGGCACCGGCGGGCTGCTGACGGCGAACGCCGTCGTGCTCGCGGCCGGCGGGTTCGAGGCGGACGCGAGCCTGCGCCGCGAATACCTCGGCGAGGGCTGGCAGCACGCGAAGGTGCGCGGCACGCCGCTCAACGACGGCCGCATGCTGCGCGCCGCCATCGACGTCGGAGCGGCACGGGCCGGAGACTGGTCGTCCGCCCACAGCGTGGCCTGGGACGCGGGCGCCCCGCCGACTGGTGATCGGGCGCTGACCAACCAGCTGACCCGGCAGAGCTATCCGCTCGGCATCGTGGTCAACCGGAACGGTCGCCGGTTCGTCGACGAGGGCGCGGACTTCCGCAACTACACCTACGCCCGCTACGGCGCGGACATCCTGCGCCAGCCCGGCTCGGTCGCGTTCCAGGTCTTCGACGCGACCACCCGCCCGCTGCTCCGCTCGGAGGAGTACGACAGCCCCGGCGTGAGCCAGCACGTCTCAGACACGATCGGCGCGCTGGCCGCCAAGTGCGGCATCGACGCCAGCGGCCTCGAGCACACGGTTGCGGAGTTCAACGCCGCGGTCCGCCGCGATGTCGTCTTCGACCCGAGTGTCCGGGATGGCCGGTCGGCCCCGCTGTCGCTGCCGAAGAGCAACTGGGCCAACCCGATCGAGACGCCGCCGTTCTACGCCTACCCGGTGACGTGCGGCATCACGTTCACCTTCGGCGGCCTGCGCGCGGACCCGGACGGCCGCGTGCTCGACGAGGCCGGCGCCGTCATCCCCGGACTGTACGTGTGCGGCGAGATGCTGGGCGGGTTGTTCAGCGGCAACTACCCCGGCGGCTCGGGCCTGGCCGCCGGCGTGGTGTTCGGCCGCCGGGCCGGCGCGGCCGTCTCGTAGCTGTGCCGGAACGTCCAATCCCCGGCCTCGGGCTGCGTGCCACGCTGGGCGGCATGACGCAGCCTCCTGGCCCGGTATTCAGCCAGCTCAGCATCGTCGTCGCGGACATGGCCGCGTCGCTCGACTTTTACCGTCGTCTCGGGCTGGACCCCAGGGCAACAGACGACGGCACGCACGCGGAGGCCAGCCTGCCGGGCGGCCTGTCGATCGAGTGGGACGGCGCCGAGTTCGCCAGGGTCTGGGACTCCGGCTCGCGCGGGCCGCAGGGCGGTGGCGTCGTTCTCGGCTTCAGCGTGCCCTCCCGGCAAGCGGTCGACGAGAGGTACGCCGAGCTGACCGCCGCCGGGTATGTCGGCCGGCAGCGCCCGTACGACGCGTTCTGGGGTTCCCGGTATGCGATCGTCGAGGATCCGGACGGTAACGGAGTCGGGCTCATGAGCCCGGTGGACGACGCGCGCCGATCCTGGCCGCCGTCCCCGGCCCCCGCCGGACCCTAGCCCCGCCTGTCACCGCCGAACCGCTCGTCGACCTGACCAGGCGTCAGCCCGAAGTCGGCGAGCGCGTACCGGTGCGCGGGCGCGGCCGGCCCGGCCGCCGCGGCGTGCAGCGCACGGATCGCATCCGCCGCCGCGCCGGAGTACGGCAGCCCGAACCGCGCGTACACCGACTCCACGGTGCCGACCGGGTCCGCGGTGAAGTCGGCGTAGTCCACGTCGAGGAACCGCGCCGGGTCGTGGCGCGCCCGGGCGGCGGCGAACTCGTGCAGTCCGCGCGCCCACAGCTCGAGCTGGTCGGTTCCGATGACGTCAGCGCGGAACGTGGCCGACCACCCCTCGGTCGCCTGCGCCGCGAGGCTGCACATGGAGCCGATCACCGCGCTCGGCTCCCGGTGCGTCTGCACGATCAGCGCGTCAGGGTACGCCGCGAGCAGCGCGTCGAGCGCGAACAGGTGACTAGGGTTCTTCAGCACCCAGCGCCGGCCGGCGTCGTGCAGGCCGATCAGCTGCAGCGTGCGCCGGTGCCGCCGGTACGGCCCGGTCCAGTCCTGGCGGGCCAGCCAGGACGAGTAGGCCGGCAGGTGGGCCAGGCACTCGAACGCGACGGACCGCATCGTCTGCCGTAGCAGCTGCCAGCACTCTTCCACCGTGTCCGCGGCGATGTAGTGCACGCCCATGAACTCCGGATGCTCGACGTGATGCCGGGCATAGCCGGCCTGGACGCGCCGGAACACCGGGTTGGCCGCCCAGGTCTCGCGCGCCGGTCGCGGCTGCGGTACCTCGGCGAGCCACAGTTCGATGCCCTGGTGCGCGGGATCGGCGGCGAGCAGCCGGTGCAGCGCCGTGGTGCCGCTGCGCGGCAGCCCGGTCACGAAGATCGGCCGCTCGATCGGCACCGCGCCGTGGCCGGGATGCGCGGCCCAGCC
>JASHQA010000460.1 GCA_030037785.1 Streptosporangiaceae bacterium
ACGCCGGGAATCTGCCGCAGCGCCGTCGGCGTCAGCTCGGACACGTCCTGCGGATGGCCCGCGACGGCCCTCGCGGCCCTGGCGTAGACCCGGGCCCGGAACGGATCGCCGCCAGTCATCACCGTGAGGTCGGCATACTCATCGAGTAGCGCGGCCGCCCGGTCGTTGGCCTCCGACATGGTGCCATTCTGCTCGCCACCGGATGCTGGCATGGGGCTGGCCGGAGTGCCCGGCCGCCATGACAGCATGTGTGGCGCACGGCCGCGCACGCGGGCCGCGGGACCGGGACGGGGTGCCAGTGAGTCAGCCGCTCGAGAGCTACCAGGACGAGATCTACCTCACCGGCCTCACCGGCGCCGTGCCGGGCCTGCCCACCGACTTGCGCCGGCTGGAAGAGGCTGCGCGCGCGGTCATGACGCCGCGGGCCTTCGACTACGTGGCGGGCTCGGCCGGGTCTGGGGACACCGCGACTGAAAACCTGCGGGCCTTCCGGCGGTGGCGGATCGTGCCGCGGATGCTGACCGACGTGAGCACGCCCTCGTACGCCGCGCAGGTGCTCGGCACCGACCTGACCGTGCCGTTCTTGCTGGCGCCCGTGGGCGTGCTCGGCCTCGCGCACCCGGACGGTGAGCTGGCGGTCGCGCGGGCCGCCGCGAGTCTCAGCGTGCCGATGATCCTCAGCACGGCCGCGTCCGTTCCGCTGGAAGCCGTCGCCGCGGCGAACGGCGGCGGTCAGCGCTGGTACCAGCTGTACTGGCCGAAGGACCGGGCGGTCGCGGCGAGCCTCCTCGGCCGCGCCCAGGCGGCTGGCTACGGCGTTCTCGTGGTCACGCTGGATACCCGCACCCTTGGCTGGCGGCCCCGCGACCTTGACAACGGTTACCTGCCGTTCCTGCAGGGCGTCGGGATCCAGAACTACCTGTCCGACCCCGCATTCCAGGCCGGACAGCCGTCGTCGGTCGACGACGACCTGCAGACGGCCGTGCTGCGGTACACGCAGATCTTCGGCGACCTGTCGCTGACCTGGGACGACATTCCGTTCCTGCGGGAGCACTGGAACGGGCCGATCGTGCTCAAGGGGATCTTGTCGGTCGCCGACGCCCAGCGGGCCCGGCAGGCCGGCGTGCAGGGCATCGTCGTGTCCAACCACGGCGGTCGCCAGGTGGACGGGACCATTGCAGCGCTGGACGCGCTGCCCGGCATCGCAGCAGCGGTCGGCTCGCAGCTGACGGTCCTGTTCGACAGCGGCATCCGAGGCGGTGCCGACATGTTCAAGGCGCTGGCACTTGGCGCACGGGCTGTCCTGCTCGGCCGCCCGTATGTGTACGGACTGGCGCTCGGCGGCGAGGCGGGCGTCCGGCACGTGCTCCGCGCCCTGCGCACCGACTTCGAGATCACCATGCGGCTCGCGGGGCTGGCCACGCTGGCCGAGCTCGGTCCCGACTGCCTGCAGCGATCGCGGTAGGCTCCGGCTCCGGACGGGGGGCGGCGGACGTCGGGCTGACGGCGGCGGGCTGACGGGCGGCGCCTACAGGCGGTCGACGTTGACGATGATCGCCTCTTGCGTCGACCGGGCGATCACGATCACGGCAGGCTCGTCGGACGAGGGATTTTCCTCCCGGTGCGGCACCCACGGCGGCACCCAGATGTAGTCGCCAGGGCTGGCTTCCAGGCGGGCGACTTCGCCGCTGGCGGGGTCGCGGAAGCTGAACACCGGCCTGCCGGACACCACGTAGATCCCGGTCTCGGACGCGCCGTGGTGATGGTCACCCGAGGTCACGCCGGCGGGCAGTTCGGTGCGCCCCATCCACAGCGACGTGGCGCCGGTCAGATCGCCGGAGATGGCGGCCGACCGGATCATGCCGCTGGTCTGCGCGGTCGCGCTGGACAGCTGACCCGGCTTGATCAGCCGCAGGCCGCCGCGTCCCGCGGCGTCGGCCGAACCGGTCACTCTTCCTCGAGTGTCAGCGACACCGAGTTGATGCACCAGCGCTGGTCCGTGGGCACGTCGTAGCCCTCGCCCTCGAACACGTGCCCTAGGTGGCTGTTGCACGCCGCGCAGCGGACCTCGGTGCGGACTCGGCCGAGCGAGCGGTCCTCGAGCAGGACCACCGCGTCGTCCGCGGTCGGCTGGTAGAAGCTGGGCCAGCCGCACCCGGAGTGGAACTTCGTGCTCGAGGTGAACAGCTCGGCGCCGCACGCCCGGCACCGGTAGACGCCCTTGGTCTCGGTGTCGGTGTACTCACCGATGAACGGGGCCTCGGTACCCGCTTCGCGCAGTACGTGGTACTCCTCGGGCGACAGCCTGGCCCGCCACTCGTCTTCTGACAGCTGCACCTTGTCCATGCTGGTGAGACTACCCGGCGCGGGTGCCGGGCCCGCAGCACGCGTACCGGATCAGCGGTCGGAGACGCAGAACTCGTTTCCGTCTGGGTCGGCCAGTGTGGTCCAGTGCGCGTAGCTGGCCAGCACGCGGGCGCCAAGGCTGCTGAGCCTCGCTATCTCCGCTGCCGTGTCGTCGGCGGCCAGGTCGAGGTGCACCCGGTTCTTGACCATCTTGGATTCCGGCACGAGCTGGAAGAAGAGCCTCGGCGGCCTACCGTCCGCGCGTTCGACCGCGACGGTCGGGTCGTCGTTGACGTCCTCGATGCCAAGCCCGCGCAGCCGCTCCAGTTCCGCGTCGTCATACGGCGCGACGTCGTATCCGTCCAGGGCGGCTGCCCAGAATCTGGCGATCGACGCCGGGTGCGGTGAATCAAACGTCACGTCAC
>JASHQA010000461.1 GCA_030037785.1 Streptosporangiaceae bacterium
TGCCAGCAGGGTTCGCGCCAGGGGCGCTGGCGCGGCCCGCCCGCCCGGACTGCGGCGTCCGGCGGCAGGTGGGCGCCCGGTCGTGACCGTTCGGGCCGGCTCGGGCACCCGGTGGCCCGTGCATCTCGTCGAGCGGGCAGCCGGGACATCGCCGGATGACACCTCCTCCGGTTGGCGTGATCGGGTCGTGGTGATGCCAGGCGGGCGCCGCCCGGGCAAGCACGACTACGTCCAGCGTGACCAGGCGAGGGTCCGGCTGCCGCTGCCAGGCCCGGTCCGGATCGTCGTTCTCGGCAGCACCGCGGGCGCTGGCCAGACGGTTACCGCGCTGCTGACCGGCCAGCTACTCGCGAGCCTGCGCGGCGAGGCCGTCGCCGTTCTCGACCTCAGCTCCGGACCCAGCTCGGTTACCGAGCTGGCCCGCCAGATTCCGCGGCTGCTGCCCGGCCGCCAGTCGGCCGCAGCCAGGGACCGGGCGTTGCAGGTGGTGACCGCCGAGCACACCGGCTCGGGGCCGCGAGACGCCGACCGGCTCATCGACGCGGTGTGCGCCCGATACCCGCTGACCATTGCCGATCCACCGGCCGGCGACGTCCCCCGCGCGCTGCAGGCCGCCGACCAGCTCGTCCTCGTGAGCCCGGCGGGCGCCGACGCCGCCGGCTCACTGGCCATGACGCTGGAGTGGCTGGATGCGCACGGCCACGACCGCCTCGTGCAGGGGTCGGTCGCCGTACTCAACGGCGTGAGCGCCCAGACGGCAGCGCACGCCGAGCGGGCCGCCGGGGTGGCCGTCGGCCGCTGCCGGGCCGTCGTGCGGACGCCATGGGATGCCCGGCTGTCGGACGGCGGCGCGCTCGGCGGGGAGACTGTGCGTGCGTTCACCGCGCTGGCTGGCGTGCTGATCTCGGGCCTGACGGAAACGCGGCCAGTTGTCGCGACGGCCGCGGACGCGCCGTCGGCAGGCTCGGCGCCAGGGTGGGTGAGCCGATGAGCGCGCGCACCGCCGGACGGGCCCGGTTGTCGGTGCGGTACTTCGATGACCGGATCGTGCTCACCGAGACGCACGCGTGGGCCTACTACCGGCTACCGACGATCACCTACGAGTTCACCACGCCGGCCGACCGCGAGGCGCTGGCCCTCGGCATCACGACGGCGCTGGCAGCGATCCGGATGGCCGACGCCGAGGTGCACCTGCGCATCGCGCACCGGCCGTACCCAGCCGCCGAGTGGGCTACCAGTCTGGACGCCACCTCGGACGGCGGGCCGGGCTGGGTGCCCTACCTGGAAGAGATGTACCGGCACGTCTGGGCCAAGGACTTCTGGACCAAGGAGGTCTACCTCGGGGTGCGGCTGGGCCAGCGCGGCATGCGGGCCCAGTTGTCTCGCGGCCTGCTCGCCCAGCTGATGACGTCCTACCGGACCGCGGAGCAAGCACTCGGCCTGGTGGACGAGGCAGTGCCCGCCGCGGAGGTCATGCGCTGGACCGAGCAAGCCGAGCGGCTGGGCAGGGCCCTGTCCGCCAGCGCCCTGGACGCTGCCCACGCCGGCGCCGACGAGGTGGCGTGGCTGTTCCGGCACGCGCTGAGCGGGAGTGCCGGGTCAGACGCGCCGTCGGCGGCGCGGCGGCGTACCTGGGGCGCCGGGGAGATCGAGGCGCTCCTCGAGGGGCAGATCGACAACGGCCGGACGGTGTTGCGGCTGGCTCAGCCCGCCGCCGAGTCATGGGCAGCGTTCTTGTCCTTCGCCCGGTTCCCGGACGTCATGTACTTCCCCGAGGGTGAGCCGTGGCTGCACTATGCGGACGCACTGCCGTTCCCGGTCGAGGCGAGCCTGCGGATGCGCCTCATCGCGCCCGCGAGGGCTAGCAAGGATGTCAGCAGGCGGCTTGCGCACGCGAGGGACATGGACGCCCACATCAGGGAGGCCGGCGCGGACCTGCCCATCGCCCTGGCAGAGCAGATCGAGGCGGCCCGGCTGCTCGAGCACGGCATCAAGAAGGAGCGCCTGCCGTTCGTGTACGGCTGGCACCGGCTCATGGTGTCCGCACCGGACCGGGACATGTGCGTCCGCCGCGCAGAGGCCGTCGTCGAGCACTACCGGGACATGGGCATCGACATCGTCAACTCGACCGGCGACCAGTTCTCCCTGCTGTGCGAGTCACTGCCGGGCGATCGCGTGCGGCTGGCCGCATATCTGCAGCGCCAGCCGCTGTATACGGTGGCGGGCGGCATGCCGACCGCCACCGTCGACGTGGGCGATCGCATCGCTGCCGACGCTGGCTGGATCGGGCCGTACATCGGTGAGACGACCGGCCGCGCGCGGGCGGTCGTGCACTTCGACCCGCTGCTCGCCGCCGCGCGGAACAGGCCGACGGCCGTCGCCATCACCGGTGAGCCGGGCGGGGGCAAGACGACGCTTGCGCTGCTGCTCATCCTGCAGCTTGCCCTGCGTGGCGTGACGGTCGCGGTCATCGACCCGAAGGGCGACGCCGAGTCACTGGCAGGCTGGCTGGTCGGCCGCGGCCGCCAGGCGCGCGTGGTGCCGCTGGGCAGCGCCGCGCCCGGCCTCCTCGACCCGTTCTCCTTCGGCGATGAGATGGCCGAACGGCGGACGATGGCCACCGAGACGCTGCGGCTGCTGCTGCCGAGGATGAGCGAAGAGCGCGAGAGCGCGATGATCCAGGCCGTGGCAGCCGTGGCGGCGGCTGAGCAGCCGAGCCTCGGCAAGGTCGTGCGCCACCTCGAGCAGGCAGCCGATCCGGCCTCGGTGAACCTTGGCGCCCTGCTGGGGTCCATGGCGGAGATGCGGCTCGCCCGGCTGTGCTTCGCCCCGTCTGGCGGGGAGCGGATCGATGCAGCGGGGTGGACCACGGTGTTTACGCTGGGCGGGCTCACGCTGCCCGACACCGCCACTGGCCGGGACGACTACTCCTACGAGCAGCGGCTGTCGGTCGCACTGCTCTACCTGGTGTCGCAGTTTGCCCGTCGGCTGCTGAACGGCATGGATCGCCGGCTGCCCAAGGCGATCTTCCTCGACGAGGCCTGGGCAATCACGTCGACCCCGCAGGGGGCAAAGCTCATCCCGGAAGTGTCGCGGATGGGCAGGTCGCGCAACACCGCCCTGATCATGGTGTCGCAGAACGCCGGTGACCTGCTGAACGAGCAGGTCACCAACTGCATCTCCAGCGTTTTTGCATTCCGATCGTCCGAGCAGGCCGAGATAGCCAGCGTGCTCTCGCTGCTCGGGTTCGAGCAGTCAGCCGAGCACAAGGCCGCGCTGCGCGCGCTCGGCAACGGCGAGTGCATCTTCCGCGACCTAGACGGCCGGGCCGGCCGGATCGCGGTCGACCTGATCTCGGACGAGCTACGCCGCTGCCTCGACACGAACCCGACCCGCGCGCGCATGGGGGAGGCGCCCGCGGGTCAGCCTCCGGAGCAGCCGGCCCAGCCCGGAGCGAGCTGATACTCGGCGCTGCCGCGCCACGACCCCCTGGAGCCCCCCGGATGCCCAGATCCAGCGTCCCCGTCAAGCTGATCGCCGTGCTGGCGGCCCTGACGGCGGTCGTCGTGCTGCCGCGCGGCGCCAGTGCGCCGCAGGCGGCTGGTCATCCGGCGGCTGCCGTCCGTGCCGTCCTGACGGCAGCGGCGATACCACTGCCGGGGACATCGCAGCGCGGCGCTGGTAAGAGCACCGCCACGACCACGAGCGGTGGCTTGTGCGCCGTGCCTGGCATCGGCGACATCGGCGGACTGCTCGGTTTCTGTGCGCTGGGGAGCTCAGGGCTCGTCGGTGACCTCAATAACGTGTGCGAGCCGTCGCTGCCTGAACCAGAGCCCGCTAGCTCGGGCATCGACGCCATGGTCGCGCCGCCGGCGTCGGGAAAGCAGCCAGCGACGCTCTACGACGAGTACGGCGTCGCGGGGAACTACTGGGCTGCCATCAACCTGCAGTGCTCGGACATGACGTCGCTGATCGGGAACAACGTCGCTGGCATGGTGTTCGACGCGGCAAAGTCGATCGACCGGGTTACGATCACCGTCTACCAGGCTGCGGCCGGGAACGGCATCGTCAGCTGGCTGCAGCGCGTCGCCGACGACCTGATCACCAGCCTGGGCCGCGCGATCTACTTCCCGTACCTGTCGATCGTCGTGATCCTCGCGGCGATCTGGCTGGCCTGGCAGGGCCTGATCCGCAAGCGCGCCACCCGCACCATCGAGGGAACGGTGTGGATGATCGCCGCGTGCGCGGCGGCCATCTTCCTGATCGGCATGCCGAGCGAGGTCACCGGGATCGGCAGCGGCGTGTCCGAAGGCATCTCCCAGGCCCTGGATGCCGCCTTCGCCAAGCTTCCCAGCCCCGGTCCGAGCAGCTGCGTGCCCATCGCGAAGGGCGATCCCCAGGTTTCGCCCGCGGTGTACAGCTACACCTCCGGCAGCACAGTGGTCGATCAGAACGCCGATGAGCTGTGGAGCGTGCTGGTCTGCAAGCCGTGGCTCGTCGGCGAGTTCGGCACCTCGGTGTATACCACGGGCACAGCGAAGCCGACGTT
>JASHQA010000052.1 GCA_030037785.1 Streptosporangiaceae bacterium
AACCCGCGGTGGGTGCCGGAATTGGCGGCGCAGAGCGGCCAGGACGAGGCGGTCGTCGAGTATGTGCTCGATCAGCCGGGCGCGCGGGAGTTCCTGGACGCGTTCGTGCGCGCGGTCGGGATCGCCCTGGACGGCTTTGGCAGCAGGGGCCGGCACGACGTGCTCATCGCGGTCGGCTGCACCGGCGGCAAGCACCGGAGCGTGGTCATGGCCGAAAAGATCGCAGCGCGGCTGTCGAAGTCCTGGCCGCAGATCCAGGTCACGCACCGGGATCTTGGCCGGGAGTGACGTGACCAGCAGTCAGCCAACCCGACGTCCGCAGCATCGTAGCGTGGTCGCGCTCGGCGGCGGCCACGGTCTGTTCGCCGCCCTGTCGGGGCTGCGGCGGGTGACCAGGGAGCTGACCGCGATAGTGACCGTGGCCGACGATGGCGGCTCGAGCGGTCGGCTGCGCCGCGAATTCGGCGTGCTGCCTCCCGGCGACCTCCGGATGGCGCTGGCCGCCCTCTGCGGCGACGACGAGTGGGGCACCACCTGGAGCCGGGTTGTCCAGCACCGGTTTCAGCACCGGTTCACCGAGCCGACGGCGGCCGTGGGCGATCGCGAGCCCGCCGACGCTCAGGCCGACCGCGGCCTGAGCGGACACACTGTCGGGAACGTGCTGATCGTGGCGTTGTGGGAACTGCTCGGTGACACGGTCCAGGGGCTGGACTGGGTCGGCCGGCTGCTCGGCGCGCACGGCCGCGTGCTGCCGATGGCGGCCGTCCCGCTCGACATCGTGGCGGAGGTGGACGGGGCAGATCCGGACAGGCCGGACGAGGCGAGCGTTGTTCGCGGCCAGGTAGCCTGCGCGACGACGACCGGACGGGTACGGTCGATATCGCTGATACCCGCCGACCCGCCCGCGTGCCCAGAGGCAGTGCAGGCGATCCGGGCGGCGGACTGGGTGGTGCTCGGGCCTGGCTCGTGGTTTACCAGCGTGCTGCCGCATCTGCTGGTACCCGAGCTGGCCGCAGCACTGGTCGGGACTCGTGCGCGGAGGCTGGTAGCGCTGAACCTGGCGGCGCAACCCGGTGAGACCGAGGGCTTCTCCCCGCACGCGCACCTGGAGGTGCTGGCGGATCATGCCCCGGGGCTGGCCATCGACGTGGTGCTCGCGGACCGCACCGCGGCCAGGGATTCCGCCGCGGAACTGGAAGAGGCCGCTGGCCGTCTCGGCGCCAGGCTGGTGCTCGCCGACCTGGCCGTCACGGACGGATCACCGCGGCACGACCCGCTGCGGCTCGCGGGCGCGTTCGCGCAGATCTTCGAGGGGGATTGAGCACATGGCGCTGACCAGCCTGGTCAAAGACGAGCTGAGCAGGGTGACCGTGCTGAAGCCGTGCTGCCGCAAGGCCGAGGTGTCGACAATCCTGCGGTTCGCGGGCGGGCTGCACCTCGCGGCGGGCCGCATCGTCGTGGAAGCCGAGCTGGACACCGGAGCGGCGGCACGCCGCCTGCGCAAGGACATCGCGGAGGTGTTCGGGCACGCGTCCGAGCTCGTCGTGCTCGCGCCCGGCGGACTGCGCAAGGGGAACAGGTATCTGGTGCGCGTGCAGACAGAGGGGGAGAGCCTGGCCAGGCAGACCGGGCTCATCGACAGCCGCGGCCGGCCGGTCCGTGGGCTGCCGCGGCAGGTTGTCTCCGGACCCACCTGCGACTGCGAGGCCGCGTGGCGGGGCGCTTTCCTGGCGCACGGCAGCCTGACCGAGCCGGGCCGGTCGATGTCGCTGGAGGTGACGTGTCCTGGTCCGGAGGCTGCGTTGGCGATGGTTGGTGCCGCCCGCCGACTCAAGATCCATGCCAAGGCGCGCGACGTCCGGGGCGTCGACCGCGTCGTCGTCAGGGATGGTGACTCGATCAGCGCCCTGCTGGCCCGCCTGGGGGCGCACGATAGCGTGCTGGCCTGGGAAGAGCGCCGGATCCGCCGCGAGGTCAGGGCTACCGCGAACCGGCTGGCTAACTTCGACGACGCCAACCTCCGCCGTAGCGCGCGGGCAGCGGTGGCGGCCGGAGCCCGGGTCGAGCGCGCGCTGGAGATCCTCGGGGCGGACGCGCCGGATCACCTGATCATGGCCGGCCAGCTCCGCATCAAGCACCGGCAGGCGAGCCTGGAGGAGCTCGGCCAGCTTGCCGAGCCAGCCCTTACCAAGGACGCGATCGCGGGCCGTATCAGGCGCCTGCTCGCGCTCGCCGACCGGCGGGCCATCGAGCTGGGCATACCGGGCACCGAGGCCGGGCTGACGGCAGACATGCTGGTGCCGTAGTGGCGCGGGGCACCCGCTGCGGTGTCCGATAGGGTTCCGGCGGCAGGTCGCAGAGAACGAGCCGATGCGGTGACCGCTAGGGCAAAGGAGTGCTGACTGCGCGATGAAGGGCCTCGATTCGCTGGACGTCACCGGCCGGGTCGTGCTGCTGCGGGCCGACCTGAACGTCCCGCTGGACGGCACGACGATCACCGACGACGGCCGGATCCGCGCGAGCGTTCCGACGATCAGCAAACTCCGGGAACGGGGTGGCCGGGTGCTGGTCACGGCTCATCTCGGGCGGCCGAAGGGCGACACCTATGCCGAGCGGGCGGCCGGTGGCCCTTCCCTGGGCCCGGTAGCGGCCCGGCTGTCCCGGCTCCTCGGCTGCCCTGTCCCGCTGGCCAGCGACGTATCAGGGGACTCGGCCCGGTCGACCGCGGCGGGCCTGGCAGACGGCGATGTGGCGCTGCTGGAGAACATCCGGTTCGAGCCGGCCGAGACCAGCAAGGACGACGCGACCAGGGCTGAGCTCGCCGCCAGGCTCGCGGCGCTGGCTGAGGTGTACGTGGCCGACGGCTTCGGCGCGCTGCACCGCAAGCACGCCAGCGTGTATGACGTGCCCGCGCTGCTGCCGCACGCCGCGGGCGAGTTGGTGCAGGCCGAGGTGGCGGTGCTGGAGAAGCTCACCAGCAATCCGGCGCGGCCGTACGTGGTGGTACTCGGGGGCGCCAAGCCGTCGGACAAGCTGGGCGTGATCGAGAACCTGCTCGGCAAGGCCGATCGGATCCTCATCGGTGGCGGCATGTCGTACACCTTCCTGGCCGCCCAGGGCCTGGAGGTCGGCAACTCGCTGCTCGAAGCCAGCAGGATCGACGATGTCCGGCGCGTCATGGCCGCCGCGAAGGCCCGCGGCGTCGAGCTGGTGCTGCCGGTGGATCTGGTCGGGGCCACCGGGTTCGCGGCCGACGCCGATCACGCGGTGTACCCGGTGACGGCGTTCCCCGCCGACCGGGAGGGCATGGACATGGGACCGGCTACCCGACTGCTGTACGCCGAGAAGCTCGCCGACGCCGCCACCGTGTTCTGGAACGGTCCGGTCGGTGTGTTCGAATTCCCGGCATTCGCGGCCGGGACCAGGGCGGTGGCCGAGGCAATCAGCAAGCTGCCCGGCTTCACGGTGGTCGGCGGTGGCGACTCGGCCGCCGCGATCCGCCGCCTCGGGCTGCCCGAGGACGCCTTCAGCCACATCTCCACCGGCGGCGGGGCGAGCCTGGAATATCTGGAGGGCCACACCCTCCCTGGCCTGGCGGCGCTCGCCAACGGCGAGGGGTAGCCGGGTGCCCGCGCCCGCCGCCAGGAAGCCGCTGATCGCCGGCAACTGGAAGATGCACAACAACCACTTCGAAGCCATCGCGCTCACCCAGAAGCTCGGCTTCGCGCTCGTCGACAAGGACTTCACCGCGACGGACATCGCGGTGCTGCCGCCGTTTACCGCGCTGCGCAGCGTGCAGACCCTGATCGACGGCGACCGGCTCAAGCTGCGGTTCGGGGCCCAGGACGTCTCCCCGCACCCCGACGGCGCGTATACCGGTGACGTGTCGGCCCGCATGCTAGCGAAGCTGGGCTGTCAGTTCGTGCTGGCCGGCCACTCCGAGCGGCGGCAGTACCACCACGAAGACGATGCGCTGGTCAACGCCAAGATCCGGGCCATCCTGCAGGCCGAGATGACCCCGCTGTTGTGCGTGGGCGAGCCGCTGGCGGTGCGGCAGGGCGGCCGGCACCTGGAGTACACCCTGGCCCAGCTAGACGGCGGCCTGGCGGGCCTGTCGGCCGGCCAGGCCGCCGCGCTGGTCATCGCCTATGAGCCTGTCTGGGCCATCGGCACCGGCGAGGTAGCGACGCCGGGCGATGCGCAGGAGGTATGCGCCGCCCTGCGGGGCCGGATTTCCGCCCTACACGGGGACGCAGTGGCCGACAGTACGCGTATCCTGTATGGCGGGTCGGTTAAAGCCGACTCCATGCCTGCGATCATGGCCGAGCCCGACGTCGACGGCGCGCTGGTAGGCGGCGCTAGCCTGGATGCCAGCGAGTTCGTCCGGATCTGCCGGTACCGTGACGCACGGGGGCCGAGTTCCCGGTGAACGCCCGGCGCGGCACAAGCCGGCGCCGTCGCACATATGGAGACGAGTAACCGCAGTGACTATCGCATTCTCTGTGATCTTGATCATCACAAGCCTGCTGATGGTGCTGCTTGTGCTGCTGCACAAGGGCAAGGGCGGCGGACTCTCGGACCTGTTCGGTGGCGGCATCTCGTCATCGCTCGGGCAGTCGTCCGTCGTGGAGCGGAACCTCGACCGGATCACCATCGTGACCGGAATCATCTGGTTCATCTCGATCGTCGTTCTGGGGATCCTGGACAAGCACTGATTGGCCGCCGCAGCCAGGCGGCTGTGGCTGGTGTGTCGTGACCGAGGGGTGAGCAGTGAGTAGTGGCAACGCCATTCGGGGCAGCCGGGTCGGAGCCGGGCCCATGGGTGAGGCGGAGAGAGGCGAGGCAGCCCCTCGGGTGCGCGTGTCCTTCTGGTGCTGTAACCGGCACCAGACGATTCCGAGCTTCGCTTCCGACGCCGCGATTCCCGAGTTCTGGGACTGCCCGCGCTGTGGTCTGCCCGCCGGCCAGGACGAGACCAACCCGCCAGCCCCGCCGCACGCCGAGCCCTACAAGACCCACCTGGCCTACGTGAAGGAGCGGCGCAACGACACCGACGGTGCCGCGATCCTCGAAGAGGCGCTCGAGCGGCTGCGGCAGACGCCAGGGTCGATCCTCCGCCGCGGAGCCTGACGCCGCTGGGCTAGTGCGCGAATGCTTCGCGCCGGCCCTCGGGCAGCAGCGGTATCGGCCGCTGCGGCGCCGCCTTCAAGGCGGCGACCTGCCCCCGCAGATCAGCCAGCAGCAGGTCGGCCATGTCGGTGCTGAAGCCGTTGCGCACCACGATGCGCAGCACCGCGGTGTCCTGCATGTTCTCCGGGAACGTGTAGGCCGGCACGAGCCAGCCGCGCAGCCGTAGCCGCTCGGACACGTCAAAGACGGTGTACCCGGCACCCTGCGGGTCGGCGAGCCGGAAGGCCAGCACGGGCAGGTCGGTGCCGTCGGAGAGCAGCTCGAACGGACCCATCGCGGCTATCTGGCCAGCCAGGTAGGTGGCGACCCGCTGGCAGGTCAGCTGGATCTCGCGGTAGCCGTCGAAGCCGAGCCGGAGGAAGTTGTAGTACTGGGCGGCGACCTGGGCGCCCGGCCGGGAGAAGTTCAGCGCGAACGTCGGCATCTCACCGCCCAGGTAGTTAACCCGGAAGATCAGGTCATCCGGCAGCGCCGCGGCGTCCCGCCAGACCACCCAGCCGACACCCGGGTAGACGAGGCCGAACTTGTGCCCAGAGGTGTTGATCGAGGCGACGCGTGGCAGCCGGAAATCCCAGGCCAGATCGGGCGCCAGGAAAGGCGCGACGAAGCCGCCGGATGCGCCGTCCACGTGCACGGGAATGTCCAGCCCCGTGCGCTGCTCCAGGTCGTCCAGCGCGGTCGCGATCTCGGCGACCGGCTCGTAGCTGCCGTCCATGGTGGAGCCCAGCACGGCTACCACGCCGATTGTGTTCTCGTCGCACTGCGCCACGGCCGGCTCGCCGGTCAGGTGCAGCCGGCCCGGCTCCATCGGCACCAGGCGCGGCTCCACCTGCCAGTACCGGCAGAACTTCTCCCAGCACACCTGCACGTTGGCGCCCATCACCAGGTTCGGCCGCGCGGCAGGTCCCGTCGTGCCGCGCCGTGCCCGCCAGCGCCACAGCAGCGCCAGGCCGCCGAGCATGCACGCCTCGCTGGAGCCCGTGGTCGAGCAGCCGGTCGCCGCGGCGTCCGGATCGGCGGCGGTCGGCGCGTGCCAGAGGTGGGCCAGGATGTTGACGCAGCGCCGTTCTAGCTCTGCGGTCTGCGGGTACTCGTCCTTGTCGATCATGTTCTTGCTGAAGCACTCGGTCATCAGCTGCTCGGCCTGCGGCTCCATCCACGTCGTCACGAACGTGGCGAGGTTGAGGCGGGCGTTGCCGTCCAGCATCAGCTCGTCCCTGATCAGCTGCAGCGCCACGTCGGGTGGCATGGGCTGCGCGGGAATCTGGTGGCGGGGCACGGCGTGCTCGACCTCGGTGCAGAACGGGTTGATGTCGAGTTCGGCGGTCCCGTGTGTCTCGTCGACCTTCGCGTGCAGTGGCATGGGGTCTCCAGGTTGTGCGGTTATCCGGCTAGGTAACGGCAGAACAGAAAGTCGTCATCGGCCAGCACGTGCGCGAGCGACAGCCTGCGCGGGCTTGCAGTGCGGCCGGAGGCTGGCGGCGCGGCGAGGATCCGGGCCGCGGACCCGCCCGCCAGCACCGGGCTCGTTGTCAGGCAGAGCTCGTCGAGCAGCCCCGCGCCGGACAGGTGCCCAAGCAGCGTGGGTCCGCCCTCGGTCAGGATGCGGGCGTACCCGAGACTGACGAGCTGACGGATGGCGGCGCCGATGTCGACCTGGTGCGTGCCAGCCTCGATGACACGGACGCGGCCAGAAAGCGCAGCCTTGCGCGCGGCCGGCGCCGCGGCGGCCGTGATCACGATGGTCTGCGAGGGGCCGGGCGGCGCGGTCAGCAGCCGCTCGCAGCCGGTCAGGTCGAGGCTGGCAGTCACCACAGCGACGGGCGGCAGCGCAGCCCGGTCCGGGCGGAGCTGAGCCCAGATCTGGTCCGGCTGGACCAGCCCGTAACGCTCCGTTCTGGCCGTGCCCGCGCCGACGAGCACAACGTCGGCGAGGCTGCGCAGCACCGTGAACACAGTCTTGTCGGCGGGCCCGGACAGGCCGCCCGACCGCCCGTCCAGCGTGACGGCCCCGTCTGCGCTGGCGACCATGTTCGCGCGCACCCAGCCGCGCACGTTGCTTCCGGCCGGCGCTGGCGGGGATCCGGTCCCGTACAAGAGGGCGAGCTGGGCGACCGCGGCTGGCAGCGGTCCCGCGGCGGCCTTGGGGGCGGGCGGGAGATCAGGCCCGTGGACCGGGTGGATCTGGCGCACGGCCAGCAGTTAACCAGACCGCGCGCGAGCCACGCGGCAGCCGGGCCGGCTATGCAGCTGAGGTGGGCGTGCCGGCCCCGGCGGCGGTTCCGGCTCGCAGCACGACGACGGCCCTGCTGGCCACGGTGAGCCGACTGGCCGGCGGGCGCGGATCGCTACCGGCCGGTGCCGTGCTGGCGGTGTCGGCCACCACTTCCCAGCACGGCGCAGAGCTCGCGTCCGGCAGGGTGAAGGTGACCGGCTGGTCGGCCGCGTTGAACAGCAGCACGAAGCTCTGGTCGACGATGGCCTCGCCGCGCGGCCCTGGCTCGGTGATGGCATCGCCATTGAGCAGCACGGCGAGCGCCCGCGCGTCCGAGCCCCAGTCGGTCACCGTCATCTCGGCGCCGGCCGGGGTGAGCCAGGTGATGTCGCGGAGATCGGCGCCACTGAAGAACCGGCGTCGGCGGAAGACCGGATGCTCGCGGCGCAGTGCGATCAGCGAGCAGGTGAACTCCAGCAGGTCCGCGTGCTTGCCGGCGGCTTCCCAGTCGATCCAGGACGTTTCGTTGTCCTGGCAGTAGGCGTTGTTGTTACCGAGCTGGGTCCGGCCGACCTCGTCGCCGGCCAGCAGCATCGGCACGCCCTGCGAGCAGAACAGCGTCACCAGGAAGTTGCGCGTCTGCCTGGCCCGAAGCTCGGTGACGGCCGGATCGTCCGTCGGGCCCTCGGTGCCGCCGTTCCAGGATCTGTTGTCGTCCGTGCCGTCACGGTTGTCGTCGCCGTTCGCCTCGTTGTGCTTGCGGTCGAAGCTCACCAGGTCGCCGAGCGTGAAGCCGTCGTGGCAGGTAACGAAGTTGATCGACGCTACTGGTCGGCGCGCGCTGGTCTCGTACAGGTCGGATGAGCCCGCTAGCCGGGACGCGAAGTCCGGCAGCGTCGCGGGTCGGCCGCGCCACAGGTCCCGGACCGTGTCGCGGTACTTCCCGTTCCACTCCGTCCACAGTGGCGGGAACTTGCCGACCTGGTAGCCGCCCGCGCCGACGTCCCACGGCTCGGCGATGAGCTTGACCTGGGACACCACCGGGTCCTGCTGTACCAGCTCGAAGAAGGCGGACAGCCGGTCGACTTCGTGCAGCTCGCGGGCGAGCGCGGCGGCCAGGTCGAACCGGAAGCCGTCCACGTGCATGTCCAGAACCCAGTACCGGAGCGAGTCCATGATCAGCTGCAGCGCGTGCGGATGACGCGCGTTGAGGCTGTTCCCGCAGCCGGTGTAGTCGAGATAGCGGGACGGGTCTGCGTCGTCCAGCCGGTAGTAGGCGGCGTTGTCGATACCGCGAAAGCTGAGGGTGGGGCCCTGCGCACCGGACTCCGCCGTGTGGTTGTAGACGACGTCGAGGATGACCTCGATGCCCGCGGCGTGCAGCGTCTTGACCATGGACTTGAACTCAGCCACCTGGCCGTGCGGCTCTGCTGTTCCGGAGTAGCCGTTGTGCGGGGCGAAGAACCCGATGGTGTTGTAGCCCCAGTAATTGGTCAGGCCGCGCGCGGCGAGTGCGCGCTCGGGCACGGACTGGTGCACCGGCATGAGTTCGATCGCGGTAACCCCGAGCCTGGTCAGGTGCTCGATCACCGGCGGCGAGGCGAGGCCCGCGTAGGTGCCCCGCAGCTCGGGCGGTACCTGCGGGTGACGCATCGTCAGGCCGCGCACGTGCGCTTCGTAGATCACCGTCTGGTGATACGGGGTGCGGAGCTGCCGGTCACCCGTCCAGTCGAAGTAGGGGTTGACCACCACGTTGCGCGGCATGAACGGCGCGCTGTCGGTGCCGCTCGGCTGGTCCGGCGCGTCCGGCCGGTAGCCGAGGAGCGCGTCGTCCCACCGCACCAGGCCGTCGACGGCCTTGCCGTACGGGTCGAGCAGCAGCTTGGCTGCGTTGCAGCGGTGGCCCCTGCGCGGGTCGTAGGGGCCGGTGACGCGATAGGCGTAGCGCTGTCCGGGACCCGCGCCCGGCAGGTAGCAGTGCCAGACGAACCCGTCGACCTCGGTCAGCTCGAGCCGGGTCTCGGTACCTGCCTCGTCGAACAGGCACAGCTCGACCCGCTCGGCCGCCTCGGAGAACAGGGCGAAGTTCGTCCCTGACCCATCCCAGGTCGCGCCGAGTGGATAGGCAGCTCCCGGCCAGACGCGCATCCGTTGACCTTACCTGCCAGTAGCCACCGGGCCGGCCCCTGGCGCGACCCTGGCCAGGATGGCGGGCAGGTCGAGGCCGCGGGGCAGGGCCCCGAACGGTGCCGCAGGTCCCGCCCCCGCGGCGGCGGGCTGCAACCTGGTGCTGGCGAAGGCGTCGGCGACCGCGGCGGGCGCGTGCCTGGCCAGCAGCGCGGCCTGCAGCGTCAGGGTGACGTGGCTGGCCAGCCTGCGCGCGTCGCGCTGCGCGTCCGGGGCGGCCGCTGCCTTGAGCTCCGCGCGCAGCTGATCGGCCGCCGCGGCGACCCTGGCGTCGCCGGCCGCGAGGTCGACCTCGGCAAGCAGCGCGTCGGCGCAGTCCGGCTCCCTGGTCAGCGCGCGCAGCACGTCCAGGGCGGTGACGTTGCCAGAGCCCTCCCAGATGGAGTTGAGCGGCGCGTCGCGGAGCAGCCGGGGCAGGGCCGAGAAGTCCTCCACGTAGCCGTTCCCGCCGAGGCACTCCAGCGCCTCCGCGGTGATCAGCGGGGTGCGCTTGCACACCCAGAACTTTGCGGCTGGCAGCGCGACCCGCAGCAGCGCTGCCTCGATGGCGGCACCGCGGGCGGCGCGGTCGGCGGCGCCCGCCAGCCGGAGGGCCAGCGTGATTGCGGCCTCAGACTCGAGCGCGAGATCCGCGACGACGCTGGTCATCGCCGGGTGGTCGATGAGGCTGGCGCCGAAGGACCGGCGCCGGCAGGCGTAGTCAGCAGCGATCACGGTCGCCTGGCGGATGGCCGCAGCGCTGCCGAGCACGCAGTCCAGCCGCGTCGCGCTGACCATGTTGATGATCGTTCGCACGCCGCGGCCAGGCTCCCCGACGCGCCAGGCCACCGCGTGGTCGTACTCGACCTCGCTGGAGGCGTTGGAGGTGTTGCCCAGCTTGTCCTTCAGGCGCTGCAGGTACATCGCGTTCCTGCTGCCGTCGGGCAGCACTCGCGGCAGCAGGAAGCAGGTCAGGCCTTCAGGTGCGCGGGCAAGCACCAGGAACAGATCGCCCATCGGCGCCGAGCAGAACCACTTGTGGCCGGTCAGCAGGTAGCTGCCGTCGTCGGCGGGCGTCGCGGTGGTCGTGTTGGCGCGGACATCGGAGCCGCCCTGCTTCTCCGTCATGGCCATACCCGCCAGCAGGCCCGCCTTCGTCAGCGGGGCTCTCAGGCTGGGGTCGTAGACCGGCGCCGCGAGCAGCGGCGCGTAGCTCGCGGCGAGGTCCGGTGCGTGGCGGATGGCCGGCACGCTCGCGTAAGTCATCGAGATCGGGCAGCCGTGACCGGCCTCGGCTTGCGTCCACACCACGAACTTGGCCGCTCGCGCCACGTGCGCTCCCGGCCGAGCGTCCGCCCACGGCGCGGCGTGCAAGCCGTGGCTGACCGCGGTGCTCATCAGGTAGTGCCAGGAGGGGTGAAAGTCCACCTCGTCGACCCGGTAGCCACGGGAGTCGTGCGTCCGTAGCACGGGCTTGTACACGTTGGCGAGGCGGGCGTGCTCCTGCGTGCTGGCGGCCCCGGCCAGGGTGCCGAGCTCGTGCAGTTCGGCCTCAGCCCAGCCCCCGCCCTCCCGGTGCAGGCCAGCGATCAGCGCCGGATCGCCGGAAACGTCGTAGTCCGCCAGCGCCGGGACCTGATTGCGCACCTCGTGCGTGGCATGTCGGCCGGGGGTCATCATAATCTGACCCTAATCGGACGGTGCCGCAAGCAGAACTCGCCCGGCCGGGCTGCGCCCCGTCTGGGGGTCAGGAGTGAATGCCGCACTCGGTCTTGGCGGTGCCCGCCCATCGCCCGCTGCGCGGGTCGGCGCCGTCGGCGACTCGCGCGGTGCAGGTCCGGCAGCCGATGGATGGGTAGCCGTCGAAGAGCAGCGGGTTGACCAGGATGTTGTTGGCGGCGATGTAGTCCTCGACCTGCTGCTGCGTCCACTCGACGATGGGATTGACCTTGACCATCTGGCGCCTGGCGTCCCACTCGACCACCTTGGTGTCGGTGCGGGCCTCGGTCTCCTCGCGGCGGACGCCGGTGAACCATGCGTCGTACGGGGCCAGCGCCGCCTCGAGCGGCACCACCTTGCGCAGGTAGCAGCACAAGTCTGGGTTCCGGCTGTACAGCCGCGGGCCAAGCTCGGCGTCCTGCTCGGCGACCGTCGTCGGCGGCGTGACGTTGCGCACGTTGACCGGGTACCCGGCGGAGACGGCGTCGCGTGTTCCGAGCGTCTCCGGAAAGTGGTAACCGGTGTCGAGGAACAGCACGTCAATGCCAGGCAGGTGCTTGGACACCAGGTTGACGACCACGGCGTCGGTCATGGACGAGGTGATGCAGATCCGCCGGCCGAAGGTGCGCGCCGCCCACGCTATGACCTCGTCAGCGGGCGCGCCGGCCAGCGCCTCAGCGGCGTCCGCGGCTAGCGTTTCCATCTCGCTGAGGTCCTCCTCGCGACAGTCGGCTCGCCCTGGCAGCCTATCGGGTCCAGCCATCGCCGGCCGAGCACTGCTGGGTACCTTGTGAGACAAGTCACAAGGTCGCTGCGGGCTGCGGCGCCCGCCGCAAGCTGGCCAGCGCTAGCCCTGGCGGATCCAGCCGAGCCGCTCTTCGGTAGACCGGGTCGGCGGCTGATGCTGGCAGTCGCACCAGCTACCGCCGCGACAGTCCTCGTGTCGCTGAGACCGGCAGCTGGCGCAGACCATCGGAGGGACCCTGAGATCAGGCGGCGTTGGCCCGGCGCATCCGGCGACGGCGCTCGGACGAGCGCTCGTCCTCGTTCAGGCCGCCCCACGTGCCATACTTCTCCGGCCGTGCGATCGCGTAGGTGAGGCACTCGGCCCGGACCGGGCAAGCCGCGCAGAGCGCCTTGGCCTTGCGCTCGCGGATCTCCCGCTCAGGCTGGCGCTCTCCGTCTGGCCCGAAGAAGAGCACGACGTCCCGTCCCCTGCACGCAGCCTCGTCTTGCCAGCCCCAGTTCGGCCGTTGCAGCAGGGCAGCTTGGCGGCGTACCTCAGACATGAATAGCTCTCCTCAGCCGGCTGGCCGTGGTCGTCGGCGACCACAGCGCGTAAGTCCCACGTAGTCCGTCAAACATGCGAATCTCAACTGGTCACATCAGGTAGTGCGATGTTCCGTGCCTTGCTAGCGCTCACCGCTCGCCATCGTTCAGCGGACCCGCCGGACGCGGTAGGGTCTAGCTAGACGAAGATTTCTCGCGCGCTACGACAATTGCCCCGTCGCATCGTGCAACGCGTCGCGCCGACGTGATGTTCCCGACGGGTAGTTTGCGTACCGGACTCGTCGGCCCGCGAAGCCGCCGAGCGCGCGCCGGATAATCATGTCACCTGCCGGTGCCGTCGCGCAGCCGGGATCATGAATCCGCCTGGTCAGGGTCGTGTGCTGGGCTGCCGGCGGGCCGGTGTACCGGCCACTCCGCGCCGCGATGCGTGCGCTAGGTCACACTAAGTAATCATTAGTGCGACAGATGGCATGCTTCATGCCACGATAAGGTAGGTATTTGTGTCTGATGCAGCACCGCTGCCTCGCTTGGGCGAGGTCTTCTTCGATGTCCGTGGGAACTCACGGAGCATGCGGCTGAGCTGGTACGCCGACACCGGGGTAGCGGTCTTTAGCATCTGGCAGGCCGGGATGTGCACGGGCACATTCCGGCTCCCGATGGCGGATCTCGGCCGGATGATCGCGATCCTTGAGCGCGGGCCGACCCCGCAAGGACGCGGGCGCGCGCCGGTGCGCGGAGCCCGGCAGGGTACGGACCGCGGATCGGACTCGGACTGGTATTACGGGCCGGACGGGAGCGAGCCAGCCCGAGCAGGCGCGCCAGGCAGCCCGGACGACTACGCGGCCAGGCCCACGGCGGGCTACAGCCGCGGGGGCCAGGGGGCGGCGGATTACGGCCGTGGTGAGTCCGGACCCGCAGATTACTACGGGGGCGGCCACGGCTCGGCGGGTCAGCCGAGCGGCGACGACTACGGGGCGCAGGACCACGCGGCGGGTTACCGGCGCGACGAGTTTGCCGCGGACGAGGGCTACCAGCGAGGCTACGAGCA
>JASHQA010000053.1 GCA_030037785.1 Streptosporangiaceae bacterium
GGCGAGCCGACCTTGCGCACCAGCGGTCCCGGCGACACCTGCCACCTCGATGTGGCCGACCGGTTCGGCAACATGGTCGCGGCGACGCCGAGCGGTGGCTGGCTGCAGAGCTCGCCCGTCATCCCCGGCCTCGGATTCTGCCTCGGCACCCGCGCGCAGATGTTCACGCTCACGCCGGGGCTGGCCAGCACGCTGGCGCCGGGCAGGCGGCCGCGGACCACGCTCAGCCCGAGCCTTGCGCTGCGCGACGGCGCACCGTACCTGGCCTTCGGAACGCCCGGCGGGGACCAGCAGGATCAGTGGACGATGGCGTTCTTCCTCAACCACGCCGTGCACGGGATGAACTTGCAGGAAGCGATCGACGCGCCAGCCTTCCACACCGACCACTTCCCGTCGTCGTTCTACCCGCGCTGGTCGAAGCCGCGGTCGCTGGCCATCGAATCGCGCGCGGGCGAGGACGTCATCTCCGGCCTGCGCGCTCGCGGGCACGACGTGGACGTCCGGCCGCCGTGGTCACTGGGCCGCGTCAGCGCGGTTGGCCGGGCGCGCGGATTCCTGTACGCGGCCGCGAACCCGCGGGGCATGCAGGGATACGCGGCGGGTCGGTGAGCAGACGGCTCGCCGGGCGATGACTGGCCGGCCGTCATCTGGACGGGGTAGCCGGATCAGCCTGACGGCTGATGTGGTCACCGGGCCCGGCTGGGAACATGGTCGTGGCCGGCCCGGGGGCCGCTGGCTCACACCCGCGTGCGCGGCACGCGACAACGATGCGGCGGATGGTCGGCCGGACACGGAGGGACAGTGATCGCACAACCCGCGACGACGCGGGACCAGGCAGGCCAGCCGGAATCCGGCGCTGTCATCGAGGCCCGCGGCCTCACGAAGCGATACGGCCTGACGGTGACCGCGCTGGCCGACCTGACCGTGACGATCTGGCCCGGTATCACCGGGCTGATCGGCGCGAACGGGGCCGGCAAGTCGACGCTCATCAAGATCCTGCTCGGGCTGCTCGAGCCCACCAGCGGTCGCGCCTTCGTGCTCGGACACGACTGCGTGCGGGACGGCTTTGCGATCCGGTCGCTGACCGGCTATATGCCCGAGCACGACTGCCTGCCGCCGGACGTGACCGCGACCGAACTGGTCACCCACCTGGGGCGCATGTCCGGGCTGCCGCCGACGGCCGCCAAGGAGCGCGCGGCTGACTCGCTGCGGCACGTCGGGCTGTACGAGGAGCGGTACCGGCAGATCGGCACCTACTCAACCGGCATGAAGCAGCGGGTCAAGCTGGCGCAGGCGCTGGTGGGTGACCCGCGGCTGCTGCTGCTCGACGAGCCGACCAACGGGCTGGACCCGGCCGGCCGCACGGCCATGCTCGACCTCATCGCGAAGATCGGCTCGGAGTTCGGCATCTCGATCCTGGTCGCCTCGCACCTGCTGGGCGAGATCGAGCAGATCTGCGATCACCTGGTCGCGATCGACGCGGGCTGCCTGCTGCGCGCCGACTCGGTCAGCTCGGTGACGCGAGCGACCGCCGCGCTGCTGGTGGAGGTCGACGACGGCATCGAACTGCTGCAGGCCGAGCTGGCCAGGCGCGGGCTCGGCCCGGTTCGATTCCAGCGCGGCCTGCTGGTTCAGCTCGCTGGCGACGCGACTTACGACGCCGTTCGCGACAGCGTGGCGGACCTGGGCCTGCCGCTCTGCCGGATGGAGCAGCGCAGGCACCAAGTCGAGGAACTGTTCCGCGACGCCCCGGCCGCCCCGGCGGACCCGGCGGTCTCGGTGGCCCCGGCTATGCCCGGCTCGCAGCCGACGGGAGCCGCCGGTGTCCGCTGAAGCTGAAGCTGCCGCGGGGCAGCCAGCGCTCGCCGCCGACGGCGGCGTCATCCACAACATCGGCTACCGGCGCTACGACGCGGAGCGGCTCGGTCGCTGGCGCATCGTGCAGGCGCTGACCTGGCACAGCTACCGCGCCGCGTTCGGCCTCGGCCGGGGCGGCAAGGCGAAGGTCTTCCCGGCGCTGCTGTTCGCGCTGTTGTGCTTGCCTGCCGCGGTGAATGCCGTCGCGCTGGCCACCAATCCCCACAGCCAGCCGCTGGTGAGCTACGACGCCTACATACCCGCGCTGCGCACGGTGACCGTGCTGATCTTCGTGGCGCTGGAGGCTCCCAACCTGCTCTCCGCCGATCTGCGCAACCACACGCTGCCGCTGTACTTCGCGCGGCCGATGCACCGGATCGACTATCCGGTCGCCAAGCTCATCGCGCTCTCCCTGGCCGTCCTGACGATCGTCGAGATCCCTGAGTTGCTGCTGTATATCGGCAATGTCAGCCAGGTGCACGGCGCGGGCCAGGCGTGGGAGCAGACGCTCCGGCTGCTGCCCGGCCTGCTGTACGGCGCGGCCTGGGCGGTGCTGCTCGCCAGCCTCGGCCTCCTGCTCGCCTCGACCACCGGCAGACGGGTCTTCGCGATCTGCGCGACCGGAGTCCCGCTGTTCTTCTCCTACATCCTGGCGCACGCGCTGGCGCAGGCCGGACAGCAGGCCTTCGGGCCGGCCGGGCCTGGCCAGCCGTCCGCGCTGACCAGCCTCGCCGGCCTCATCAGTCCGTTCACGCTGCTCGGCGGCGTGCTCCGCTGGCTGCAGGCACCGCGCGGCGTCCGGGTACCCGCCCAGATGCTCCAGGCAACGACCGTTGGCCACTACGGCCCGGTCTACGGCGCGGTCTTCGCCGCGCTCACCATCGCCGCCGTCGGGGGGCTGATCCTCAGGTACCGGAAGATTGGTGTCGCGTGACCACCATCGAGCTGCGCGGCGTCTCGCGCTGGTACGGGAACGTGGTGGCCGTCAACGGCGTCACGCTGACGATCGGCCCAGGCGTAACCGGTCTGCTCGGCCCCAACGGCGCCGGGAAGACGACCCTCATGCACATGATCGCCGGGTTCCTGGTGCCGTCTCGGGGCGAGATCACGGTGGCCGGGCGCAGTACCTGGCGCAACCCGGACATGTTCCGCCAGCTAGGCGTCGTGCCCGAGCGCGACTCGGTGTACTCGTTCCTGACCGGCGCCGAGTTCGTCACTGCCAGCGCGAAGCTGCACGGACTGCCCGCCCCTGACGCTGCGGCCGGCCGGGCGATCAGCATGCTCGAGATGACCGAGGCGCAGCACCGGAAGATCTCGACCTACTCGAAGGGCATGCGCCAGCGGATCAAGGTGGCGGCCGCGCTGGTGCACGATCCCGAGGTCGTGCTGCTGGACGAGCCGTTCAACGGCATGGACCCGCGACAGCGGCTGCACATGATGGACCTGCTGCACGTGCAGGGAGAGCAGGGCCGGGTCATCGTGTTCAGCTCCCACATCCTGGAAGAAGTCGAGCGGCTGTCGGGCATCATCCAGGTCATCGTCGGCGGTCGGCTCGCCGCGTCCGGTGACTTCCGGGCGATCCGCCGGCTGATGACCAACCGTCCGCACGTCTTCCTGGTGCGGTCGTCGGACGACAGGGCGCTCGGCGCCGCGCTGATCGGGCGGCCCGCCGTCAGCGCGGTCGAACTGACAGCCCACGGCCTGCAAGTACGCACGTCCGACTACGGGACCTTCACCAGGGAGATCGCCAGGATCAGCCGGGAGGCCGGTCTCCGGCTCACCCAGGTGCAGCCGAGCGATGAGTCGCTGGAAAGCGTCTTCGCCTACTTGCTGGCGTCCTGATCATGACTGGCACCGGGAGACACGAGGGAGCTGCAGCACCGATGCGTGGCCTACTGAACGGCGTCGTCCTGCGGGTGACGCTCCGGGCGGCGATGAGCCGGAAGCGAGCGGTTCTGTTCGCGCTCCCGGCCATCCTGCTCATCGGCGTCGCCGCGGTGCTGAAAGCGACCGCCAAGGGCACTGCCTGGCCGCCCGACGTGCTGAGCATCCTCGGGTACCTCCTGCTGGCGCTGACCGCCCTGATCGTCGGCGGCAGCGTGCTCGGCGCGGAGATCGATGACGGCAGCATCCTTCATCTGCTGGCGACGCCCGTGAGTCGCCGGACCATCGTGCTCAGCAAGTACCTGGCGGCCGTCGCGCTGACCGTGGCGTTCGTGGGGATTCCCCTCTACGTCGCCAGCGCCATCGCCGCCGGCGCCGCCAGCAAGCTGACCATCGGCCTGCTGGTCGGGGCCCTGGCCGGGGCCGTGATCTACAACGCGATCTTCCTCATGCTGACGGCCGTCGTCAGTCCTGGGCCCGCGCTGGCGATCGGGCTGCTGTACATCCTGCTCTGGGAAGGGCTGCTCGCCAGCCTGGTCCCTGGCGTCGGCTTGCTGTCCGCCGACCACTACAGCCTCGCGATCGCGAACTCGATCGCGCACAGCAGTGCGCTGCAACCCAACCTGACGGTCGGCACCGCGGTCGGCCTCGGGATCGTCGTCACTGCCGTCTGCCTGGCGCTGGCGACGATCTGCCTGTCCGGGTTCAACGTCAAGGGCGGCGAGGTGGCCTGACCGCAGGCTGCAGGCTGCAGGCTGCGGGCCGCCGTGGCCGACGGGCTGCGCCACGCGCGGGTGGTCAGCGGGGGAGGGGGCTGTCAGCGCGCCGTCGTCTCGTCCGGCACGAACGCCGGGCCGTGGCCGGGAATGATCACGCTGGCCACCGCCAGGATGCGCGCCCGGCTGGCCGCCAGCACGGCCGGTTCGGGGGCGAACGGGTCGTGGGCCGGCCCGTCGGACGCCCACCAGGCGTGCGTGCAGGCGTGCACTCCGTCCGGAGTCGCCGCGAGCGTGGTGATGTCCTGCGGCGTGTGGCCGGGGGTCGCGATCAGCCTGATCGACGGGCTGATCGCGGAGCCGTCGGCGTCCCGGTCTATCCACAGGTCGCCGTCGTAGATGGCCCAGTGGTCGTGGATCCGGGCCGCCGGGAACAGCGCCGCGTTCACCGTGTGGTCCGGGTGGTGGTGGCTGAACACCACGTCGGTCACGGAATCGGGCCCGACGCCGTGCCTGGCCAGGGACGCCAGCAGTCCCGACCGGGACGAGACCATGCCCGGATCGACGATGACGGCCGCGTTACCCTCCTGAATGAGGGTGACGGTGCTCGCGACGCGCTGACCGTCGGTGCCGTCGCGCACGTAACCCGCCTGCAGGATGTGCACCTGTGCGGCTCCGGTGGCGGGAATGTCCATGGTCACCGCTAGGAAGTGGCGGCCCGGGCCGCGGCCTTGAGGTTCTTCTTATAGGCCCGCACTGCCGCGAGCGACTCCGCGTCGACGATGTCGGCCACCGAGTAGTGCGAGCCCTCGGCGCCGAAGTGCCCGGCCGCCTCGCGCCAGCCGGGCGGCCGGACGCCGAGCTGCTTGCCCAGCAACGCGGCGAAGATCTGAGCCTTGGCGCCGCCGAAGCCCGGCAGCCTCGCCAGCCGGGCCCGTAGCTCCGCGCCGGACGCGGCGCCGGTCCAGACCGCGGCCGGGTCGCCGTCGTACTCCTCGACGATGAGCCGCGCGAGATCCTGGGTCCGGGCGGCCATCGCCCTCGGGAACCGGTGCAGGGCCGGGTGCTCGGCAAAGACCGCAGCCAGCGCGTCGGGGTCGAACTCGGCGAGCTCGGCCGGACTCGGCTCGTGGCCGAGCCGGCGGACCAGTTCGTACGGCGAGCTGAACGCCTTCTCCAGCGGCACCTGCTGGTCGAGCAGCATGCCGATCAGCAGCGCCAGCGGGTTGCGGGCCAGCAGCTCGTTGGCCTCGGCCGATACCGGCAGGTTGAACGTCATGGGGAGCCTCCGATGGTCGCAATGTCCATCATCTACCATCTGCTCCCATCGGGTCGGCCGCCCCCGCTGCTCAGCCGAGCTGATCCCCGCTGCTGACCGGAACACCGAGGCGGGCGCGATAGTTTGTAGACATAGGGAACGCGGTTCCCTGGAGGGAGTCCTGCATGGCACCGCATGTCAGGTATGGCATTATCGGCGTCGTCATCGGGTTGATCCTGTTCATCATCAACCCGTGGCTTGCGATCGGCGTGATCGTGCTGGCTATCGCGATTCCAGCGATCGCGTACGCGCTGCTATCGCCGTCTCAGCGGGCCCGGCTGCGGCAGGCTCGGCGGCGTCGCCAGATCGGCAGCTAACCGACCCGACCCGGCTGGTCCTGGGCTGGCTACGGCTGGCCGGGCTGCCAGCAGGCGGGAAGGTCGCGCGGTGCCGCTGGCGCGTCGTAGTGCGCTAGCGGCCGGAAGATGCGGTTGCCGGCGATCCGGATCCGCTGGTCAGCGCTGGCTGATGGGCAGGAAAGGGCGCTTCGGCGGGCCGGTGTAGAGCTGGCGGGGGCGGCCGATCCTGGTCTCGGGATCGTTGATCATCTCGTGCCACTGGGCGATCCAGCCCGGTAGTCGGCCGATCGCAAATAGCACGGTAAACATTCGGGTCGGGAAGCCCATCGCCCGGTAGATAAGCCCGGTGTAGAAGTCGACATTCGGGTAGAGCTTGCGAGATATAAAGTAGTCGTCAGACAGGGCGACACTCTCAAGATCGAGCGCTATATCCAGGAGCGCGTCGCGCTTTCCCATTTTGACCAGGATCTCGTCGGCGAATTTCTTGATGATGGAGGCGCGTGGGTCGTAGTTCTTGTAGACGCGGTGCCCGAAGCCCATAAGCCGCGCCCCGGCGACCCGGTCCTTGACCTTTCGGACGAAAGCATTGACGTCACCGCCGTCATCCCGGATGGATTCGAGCATCTCGAGCACGGCCTGATTCGCTCCGCCATGCAGCGGCCCGTACAGCGCGTTGATACCGGCCGACACGGAGGCGAACAAATCTGCGTGCGACGACCCGACAAGCCGGACGGTCGATGTCGAGCAGTTCTGCTCATGATCGGCGTGCAGGATGAAAAGTTTGTCGAGCGCATCGACGATAACGGGGTCTGCGACGTACGGCTCGGCCGGAGAGCCGAACGTGAGCCGGAGGAAATTCGCGACGAGGCCGAGAGAGTTGTCCGGGTAAAGAAACGGCTGGCCAGCGGACTTCTTATAAGCGTAGGCAGCGATGACGGGCACCTTCGCGAGCAGCCTGATCGTCGACAGGTCGACCTGGTCGGAATCGAAGGGGTTCAGCGAGTCCTGGTAAAAGGTGGACAGAGCAGATACGGCGGACGAGAGAACCGGCATCGGGTGAGCATCCCTGGGGAAGCCATCGAAGAAGCGCCGCAGATCCTCGTGCAGCAGGGTGTGCCGCCGGATGCGCATGTCGAAATCGGCGAGCTGCTCAGCGGTTGGAAGTTCTCCGTAGATGAGCAGGTAGCAGATCTCGGTGAACGTCGAGCCCGCCGCTAGCTCGTCTATCGGGTAACCGCGGTACCGCAGAATGCCGGCATCGCCGTCGATGTACGTGATCGCAGACTTACAGTTCGCCGTGTTGCCGAAGCCCTGGTCATAGGTCACCATGCCCGCGCTGTCTAGTAGTTTGCTGATGTCAGCGCCGGGTGGGCCGTCGGTCGTCGGCGTGACCGGTAGGTCCACCGAGGCGCCGCCGGGCAGTCGGAATTCCGCGCGCTCGCTGGGTGTCTTCGTCATCGCCACCGAATCTCCTAAGTGCCGGGTCTGCTACTAGTCCAGCAGCTGAGATACCAGGTCATCCGCCAAGTCTTCACTACCGCCACCGTGGACTCCGCCGAAGCGCCGCCAGGCATCGCTGGCCAGCCGCCGGAGCAGGTACTGTCGCCGCCGGCGAGCGGCGGGCGCTGGCGGCCTCTGCGGCGGCGATCATGATGACACTTCCAGACTCGGGAACTGCGGTACTAGCCATTATTGATCGTCGCGAGGGTTACGTGTCAATATTGACTGTAATCAATCTGAGCGTCGGGCGGGAGGCGCAGCGTGACGGAGTGGATCGGGGCTGCCGAGGCCGCCGAGCGGCTCGGCATCAAACAAGCGAGCCTCTACGCCTACGTTAGCCGCGGCGTGCTGACCCGGCGCCGGGATGCAGACGGCCGGACCAGCCTGTTCGATGCCGAGGAGGTGGCGCTGCTCGCCCGGCACGGACGGCCGCGGCGCCGTACGGTCGGCGCCGAGCTGGTCATCGAGTCCGAGCTGACCGAGATCACCAGCAGGACGCAGCGATACCGCGGCTACGACGCGACGGACCTGGCCCTGCGATGCAGCTTTCAGGATGTCGCGATGCTGCTCTGGACCGGCGCGCTGCCCGGCTCGGGTCCAGTGACCGCAGGGTCCGCGCGTGCCGTGGATGACTTCGATACGGCCGCGAGGAGCCGCTGGTCGGCCACCCCGGCGGCGCTGGCCGCGGGCCGCGCCGCGCAGGCGGCCCTGCCGGCCGGCACGCTGCCGCTCGAGCGCATCCAGGTCATCGTGCCAGCCCTGGCTGTCACCGACCCTTTCCGGCTGCATCTGGACCGGCCCGCGGTCGTCGCGGCCGGCATGGCGCTGATCGCCGGCATGACGGATGCCCTGCCCCCGGCGACAGCCGCCGAGACGGCCAGCGAGCCGGGCGGGTCGCTGGCCGGTGCTGGCGACTGGATCGCGGCGAGGCTTGCCACCCGGCTGTGCCACGAGCCGGCGCCCGCGAGCCTGGTCCGGGTGATCTCCGCCGCGCTGGTGCTGGTGGCCGATCATGAGCTAGCCGCGTCCACGCTGGCGGCCAGGGTGGCCGCGTCGATGCGCGCTGACCCGTACGCGGTGGTTTCGACCGGCCTGGGCGCGATGACCGGCGCGCTGCACGGCGGCGCCGCGCTCGGCGCGGAGATCATGCTCGGTGCCGCGGACTCGCCAGCCGACGCGCCGCGGGTCGTGGGCGACGTGCTCCGCCGCGGCGAGAAGCTGCCCGGTTTCGGGCACTTCGTCTATCGTGACGGCGACCCGCGCGCGAATCTGCTCCTGCGGCTCATCGCGGAGCTGGCGCCGGACTCGGAGCGGCTGGCCATCGCCTCGGCGGTGACGGCGGAGGCACGGCGCCGGGCACTGCCCAATCCGAACATCGAGTTCGCGCTCGCCGTCCTCGTCGGCGTGGCCGGGATGATCCGTGGCGCGGGCGAGGCGATGTTCGCCATCGGACGGACCGCTGGCTGGCTCGCGCATGCGATGGAGGAATACGAGCGGAACGTCCCGATCCGGCCACGCTGCGTCTATACCGGCCCGGTGGCCGTCACCGAGTCGGCCGGCCAGCCCTGACCGGCGGCACCGGCCCAGGTCCGCGGCGCGACCGGGAATGTGCCGCGCCAGCGGCGCCTTATGCTTCGCAGAGTCGAGTAGGAGTGAGGCACGATGGCGGTACGTCGCCTGAACCACGCTGTCCTGTACGTCCGGGACGTGGCAGCGAGCGTCGATTTCTACACGGACGCGCTCGGCCTCGAAGTGCGCATGCAGATGCCCGGCCGGGCCGCGTTCCTGCGCGCGCCTGGCAGCGCGAACGATCACGACCTCGGCCTGTTCGAGATCCCGCACGGCGAGACGCCGCGCGGAGCCTATCTCGGCCTGTACCACCTGGCCTGGGAGGTCGGCACGCTCGCGGAGCTGGCCGAGACCAGGGACCGGCTCGTGCGGCGCCGCGCGCTGGTTGGCGCCAGCGATCACAAGGTGTCCAAGTCCCTGTATGCCAAGGACCCGAGCGGTATCGAGTTCGAGGTCATGTGGCGGGTGCCGGCCGAGGCCTGGGACCAGGAGCTAGCCAGCGGCGAGCTCATCGCGCCGCTCGACCTCGAGGGCGAGCTGGCTCGCTGGGGTGGCCGCGTCACGGGCGCGGCGGCCGGCTCGATCACCTGAGCCGACCGCGACGCGGCGCTCGCTAGCCGCAACTCCGGTCAGGCCAGCGCACGCGGTCCGGACTGGCCGGGACCGTGCGGCTTGGTGCTGACCTCGATCGTGCCCTTGTAGCCGATCCCGCGCACGTGCACGACCGGAGCATCGGCGGGCAGGCGGCTCTCCAGGTCTTCCGCTGCCGACCAGCGCTTGCTGACGCCGAAGCCATCGAGTTCCAGCCGCACCCCGAGCGGCACGAGCACGTCGATGCGTGACTTGTAGGCGATGACGTACAGCGTGGTCACGGGCGCGCTGAGGTCTGCGGCGCGCAGGTCGAAGTGGCCGCTGCCCTTGTACACAATGGCCCGGAACTGCGCTGGCACCCGCCAGCGCCCGCCGCGCCTGATGCTGGTCTTGTACGCGATCGCGAACCGGCCAGGCGCGCGGTCGCCGGCGGCGCCAGCCGCGACCGGCCGGGCCACAGCCGTCGCCGTCGTCGCCGGCAGGTCCTGCGTCAGCACGGCCAGGTCGCTGCTCAGCCGCGCCGTGAGCGCCGCCCTGGTGCGGTGATCGAATTCCTCATCGTCGAGCCGGCCCTCGGCGAAGGCCTCCTGCAGCCGGTGAACGACGGCGTCCCGGTCGCGGTCGCCGACCCGCAGCGCGGCTTCGGACTCCATCGGCTCAGTCACCACAACGCCTCCCGTAAGTCACGATGTATCGCGAACTGCCTTACGGCGGCCAGGTTACCGCCCGGCCAGCCTGGCGTACAGGTCTGCCGTCTGGGCGGCGATCCGCGGCCAGCTGAACTCGGCCACCGCGCGCTCGCGCCCGCGAGCGCCGAGGCTCGCCGCCCGGCCCGGGTCCCGGACCAGCGCGTTGATCGCCGCCGCCAGCGCCGCCTCGTCGCGCGGCGGCACGATCAGGCCGGTGACACCGTCGGCGACCACCTCGGGGATGCCGCCGACGTCCGAAGCCACGATCGCGCAGCCGCAGGCCATCGCCTCCAGGTTGACGATGCCGAGCGGCTCGTACTCCGACGGACACACGAAGACCGTGGCGTGGCTGAGGATCTGCACCACCTCGGCCTTGGTCAGCATGCCGGGGATCCAGATCACCCGGCCGCGGGTCGCTCGCAGCCGGTCGACCAGCCCGGTCACCTCTGCCTGCAGCTCGGCGGTATCGGGCTGGCCCGCGCACAGCACGAGCTGCACGCCCGGATCAAACCGTCCGGCGGCCCGCAGCAGCGCCGGCAGCCCCTTCTGCCTGGTGACCCGGCCGACGAACACCACCGTGGGCCGATCCGGGTCGATGCCGTGCCGATCGAGCACGGCGCGCCCGTGGTCGGGACGGTAGAAGTCCGCGTCGATCCCGTTGTAGATCACGTGCACGCGGTCCGGATCGACCTCCGGATAGGACGCGAGGATGTCTGCCTTCATCCCGTTGGACACCGCGATGACGGCAGCGGCCGTCAGCATCGCGGTTCGCTCGCACCAGCTCGAAAGCGCGTAACCGCCGCCAAGCTGCTCGGCCTTCCACGGCCGCAGCGGCTCGAGCGAGTGCGCGGTCATGACGTGCGGCACGCCATACAACAACGAGCACAGGTGGCCCGCCAGGTTGGCATACCAGGTGTGGGAGTGGACCAGCTGGGCGCCGCCCGCCGCCTCGGTCATCGACAGGTCGGTCGAGATCACCCGTAGCGCGTCATTGGCGCCCGCGAGCACGTCCCAGGGTCGGTGCGGCACGACCGGTGGCTGCAGCGGAGCCTCCGCCGCGCGGTCCGCGCGCTGGCAGTGCACGGTCAGGTCGACGAGGCCCGTCAGGGATCGTGCCAGGTACTCCACGTGCACGCCCGCGCCGCCGTACACCTCGGGCGGATACTCGCGCGTGAGCATGGCCACCTGCAGCCGGTCCGCCCGCGCCGCGGCCGGCCTCACCCCGCTACCTTCTGGCCCTTGCCGACCACGGTGACACCGCCATCGGAGACCACGAACCCGCGCGCCCGGTCATGGTCCTTGTCGACGCCGATCTGGACGCCTTCGGGCACGTCCACGTTCTTGTCGATGATCGCGTTCTCGATGACGGCGTGCCGCCCGATCCTGGAGTTGTGCATGACGACGGCGCGCTCGACCCTTGCCCAGCTGTTCACCCGGACGCCTGGCGACAGCACCGCTTCGCGGACCAGGCCGCCGGACACGATGACCCCGTTACTGACGACGCTGTTGACGGCCCGGCCGACCCGGTCCCCGGAGTCGTGCACGAACTTGGCGGGCGGCTGGCTGGGCACGTGGGTGAGAATCGGCCACTTGTCGTTGTAGAGGCTGAACACCGGGTGCACGGCGCACAGGTCCATGTGCGCGTCGAAGTAGGAGTCCAGCGTCCCGACATCGCGCCAGTAGCCCGCGTCGCGGGGGTCCGCGCCGGGGACGCTGTTGTCCAGGAAGTCGTAGACCTGCGCGGCGCCCTGGCGGACGAGCATCGGCACGATGTCGCCGCCCATGTCGTGGCGGCTGCTGTCGTCGGCGGCGTCCTCGCGCAGCGCGTCCACGAGCACGTCGGTGCTGAAGACGTAGATGCCCATCGACGCGTACGCCAGGTCCGGCCTGCCGGGCATGGTCGGCGGGTCGGCGGGCTTCTCCCGGAATGCCTCGATGGTGCGCGCGTCGTCGGCGACGCCGATGACGCCGAATGCCGCCGCCTCCGCCTTCGGCACCGGGATCGCGGCGACGGTGACCCCGACGCCGTGCGTGACGTGGTGGTCGATCATCTGCAGCGGATCCATCCGGAACACGTGGTCAGCCCCGAGGACCGCGACGATGTCCGGCTGGTCGTCGAAGATCAGGTTGAGCGACTGGTAGATGGCGTCAGCCGAGCCGGTGTACCAGTGCGGGCCGAGCCGTTGCTGGGCCGGAACGGGTGTCACGTAGTTGCCGAGCAGGCTGGACAGCCGCCAGGTCGTGGTGATGTGCCGGTCCAGGCTGTGGCTCTTGTACTGGGTCAGCACGCAGATGCGCCGCAGCCCGGCGTTGACCAGGTTAGACAGCGCGAAATCGATGAGACGGTAGAGACCGCCGAACGGCACGGCTGGCTTCGCCCGATCGGCGGTCAGCGGGGCGAGTCGCTTGCCCGCCCCGCCCGCGAGGACCATCGCCAGCACCCTGGGCTCCGCGGCCACGCGCCCCCCTCTCTGCCCGCCGTAAGCTGCTGCCACCAGTGTGGTGCGCGAGCGTGACCAGCCGCTAGCCCGGGCGGGTCACCCGGATCCTCGACTGCGCGTGCCCCGTCTGCTCCCAGTCGGCCATGAAGCGGGCGACGAGGCCGTACCGCTCGGCCAGGCCGGTCAGCGTCTCGGTCCGGTAGTAGAAGTCCTCGCGGAGTACCTGGTGCTCAGCGCCCTGCGTGCGGTCGAAGGTGAAGTCGAAGAACCCGGCTGGGGCCAGCACGCGGCCGACGTGCGCCAGGCACTCCTCGATCACCGGCAGTGGCGAGTGCGAGAAGACGCTGTGTGCGTGCACGACGTCGAAGCACTCGTCGGGCAGGAACTCCAGCCGCAGGTCGTCGACCAGCGACAGATGCGGCAGCTTCCGCTGCAGGCCGAACTGCGTGATCGTGCGCTGCGCGGCGAGGAGGATGTCGGGCGAGATGTCGGTGCCGTAGTAATTTCCGGCATCCAGGTAGTCGATGAACAGGCGACCGCCCCGCAGGTTCCCGCAACCGATCTCCAGCATCCGCATGCCCGGCTTGAGACCGTGGCCGAGCAGGTAGTCGAACTGGAGCTGACCGATCCGCAGCCACGATTCGCGGGACTCGCTGCCGACGGCGGCGTCGCTGCTCCGGCCCGAATCGGAACGCATCACCGCGCGGTAGTAGCTGACGTGGTCCTGGGTAGCGAGCCAGAGCAGGGTGTCCCGGCCACGACGGCGCACGTACCCGGCGATCCGGTCCGGGTTGCGGATCGCGTAGGCGACCTTGTAGCTCAGCCGGGAGCGGTTGTTCCCGTGCACGGCATCACGCTAGGGACATGGGTGCTGGCCGGCGGCGCCTGGTCAGTCCTCGTCGGCTTCGCTCGGCCGGCGCCGCGTCGTGATCCTGGTTGCCAGCAGCCGCGCCGCGCCCACCGCCGCCCCCAGCGTGACGCCCCAGATGAGCGCCTCGGTGAGAGCTACCTGCGGGTCCTCCGGGTGCTCCGGGGGCTCCTTGCCGGTGACCGTCTTCCAGCCGAGGGTCAGCAGCTTGCGAACCGCGAAGGCCGCGCCCGCGCCGACCAGCGCGCTCACCGCGCGGCTGGTCGTGCTGCTGCCCCGCTGCTTGCCTGCCATCTGCTTGTCCTTCCCGCGACAGCCCGCAGCCGAGTTGCCTGGCTCGTTAGGTGCTGACCGCGATCATGTCATGGCCGCGGACCGGACGTGACTACGGGGCGTGCACTCTCGATTGCTGCCGCGAGTTCCGCCGGCCGCCGCGTCGCCAGCAGCCAGTACGGGCTGGCCGCTCCGGGCCGGGTGACCTCCACGTACACGGCACATCGCAGGTAGGGCCTGATGAGCACGTGCGCCCTCGGATCGGCGTGCGGGCCTCGCAGCGCTCGCGACTGGCGCTCGTCCAGCGGAACGACCTCGCCCGCGTCCGCGAGCGGCAGCCGGTCAGGGCCCACGCTGAGCACGCCATCGGCCACCTCGATGCTCACCCGGCCCCAGTTCAGCAAGAACGCGGCGGTGACGAGGATCAGCGCGCCGAAGACCGCGAGCGTGATGCCGAGGTCGAAGCCGGTCCAGACGATCGCGCCGAAGGTGAGCATGGTGAGCATCCCGGTAACCCACCACAGCGGCGGGGCGAACAGACGCTCTCGGTAGGAGTGCATGGCCCTACGGTAGTTGGTTCCATGCACCCGTAACGGCACGGCTCCCGTACGGCCCCGCGTGATCTTTCACCCCGAGACCAGCACGGTCGTGCCTGACACGGCAGCCAACTATGCTCCTGCCGCCGCATGGCAACGCCGCTGCCGGGGGAGCCACCTGCAGCGCGGCACTCGGCTAGGCGCGGAGGCGGGACCAGCAGACCGGTCACGGCCGCAGGTCCCGCCGCTGTTGCCGTAGCTTGTACCCCATGACCGGCCCTTCGGCAGACGACGACCCCGGGGCCTCAGCGGCGCCGGGGAGTGAGCCGTCCGCCGGGATCCGCGCGGGACTGCGCCGGCTGTGGCGAACAGGCGTGGTGACCAGCCCCGTCGGGAACGGCGGCCGGTCCGGGGCGGCCCCGCCCGAGACGTCCGCGGCCGGTCCGGCCGATCACGGCACACCGCCCCCCGACGCGCAGGTGCCGAGGGCGCTCCAGCAAGTCGCCGCCTGGTCGTGGCGGCTGCTGCTGACCGCCCTGGTGATCTACGTGGCCTTCCGGCTGGCCGTGGACCTGCGGCTGGTCATCCTGCCGCTGATCGCGGCCCTGCTGCTGACCGCGCTGCTGCAGCCGCTGGCGGCCCGGCTGCGCCGGCTCGGATTCTCACCGCTGCTGGCGACCTGGTGCATGCTCCTGATCGCGCTCGTGGTCATTGCCGGTGCGATCACGCTCATCACCAATCAGATAGCCAACCAGTACCCGGCGCTGTTCGCCGAGGTGCAGCACACGGCGAACGAGCTCCGGCATTCCCTGGCCGGTCCGCCGTTCCATCTGAGCTCGGCGCGGCTGGGGACGCTCAGCAAGGATCTGCTCCACTACATCTCCCAGCACAAGGCGCTGGTGGCTGGGACCGTGGTGAGCGGCGGCAAGTACGTGACCGAGTTCCTTGCCGGCGCAATCCTCATGCTGTTCATCACGTTCTTCCTGCTCAAGGACGGTGCGCGCATCTGGGCCTGGCTGATAAGCGGCCTGCGACCGGAAGCGCGCCGACGGGCAGCGGACGCGGGCAACCAGGCGTGGCGAGCGCTGGTGAACTACGTGCACGGCACGGTGGTGGTCGCGGCGATTCACGCCGTGGTCATCGGCGTGACGATCTGGCTGCTGGGCGTGCCGCTCCTGGCCCCGCTTGTCGTTCTGGTGTTTCTGGCCGCGTTCGTGCCCATCATCGGGATCCTCGTGGCCGGGGGGCTGGCCATCCTCGTGGCGCTGGCAACCAAGGGCTGGGTCGCGGCGGTGATTCTGCTGTGTGTCCTCATCGTGGAAAACCAGGTCGAGGGACACCTCCTGCAGCCGCTGGTGGTCGGGCGGATGATCAAGCTGCACCCGCTGGCGATCATCCTGGTGCTCGCCGTGGGCGCCATCATCGCGGGTGTGCCGGGAGCGATCATCGCGGTCCCCGTCGCGGCCGTGATCAGCTACGCCTGGCCGGCCCTGCGCGGGCGCCCGCCGGGCGGCTAGCCTGGCGCGGTGACGAGCGCGTGGAACGAGCCGGGATCGGTGGAAATCTTGATCCGGCGGCTGGACGAGGGCCTGCCGCTGCCCCGCCGCGCCCACCCCGGCGACGCCGGCTGTGACCTATTCCTCACCGGTGATGTCGATATCGGACCTGGTCAGCGAGTCGTCGTCGGCACCGGCGTGTGCATCGCCCTGCCAGCTGGGTACGCCGGTTTCGTGCATCCTCGATCCGGGCTGGCCGCCAGGCACGGCGTGACCATCGTCAACGCGCCGGGCACCGTCGACGCGGGGTACCGTGGCGAAATCAAGGTGATTCTGCTGAACACCGACTCCGAGCGCACGGTGCGGTTCCGGCGAGGTGACCGGATTGCCCAGCTTGTTGTTCAGAGGGTAGAGCGCCCGGTTTTTCATGAGGTGACGTCCCTGCCAGGGTCACAGCGCGGCGACGGCGGTCACGGCTCGACCGGCGGGCACGCGATGGCAGCGGATGGTCAGGGGGACGACGAGTTTCCGGCCGCGACCCGGTAGGCCGGGAGTAAGGAGCGTGCGGGGTGTTCCGACGACGCCGCCGCGAGGACGAGACCAGGGCCGCCGAGGCGCCTGACGAGACCTACCAGGGGTCCTACTCGGCGGCGGATGAGTACTACGCCGACACCGATGATTCGCTGGATTACGCGGACGACACCGACGTCGGCTACGAGAGCCCGGCAGCCGACGTGAGCGACGAGGACGCGGACGGCGGCGCGTACCTGGCGGCAGAGCCCGCCGAGAGCCCCGCCGGGCGCGCGGACCTGAGCGACCCGGCCACCTGGACCAGGCTGCGTGATACACAGGTGGCGGCGCCGGCCATGGCCCGCACCGCCGGGCCCTGGGACAGCGAGGCTGACTACCCCGATCAGCCCCGGATCGACTTCGGCAGTCTGCTGGTACCGGTGCGGGACGGCTACGACATCCAGGTCCTGATGTCGGAGGAGGAGGGCGTCTCGGTCGCGGTGGTGCACGGTGACAGCGGGCTTCAGCTTCAGCCGTTCGCGGCACCGCGCAGCTCAGGGCTATGGCACGAGGTGCTACCTGAGATCGCGCAAGAGGTCGCCAATGTCGGCGGGCAGAGCGCCGAGCAGAACGGGCCCTTCGGTCCGGAGTTGCTGGCCCGCGTCGTCCCGCAGGGCGCAGGCCAGCAGCGGGTCCCGGCGCAGCCGCTGCGGTTCATCGGCGTCGATGGTCCGCGGTGGTTTCTGCGCGGGCTCATCAGCGGGCCGGCTGCGATCGACGATGAGCAGGCTCAGCAGTTCCGGGAGATCCTCGCCGACGTCGTGGTGGTGCGCGGCGAGCACGCGCAGCCGCCACGGCAGCCGCTGCAGATCCAGCTCCCGGATGAGGCCCGCCAGGCGCTCGAGGATCAGTCGGCCGAGGAGCAGCCGAAGCCGTTCAACCCGTTCGAGCGGGGCCCGGAGATTACCGAGACGCGCTGACCAGCGGCTGCCGGGGCGGCCTGCTCAGGCCGCGCACCCGAGGAGCTTGGCAAGCTCGCGCTCGACGTTCTGGCTGGTGACAAACAGCAGCTCGTCTCCGGCTTCGAGCGGGTCGTCGGGGCCGGGCACGATGACGCGCTGGTCTCGCAGGATCGCGACCAGCGCCGTGTCGGGTGGCCACTCGATGGTGCCGACGCGCTCGCCCGCGAGCGGCGCGTCTGCGGGCATGGTCAGCTCGACGAGGTTGGCCTCGCTCTGCCGGAACGTCATCAGCCGAACCAGGTCGCCGACGCTCACCGCTTCCTCGACGAGCGCCGACAACAGGCGTGGCGTGGAAACCGCCACATCGACGCCCCAGGACTCGTTGAACAGCCACTCGTTGTTGGGCTGGTTGATGCGCGCGACGACCCGCGGCACGCCGTACTCGGTCTTGGCCAGCAGCGAGACGACGAGGTTGACCTTGTCGTCTCCGGTCGCGGCGATGACCACGTTGCACCGCTCCAGGGCGGCGTCGTCGAGCGCGCTGATCTCGCACGCGTCAGCCAGCAGCCACTCGGCTCGCGGCACGCTGTGTACCTTGATCGATTCGGGGTTCCTGTCGATGAGCAGCACTTCGTGCCCGTTGTCGAGCAGCTCCTTGGCGATCGAGCGACCGACGGCTCCCGCGCCGGCTATCGCGACGCGCATCAGCGTCCCGCCTTTCCTGGCTCCCGGCTCGCGAACGCGCCGACGATCTTGCTGATGTCTGCGGTCTCCGCGATCACGTGCACGACGTCCCCCTCCTGCAGTACCAGGTTCGGCCCTGGCACGACCGCCTCGCCGAGCCGGGTGATGAACGCAACGCGCGCGTGTGCCGCGTGCTCCAGGTCGTAGACCTTCTCGCCCAGCCAGTCATCGGAGTAGGCAACCTCGGCCAGCACGACCGCGCCGGTCGGGTCCCGCCACAGCGACTGAGCACCCTCTGGTATCAGCCTGCGCAGCATCTGGTCGGCTGTCCAGGCCACGGTGGCGACCGTCGGGATGCCGAGGCGCTGATAGACCGACGCCCGGCGCGGATCGTAGATGCGCGCGACCACCCGCTGGACGCCGAACGACTCCCTGGCCACCCTGGCGGCGATCACGTTGGAGTTATCGCCGCTGCTCACGGCCGCGAAGGCGGCTGCGCGCTGGATCCCGGCCTCGGTCAGCACGTCCCGGTCGAAGCCCAGGCCGGTCACCCTCGTGCCCTTGAAGCCGGACCTGAGCTTACGGAAGGCCTCAGGGTCCTGGTCGATGACGGCGACCGAGTGACCCTGGTCTTCGAGGGAGTGGGCGATGCTGGACCCGACCCGCCCGCATCCCATGATCACGATATGCACGGACTTCCTTCCGGCCAGGACGGTGCACTTACGGTACCCATACAGCCACGGTCGGCGAGTCCTGGTGCTCGCCGACCGGGACCCGCGGCGCGGCGCGGGCGCCGCCCAGGGCACGATGGTGCCCGTGACTGCTCCGGCTGCCTCCGCTCCACAGGCCGGTGACGTGCTAGAACTCACCGTCGGCGAGGCCGTGCACGGCGGCTGGTGCGTGTCCAGGCAGGATGATACGGGCCAGGCGGTCTTCGTGCGGCACGCCCTGCCCGGCGAGCGCGTCCGCGCCACGGTGACCCAGCTCACTGCCCGCTTCGCCAGGGCGGAGGCCACCGAGATCCTGCAGGCAGCCGCCGACCGGGTCGTCCCGCCGTGCCGGTACGCCAGACCGGGCGGCTGCGGCGGCTGCGACTGGCAGCACGCCAGCCTGCCCGCGCAACGACGGCTGAAGGCGGCGGTCATCCGGCAGCAACTTCAGCGCATCGCCGGCATCGACACGACCGTCGTCGTGGCGGCGCTGGACGGCGGCGACGACGGCCTTGGCTGGCGGACAGTCGTCTCCTTCGCCGTCGATCAGCGCGGCGCCGCCGGCCTCCGCAGGCACCGATCGCATGAGATCGTTCCCGTCGACCGGTGCCTGATCGCGCACGAGCTGGTGACCAGCGCGGGTGTGACCGGGCAGGCCTGGCCGGGCGCGCAGTCGGTGGAGGTGTCGGTTGTGCCGCAGACCGGCGAGGTGGGCGTGCTGGTCACCGGCCGCCCCGCCGGGATGCCCGAGGTAGCCGCTGACAGCGTGCAGATAGCGGGCAGCGGGCCCGGCCGCAGCCTCATGCGGGGCCGCGGCCACCTGACCCAGCGCGCGGCCGGCCGCGACTGGCGCGTCAACCTGGGCGGCTTCTGGCAGGTCCACCCGGCCGCCGCGGACACGCTGGCGAGGGACGTGCTGGCGGCGCTCGACCCGCAGCCTGGTGAGCACGCCCTCGACGTGTACTGCGGCGCAGGCCTGTTCGCCGGCGTGCTGGCCCAGGCGGTCGGCCCGGCGGGCACGGTGCTGGCCGTCGAGCGGGACGCGGCGGCTGCCCGCGATGCCCGGCACAACCTGCGTGACTGGCCGTGGGTGCGGGTACGGCGCGGCGACGCGGCCGCCGTGCTGGCGGGGACCGACCTCCGCGGCGTCTCGCTGGTGGTGCTCGATCCGCCGCGGGCGGGTGTCGCCAGGCCAGTCATCGACGCGCTGGGCACCGGGCCGCGGCGGATCGCGTACGTGTCCTGCGATCCCGCAACCCTGGCACGGGACCTGCGGCTACTGCTGGACGGCGGCTGGGAGCTGACCGGGCTGCGCGGTTACGACGCGTTCCCCATGACGCATCACGTGGAGTGTCTCGCCACCCTCTCCCGTCGCGCGTCCGCCTCGGCAATGACGTCGAGGTCCCCGGCCGGGCGGGAAGCGCTTCGTGGGAGTGGATTTGCTATGGATCCGCCCATAGCAAATCCACTCCCACGACCATCGTCGGCGGATCCCGGACGCCGCTCATTATGATCGACCAATGACCTCCGACAGTTATCTCCGCTTTCCGGACGTCCGTGATGATCTGCTGACATTCGTCGCCGAGGACGACGTCTGGATCGCGCCTGCCGACGGGGGCCGCGCCTGGCGGCTGTCCGCCGATGACGCGCAGGCGTCCTGGCCGCGGCTGTCGCGGGACGGCAGCCGGATCAGCTGGAGCGGCGCGCGGGACGGGGCTCCGGAGGTGTACGTGGCCGACGTGGCGGGCGGACCGAGCAGGCGGCTGACGTACTGGGGAGATCCGCGGACCAGGGTGGCGGGCTGGACGCCGGATGACGAGATCCTGGCCGTGACCGCCGGCGGCCAGCCGTTCGGGTTCCTGACCTGCGCCTACGTCGTCAGCGCCGACCACGATGCGCCGGGCTCGCGGCAGCTGCCGTTCGGCCAGGTTTCGGATCTGTCCGTAGCGCGGGACGCTGCGGCCGTGCTGACCGGGGGCTACCAGGAACCCGCCTGGCGCAAGCGCTACCGCGGCGGCACCGCGGGCCGGATATGGCTGCGCACGCGGCCGCCGGCCGGCGACGGGGAGGGCGAGTTCCGCCGCGTGCTGACGGGGATCGCTGGCCACTTCGCCAGCCCGATGCTCGTCGGCGGTCGGCTGGCGTTCCTGTCCGATCACGAGGGCACCGGCAACATCTACTCGGTCGACTTCACCGGGGCGGACCTGCGGCGGCATACCGACCACGACGGCCCGTACGCCCGCCAGGCAAGCACCGACGGGGTGCGGATCGTCTACATGTGCAGGGGCGAGCTGTGGATCCTGGACAGCCTGGACGCGGCCGGACCGCGCCGGCTCGCGGTCAGCCTCGCGTCGGCGACCGCTGGCCGGGCGCCCCGGCTGATCTCGGCTGACGATCACATTGGCGGCCTGAGCTGTGACGAAACCGGTCAGGCCAGCGTCATCGAGGTCCGCGGCACGATCCACTGGCTGACCCATCGAGACGGGCCAGCCAGGGCGCTCGCCGTGACGCCCGGAGTCCGGGCGCGGCTGCCGCGGGTGCTCGGCAAGGATGGCCTGGCGGTCTGGGTCACCGACGCGGGCGGACGGCACGCGCTGGAGATCGGCGGCGACGCCGACGGCCAGCCGGTGCCGCCCCGGCAGATCGCGGCCGGCGCGATCGGCATGGTGTCTTCGATCGCCGCGGCTCCCGACGGGAGCGCGGTGGCCGTCGCAGCCAGGGATGGCCAGCTGCGCGTGGTCGACGTGGCGTCCGGCGCGGTGACCGAGCTGGCCCGCTCCGACGACGGCGACATCACCGGGCTCGCGTGGTCGCCCGACTCGGCGTGGCTGGCCTGGTCCGAGCCCAGACTGGAGCCGCTACGGCTGATCCGGGTCGCGCGAGTCGCCGACGGCGAGGTACACGACGTGACCGACGGCCGGTTTATCGACACCGACCCGGCGTTCACGGCCGACGGGAAGTACCTGGCGTTCCTGTCCAAGCGCAGCTTCGATCCGGTCTACGACGCGCACTTCTTCGACCTGTCGTTCCCGCTCGGGTCCCGGCCGTACCTGCTGCCGCTGGCGGCGCAGACGCCGTCACCATTCGCGCCGCAGTCCGGCGGACGCCGCATCGGCGACGACACCACCGCCGAGGGAAACGG
>JASHQA010000054.1 GCA_030037785.1 Streptosporangiaceae bacterium
CGCCGCGACTCCTCCGCCGCCTCGGTCAGCTCGCCGGCGAGCTCCGCGACCCGCTGCGGCAGCGGCTGGCCATCGGTCCTGGCTTCGTCGCCGGGTGCGGCTTCGTCGCCGGGTGCGTCATGCGAGGCCATCTGTTCCCTCTTCCCTTTACCAGCACGTTCACCACCGGCTCAGCTATCGGGAGTGCGCCCGTACACCGCGGTGAAGGCGATGGTCTGGGTCCACCACCCAGGGTCTTTGCAGCAGGCCAGGAAGCCGTCGATGTGCTCGCTCCGCAGCCTGCCCGAGTCCAGCAGTGAGCTGCGCAGCTGGCGGATCGTCTGCTGCCAGTAAGCCGCCCAGGGCGAGCCGCCGTTGTAGAGCGCCGTCTCGGCGGTCGCGCCGACGTCCACCAGGCCCGCCGCCGACAGGAGCTGCGGCAGGCGGCGGCCCAGAAAGTAGTCGATGCCCCGGTCGCGCGACCAGGCCAGCCAGCCCTGCCAGAACTGGCGCACGGTCGCCGGCCCGGTCACGCTGACGGGCAGGAAGTCGGGCTCTATCACGAGAACCGCCGCTCCGCGCCGGGCGCTGCCGAGCAGGTTCGCCACGGCGGCTGCCGGGTCGCTGACGTGGTGCAGTACGGCGCGGCACGTCACGAGGTCGTAGGCTGCCGGTGCGATCGGACCGGCAAGGATGTCGGCCTGGCGAAACTCAACCCCGGTCACGCCGGGGGTCAGGGACAGGTCCAGATCGACCCCCACCACCCGGCCGCCGGACCCGACCCGGTCAGCCAGCCACGCCGAGACGGAGCCGTTGCCGCAGCCCACCTCCAGCGCGTGCGCGCCCGGCGGCACGCCCAGCAGATCGAGCAGCCTGCGGTGCATCGGGTCGAGCAGTCGCGACATCAGCGCCAGCCGACGCCGCTCGCCTTGCTGATGGTGATCAAGGACGTACTTCGACACGCTCCACGGTAGGCGCGGCACCGGCGCCGATCGCCAGCAGGGTAGCTACGCCGTCTCGTGCTCGAGCGCGCGACGAGTCAGGATCCGGGCCAGGTGCCGCCGGTACTCCCGGTCCGCGTGCAGGTCCTCACCAGGCGAGGTGCCGTCTGCGGCTAGCTCTGCCGCGTCGGCCGCGCTCGCGCCGGCCGCCAGCGCGTTCTCGGCCGCGGCGGCGCGCAGCGGCGTCGGCCCCATGTTGGCGAGCGCGATCCGGCCGTCGAGGGCAGCCACCCCGACGATCGCCCAGTCGTTGGCCCGGCGGACGAACTTCTGGTAGCCCCAGGGCACGCCGGGCCGGCGCGGCACCCGCACCGCGGTCACCAGTTCGTCGGGCGCGAGCACGGTCTCGAAGTAGCCCAGGAAGAAGTCGTCGGCGCCCACGGTCCTGGTGCCCGCCTGCCCCTCGACGACCACGGTGCCGCCGAGCGCGACCAGCGCCATCGGCAAGTCGGCAGCCGGGTCGGCGTGCGAGAGCGAGCCGCCGATGGTGCCGCGGTGCCGGATCTGCGGGTCGCCGACCTGGCTCGCCGCGTAGGCGAGCAGGGGGGCCTCGGCCCGGGCGAGCTCAGAGGCCGCGAGATCGGCGTGCCGCGTGGTCGCACCTACCACGAGGTCGGGGCCGTCGACGCTGACGCCGGCCAGCTCATCCAGGCCGCCGATGTCGATGAGCAGCTCGGGGGTGGCCAGCCGCAGCTTCATCATCGGCAGCAGGGAGTGACCGCCGGCCAGCACCTTGGCGTCGTCGCCGTGCTCGGCGAGCAACTCGATCGCGTGCCCGGCGGACTCCGCGGCGACGTAGTCGAACTTCGCGGGGATCACGCGGTCACCTGCTCACCCGTGACCTGCCCTGCCTGCGCCTGCGCAGCGGCGAGCACGGCGCGGACGATGTTGTGATAGCCGGTACACCGGCACAGGTTGCCTTCCAGCCCCTCGCGTACCTCGGCTTCGGTCGGGTGCGGGTTCTCGGCCAGCAGCCCGACGGTCGCCATCACCATGCCGGGCGTGCAGAAGCCACACTGCAGGCCGTGCTGCTGCCGAAACGCGGCCTGGACCGGATGCAGCTCTCCGCCGACGGCTAGCCCCTCGGCGGTCGTCACCTCGTGACCGCTGGCCTGCACGGCGAGCACGGTGCACGACTTCACCGACTTGCCGTCGAGCAGGACCGTGCAGGCACCACACGAGGTCGTGTCGCAGCCGACGTTGGCGGCGCGCAGCCCGAGTAGCTCGCGCAGGTAGTGGACGAGCAGCAACCGCGGCTCGACCTCGTCGGACCGCTTCTCGCCGTTGACCGTGAGCTCGATCTGCGTCATGCGTGCTCCGATTCTGAATGCTGTCCTGCTGCCCGGATGGCCTGCCAGATCCGCCGGGATGTGGTCGGCATGTCGATGTGCCGGACGCCGAGGTGCGCGACCGCGTCGACGATCGCGTTCTGCACGGCCGGCGTGGAGCCGATGCTGCCCGCCTCGCCGATGCCCTTGACGCCCAGTGGGTTGTAGGTGGTCGGCGTCTGTGAGTCCACGAGCTCGAAGCTTGGCAGCTCGGTCGCGGACACGAACGGGTAGTCCGCGAAGCTCGTCGTCAGCGGGTTGCCGTCGGTGTCGTACACGACCTCCTCCACCATCGCCTGCGCCGCGCCCTGGCCGATGCCACCGTGCCGCTGGCCCTCGGCCAGCAGCGGGTTGAGCACCACGCCCGCATCGTCGACGGTGATCATCCGCAGCAGCGTCGGCTTGCCGGTCTCGGCGTCGACCTCGACCACAGCGACGTGGGTGCCGAACGGGAACGTGGCGCCAGGACCGGTGAACACGGCACGGATCAGCAACCGCTCTTGCTCGGCCAGCTGGGTTAGCGGCACGGCGGCGTCCGGGTCGCCGGCCACGTTGAACGATGTCTTGGTCTTGTCGTAGACCAGGTCGGCCGGGCTAGCCTCGAGCTGAGCTGCGGCGCGCTGCCGGGCCTCCTCGATCAGCTCCTGGCTGGCCTGCCTGACCGCCGCACCGCCGAGCTGCAGGCTGCGCGAGCCGCCGGTGCCACCGCCTTTAGGGATCAGGTCGGTGTCGCCCCACTTGAGGGTGATCTTCTCCACCGGGATGCCGAGTTCCTCGCTGGCCAGCATGGCCCACGCGGTCTGGTGACCCTGGCCGTGTGGCGACGTGCCGGTGAGGATCGTGGCGGTGCCGTCCGGGCGCACCTCGACGGTCGCGTTCTCGTTCGGCCCGGAGCCCTCACCCTCGCCCATGCCGGTGATTTCGACGTAGCTGGCCAGGCCGATGCCGAGCTGGCGGACGTCCCCCCGCGCGCGGCGCGCGGCCTGTTCCGCGCGCAGCTCGACGTAGCCGGCCGCGGCCAGGGCCCGCTCGAGGCCGGTGACGTAGTCGCCGGTGTCATAGAGCGCGCCAAACGCGGTGCGGTGCGGCTCGGTGAAGGCCGGCAGCAGATTCTTGCGTCGCACGTCGGCTGGGTCGAGGCCGGCCTCGGCGGCGAACAGGTCGATGGCCCGCTCGAGGGCAGCCGACGCCTCCGGTCGCCCCGCGCCGCGGTAGGCGCCGATCGGGGTGGTGCTGGTGACCACGACCTTGGCCACCGACTCGGCCCGCGGGATGTCGTACGGACCGGAGGTCATGAGTCTCGTCAGCATCGGCAGGAACCCGCCGGCCCGAACGTAGGCGCCGGCGTCCTGCACGACCTCCAGCCGGTAGGCCAGCACGTCGCCGTCCCGGCTGCCGCCGATCGTGATCGTGTGCTGCTGCGCTCGACCGTGCGTCATCCCGATCAGGTTCTCGTACCTGGTCTCGCTCCAGCGAGCCGGCCGGCCAAGCTCCCGAGCCACCCACGCGACGATGACGTGCTCGCGGTCGGCGCCGAACTTCGCGCCGAAGGCCCCGCCGACGTCCGGCGTGATGACTCGAACCTGGCTCGGCTCCAGGTTCAGCATCCTGGCCAGCCCGCCCTTGGTGCCCTGCGCGCCCTGGTTAGGGATCCAGGCGGTCAGCCGGCCGTCCGCGCCCCAGACCGCGGCAGCGCCGCGGCTCTCCATCGGCGCCGGTGCCACTCGCTGGTTGATGATGACCTGGCTGACCACGACCTCGCAGCCGTCGAACAGGTCTGCCTTCAGCTCAGCCGGATTGCCCCACCAGCCGGCGACGTTCGTGCCCGCGTCCTCGAACAGCAGCGTGTCATCGCTGGGGTCGAAGCCGAGGACGGCAGGCAGGGGCTCGTAGTCCACCGCCACCAGCTCGAGCGCGTCCTCGCCCTGATAGGGCTGCTCGACGACGACGACCGCGACCGGCTCGCCGACGTAGCGGACCTTGTCGGTGGCCAGCATCGGCTGCTGCATGTGCTTGTTCATCGGCCCAGACGGCGGGATCGTCGGCAGGTCGGCGACGTCGGCGGCGGTGAAGACAGCCACCACGCCCGGCGCTGCCAGCGCCGCGCTGGCGTCGATGCCGCTGATCCGCGCGTGCGCGACCGGCGACCTGACGAAGAAGACGTGGCAGGCACCGTCCAGCCGCTCGTCCACGAGATCCTCGACGTAGACGCCGCCGGTGGTCAGGAAGCGCGGATCCTCGGTCCGCAGGACCCGGGTGCCCAGGATGCTCACGGGAGTATCAGCTCCTCTCGCCGGGCAGCTCGGTCCTGCCCACACACCGCGAACTTGGGGGGACGTCGCGGTATTCCAGAGGGTGCCATCACTGACCCACTCGGTGTCAACCCGGGGGTGGCCCGCGCACGGCGGCGATATTCGGTTGGCCGTCAGGGCGGGCGCGGGTAGGGTCGCGGCGTACTTCCCCGGCTGTGATCGGATCTGTTGCCATGCTCGCGCGCGTGCTGCGTCGGTGTTTCCTGCCACTGGCGGGGCGCCTGCCGGTCCTGCAGATCCGTGACTTCCGGATCCTGCTGACTGACCGCGTGCTGGCACCGGCCTCGGTCGCGTTCTCGATGGTCGGTGTGTCGTTCGCGGTGCTTGACCACACCAACGGGTCGACGGCGAAGCTGTCCTACGTGCTGGCCGCGCAGATCGCGCCGTCGCTCATCTTCACGCTGCTCGGCGGCGTGATCGCCGACCGGGTCGCGCCCCAGCTCGTGATCATCGCCGGCAACGTGATGATGGCGGCCGGCGAGGGGACGTTCGGCATCCTCGTGCTGGCCGGTCACCCGCAGCTGTGGCAGATGATCGCGCTGGAGTGCGTCACCGGGACCGGCATGGCCGTGTTCTACCCGGCGTCCTCCGCGCTGCTGCCGCGGGTCGTGCCGGGCGCCCTGCTGCAGGAGGCCAGCGCCGTGTCGCGGCTGGCGATGAACGGCGCG
>JASHQA010000055.1 GCA_030037785.1 Streptosporangiaceae bacterium
TTCTCGAGCGCCGAGGCGAGGATCGGCCCGGCAGCGTGCAGCGCGCGCGACCGCGGCAGGGCGGCGTGCATGGTCGCGACGATCGGACAGTCTGCGACCCAGCACGCGAGCAGCGACAGGCTCGGCGCGGCGGGCTCGTGCACGTGCAGCACGTCGAAGTTCCCGTCCTTGAGCCAGCGGCGGACGCGGCCCGCGGACAGGAAGCCGAACGACAGCCTGGCGACCGAGCCGTTGTAGGGCACCGGCACCGCCCGCCCGGCCGAGACGACGTAGCCCGGCAAGACCGCGTCGTCGTCCGCTGGCGTGATCACCGACACGTCGTGGCCAAGGTCCATGAGCGCCTCGGCGAGGCCGCTGACGTGCTCCCGCACGCCGCCCGGCACGTCCCACGCGTAGGGGCACACGATGCCGATCCTCATGGCCTGCCCGCATCGTCCGCCGCGGCGCCCAGGCCGGTGCCGGCCAGCTGGCCGTTCGCAGCGGCGCGCTCGCGCGCCGCTGCCTGCCGCTGCGGGTCCAGGTCGGCGACGAATACCTTCTGCAGCATCAGCCAGTCGTGCGGGTGCTCCCTGATCCCCTGCTCGAAGAACCCGGCAAGGTCTTGCATCATCGTGGCTACCTTCTGCGGCCTGGTGCCCGCCGCGGGCTGCGCGATCTCGGCACCGATCTGCACGCCGCACCGGCCGTCGTCGGCGAACCACAGCACCACGGGCACGAGCGCAGCACCGGTCTGCACTGCAAGTGCAGCGGGCCCGGCCATCATCTTGGCCTTCTCGCCAAAGAACTCCACCTCGATACCACTGCCCGTCACATCGCGATCGCAGGGCAGCGCCACGAACTTTCCCGCGCGCAGTCGCTGTGCCAGTATTCCGAACGGCCGGGTGCCGCCGCTGGCAGGTAGCACTTCCATACCCAGGCCCTCACGGAACGCGACGAACCGCTCGTAGACGGTTTCCGGCTTGAGCCGCTCCATGACGGTCGTGAACGACCCCGCGCCCCGCGCGATGAACCACGCCCCGGCCTGGTCCCAGTTGCCCATGTGCGGCAGTGCCACCACGACGCCACGCCCGGTCGCCAGGATGTCGAAGATCATCTGCACCTGGTCGGCCGGATCGAGCAGTCCGTTGACCAGCCGGTCAGCGGGCATGACCGGCAGCCGGAAGATCTCCAGCCAGTACCGGCCGTAGCGGCGGAGCACCTCGCGCGACGCACCGCGCAGCGCCTTGCCGTCGACGTCGGCACCGAGGACCCGCACCAGGTTGGCCTCGAGCACCTGTACGCGCGGGCCCTCGCGGCGCCAGGCGATGTCAGCACCGAAGCGGAACAGCCGCTCCATCCACGACTCGGGCAGCCGGCACACGAGCCGCCAGCCCGCCCCGTAGCCCATGTCGATGAGTCTGTCCTTCAGCCCCGGCACGTCCCTACCCTCCGGGTGCTGCATCCCGCTGATCTGCAGCGGGTCCGCCGGTCGCGGCTCGACTGACGCCCGCGGCCCAGCCAGCCGGACCGGCATCGGACCCGGCGCTTCGGTCGGCCGGAGCATTCCGTGCGGCTGACCGCCGCGCTGCAACGACCCGCTGGCCAAACGTGACCACGCTCGCCGCCGCCAGCACCCACAGCCCGATGGGCAGCACATACGGCACGCCGAGCCCGGCCAGCCCCGTCGGCACGAGCGCGATCAGCAGCCGCTCGGTGCGCTCGGCGAAGCCGACATCGCACTTCAGTCCGAGGCTCTCGGCGCGGGCCTTCGCGTACGACACCAGGGCGCCGGAAACCAGGCAGAACAGCGCCACTCCGGCCAGCACCTTGTCGTTACCGCGCAGCACGAACCAGGCAGCGAGGCCCGCGAAGACGGCAGCGTCGGCGATCCGGTCCATGGTGGAGTCGAGGAACGCGCCGAATCTGCCGCTCGTGCCCTTGATCCTGGCCAGCGTGCCATCGAGCATGTCGGTGAGCACGAAGCCGGTGCAGACCATCACGCCGGCGAACAGGTGGCCGGTGGGAAAGAGCGCCAGCGCGCCCGCGGACATCCCGATCGTGCCGATGATCGTGAGCGCGTTCGGCGTCACCGGAGTTCGGGCCAGCAGCTGGCCGGCCGGCGTCAGGACGCGGGCGATCGCAGGCCGCAGGACTTTGAGCATGGCGGCTTGATCCTACTGTCGGCGGCGATGCGCCCGGCTGGCCTGGGCCAGCGGGCGACCGCAGGCACCGGCCCCGCGGCACGCCTGTTTCCCGTCGGTTCTGCCGGGTTCGCGGCTGCCGCGGGTGCAGTCTCAGGGTGGATCCCTGCCGCAATCATTGCGGTCAGAGGGCTTGTGATCGGCGACCAGCAGGTAAAGGCTGGGCGTGCGGTAGTGAACGCCACGACTTCGAGACTAAGACGGAACCGGGTAGGAACCTCACTCAGGCGCTTCAGGAGGCGATGCGAATGGCGGACAGATCTCACGCTGCGGGAGCCGCCGGCCGGACATCAGCGGCCGGCCAGCCGGAGAGCGTGCGCAACGTCGTGCTGGTCGGCCACTCAGGAGCAGGGAAGACAACGCTGGCGGAGGCCATCCTCGTCGCGACCGGCACCATCCAGCGCGAGGGCCGCGTCGAGGATGGCAGCACCGCCAGCGACTTCGACGAGGTCGAGATCCGGCAGCAGCGCTCGGTCAACCTGACGCTGGTGCCCTTTGGTTACGAGGGCGTCAAGGTCAACCTCCTGGACACGCCGGGGTACGCCGACTTCACCGGCGACCTGCGGGCCGGGCTGCGGGCCGCCGACGCGGCGCTGTTCACCGTGTCGGCCGCCGACGGCGTGGACGGCCTCACCAGGATGCTGTGGGAGGAGTGCGCCGCGGCGGGCACGCCGCGCGCGGTCGTCATCACCAAGATCGACCACCAGCGCGCCGACTTCGACGAGGCACTGGCCGCCTGCCGGGCGGCGTTCGGCGAGTCGGTGGCGCCGCTGTACCTGCCGGTCGGGGAGCAGGGCACCGTGCAGGGCCTGATCGGGCTGCTGTCCCAGCGGTTCTATGACTACGCCGGCGGCACCAGGACCGACACCGACATCCCGGCCGCCGAAGCCGACCGGGTGGCCGAGGCGCGAGGAGCGCTGATCGAGGCGATCATCCAGGAGAGCGAAGACGAGACCCTGATGGACTCCTACCTGTCCGGTGCGGAGCTCGACGTCAAGGGCCTGATCGAGGACCTGGAGACGGCGGTCGCGCGGGGCAGCTTCTACCCGGTGCTGGCCTCCTCAGCGCCGCACCGCATCGGCATGGCCGAGTTGCTCGAGGTGATCACCCAGGCGTTCCCGTCCCCCGCCGAGCACCCCATGCCCGCCGTCACCACCGCCAGCGGCAAGCCGGCCGACAACCTGCGCACCGACCCGGACGGGCCGCTGCTGGCCGAGGTCGTCAAGACGACGTCCGACCCGTACGTGGGTCGGGTCAGCCTCGTCCGGGTGTTCTCCGGCACGCTGCGACCGGACGCCGTCGTCCACGTGTCCGGGCACGGCCGCGCGGGGAGCGGGCACGCCGATCACGACGAGGACGAGCGAGTCGGCGCGATCACGTCGCCGCTCGGCAAGCAGCAGCGACCGGTCGCGAGCTGCCCGGCAGGCGACATCTGCGCGGTCGCCAAGCTGGCCACCGCCGAGACGGGTGACACGCTGTCCGACAAGGACACGCCGCTGCTGATGGAGGCCTGGTCGATGCCCGAACCGCTGCTGCCGGTGGCGATCCAGGCCAAGTCCAAGGCCGACGAGGACAAGCTGTCCCAGGCGCTGGCCCGACTGGTGGCCGAGGATCCGACGCTGCGGCTGGAGAACAACGCCGAGACCCATCAGCTGGTGCTGTGGTGCATGGGCGAGGCGCACTCTGACCTGGCGCTCGACCGGCTGTCCAGCCGGTACGGTGTCGCGGTCGAGACGGTGGAGCTGCGGGTGCCGTTGCGGGAAACCGTGGCCGGCAAGGCCCAGGGCCTCGGCCGCAACGTCAAGCAGTCCGGCGGTCACGGCGAGTACGGCATCGTGCACGTCGAAATCGAGCCGCTCGGCTCGGGTGGCGGGTTCGAGTTTGTCGACAAGATCGTCGGCGGCGTGGTGCCCCGGCAGTTCATCCCCTCGGTCGAGAAGGGCGTCAAGTCCCAGATGGAGATGGGAGTGCTGGCCGGCTACCCGATGGTCGACATCAGGGTCACGCTGTTCGACGGCAAGGCGCACTCGGTCGACTCGTCCGACATGGCCTTCCAGAAGGCCGGCCGGGCCGGGCTCAAGGACGCCGCAGTCAAGGCGCGCGTCCAGCTGCTCGAGCCCGTCGACGAGCTCACGGTCCTCGTCCCGGACGAGTACGTCGGCGCGGTGATGTCCGACATGTCGTCGCGGCGCGGTCGCGTGCTGGGCACCGAGCCCGTCGCGGGCGGCCGCACGCTGATCAAGGCCGAGGTACCGGAGCTCGAGATCATCAGGTACGCCATCGACCTGCGCTCGATGTCGCATGGCACCGGGTCCTTCACCCGCAATTACCTCCGCTACGAACCGCTTCCCTCGCATCTCGCGGACAAGGTGGCGGCGGCGGATAAGGGCTCTTAACAACCCAAGAGGACACCCTCGCGTAATCCTTGACTACCGCTATCGAACGCGACACCGTCATGGTGTGGCCGACAACCAGACTCAGCCCGGTGAGGTGTCTCAGGCAGCTGACCCATCCCGTGGAATGTCCGCGTTGTCTCGCCTCTTCACCGCGAATGACGTCGACGGAACCAGAATCCTGTACGTCCTTGCCCTGCTGGGCGTTGCATTGCCGTTCAATTCGATCGCATCGCATTACCGCAATATCGTTATCACGTACCGGAGTCCCCACTCCTGGTATGGGTTTATTCCAGCCTATACCTGGCACCTCTACGCCCTGCAGTTCCTCTACTCGATGGAGATCATGCTGGCAGTCACGGTCTATCTGTATGGCTTTCAGTTTCTCTTCAAGTCCGCTATTCTCCAGCGAGCTTGCACAATAATTTACGGCGCCGCGCTGCTCGTACCGGCCGCCTATCTTTACACGTATCTGTATTCAGAGGTCGCAGACCTACTCAACTTGGTCCACGGCTTTCCTTACTACCTCGTCAGCGGGGCCGTCGACCTGTTCTTCGCGGCGAGCAGTGCATTGTGCTACGCGATCATCGTGGTGCGCCTTGACGCCAAGAAGGCAGCCTGAGCCGACGCATACGGCGATACGACGGCGTCACGCCGGGCGCGGGAGCTGCCCGGCCAGGTCAGCGACGGCCGCGAGTTCCCGGCAGAACAACTCCGGCGGGTAGCGGCGCAATCGCTCGCGCTGCGCCCGCTGGATCGCCGCCAGGTCGCTTCCGTCCGTCGGCAGCGAATTGATCGCGCGGGCGAACGCGCGGCCGAGCAGGTCCGGGTCGTCGTGCCAGCCGATGCTGACTCCGGCCGGCGGCCTGACCAGCTCGCCCAGCCCGCCTACGCCAGTCGCCACCACGATCGCCCCGGCTGCGAACGCCTCCGCGGCGATCAGGCCCAGCGGTTCGAACGCGGACGGGATCGCCAGCACGGTCGCCGACTGCAAACGCTCGGCCACCTCGCGAGGTGACAGCCAGGGCCGGACCGTGGTGCGTGGCGCCGTCCGCAAGCACGCTTGCAGCGTTTCCGTGTGTCGGGCGTCGCCGTGTCCCAGTGCGACCTCGACCCGGAACCTCACGTCCAGATGGCGCGCGACGCTGGCCATGACGCGAAGATTCTTCTGCGGCACGGCCCGTCCGGCGGCGAACACCAGCCCGGGAACGCGCCGGGCAGCCCCTGGGCCAGCGTCTCCGCCGAGCCGCGCCTCGTCGGCCAGCAGGGCGAGCGGCAGCGGCAGATAGCCGCAGCGGATGCCGAGCAACGAGGTCAGCTCCTCGGCGCGGGTGGCACTGAACGCTACGTGCGCGCGAGCCAGCCGCAGCGAGTCCGCCTCGGCTCGCAGCGTATCCGGACGCCCGCCGTGTTCCTCGCGGACACCGCCATGCAGACACTGGACCTGGGGAATGCCAAGACCGTCCGCTATCGCCGCCCCGACGAGCGCGAGTTCCTCGTTCTGCACCAAGACCAGCCGCGGCTGCCCGCGGGCGATGCCGCGAACCGTGCAGCCAACCCGGTCCCAGTCACGCAGGGTAAGCTGGCTCCGGTCTGGCGCCGAGTAGACGGGGTTTGCGCCGGTCCCGCCGCCGTCGAGCGTCAGCCCGACCCGGTCGCCTGCCGAGTCGACCCCCGGCACGCACTCGATCAACTGGCCGCCGGCTTGCCGCAGCGCCCGTGCCATCAGCCCGACAGCGCTGCCGATGCCGCCCCAGGGGTTGCTGGCCGGCTCGGCGGCCACCGACACCACGCACAGGTCACGCACTGGTGCGCTCAAACACGTAGACGCGACGCTGCCGGGACTGGCCGGCCGAGCACAGGTCTGGCCGATATGCCAGGCCGACCCGGCCTGCGGCCTGGACAAGAAAGGCCGGGCTGAAGAGGGCGTAGCTGAGCCAACAGCAACGCGGTCGCGGGCAGCCGCGCAACAGCCACACCCGCCGCGACGTCCAGTCGCGTCTCGGCAGCGCTAGCTGCACTCCGATCCATCGATGCTGATCGGGTGGTGATTCCCGCCAGACCCGCAATTCCGGGCGAGACGGCCGGTTGGCCAGTTCCAGCAGGAGCAGACCGCCGGAGCGCAGTACCCGCGCTGCCTCGGTGAGCAACCTGTCCAGGTCGTTGCGCCAGTAACCGACGCTGGTAAAGAAGCTGTAGACCAGCCCGAATGCACCCTGGCGAAAGCCTAGCTGCTCGTTGTCGCAACACACTGACGGCGCGTGCAGCGATGCGCGTACGCAGCAGTCGAATACAACATCCGCGCCGACCGCGCCGGGACCATGCGCGGAGAGCTCGGCGAGGTGACGTCCGAAGCCGCAGCCCAGGTCCAGCACCGGCCAGCCCGAGCGCTCAGCCAGGTTCAGCACAAGCCCCGCTTCTCCCCTGGTGTCGAACGCCGCGGTGGTCGCTGCCAGATCGCGCGGGTACCCGTCGGCGCCGAAGAACCGTTCAAGCCGGCGCCGCCGCTGTGTCGCGGCTCTCGACGCGCTCGGTTGCACACGGAAGAAGCGCCGGGTCATACCTCTCCAGGGTCGTGAGATTTTCCATGCCGAGGTCAGCGAAATGCGGGCACTGTGCGCAGAGCCGGTCGATATCTGCCTGGCAGGGGACACGGCCAGTGACGAAGCACTCCTTGTGTCCGCGACGCAGCCCGATGCGCTCACGGGAGATGTCGCACTCATATCCGGACCAGTAACCCCTGCGGTGCAGCACCGCCCCGGCCATGGCCAGCACGAGCTGGCAGACAATGACCGCGCCAATGACGTCCCTGACCGCCGACGAGACGCGGTGATTGAGGACGATATCCGCCGAGATCCACACGAACAAGCCGACCGACACGACGACGGACGCTAGTTGCAGCAATCGCAGGGGCCGCCGGCCGGACAGGTACACCGAGGCTTCCAGCAGGCTCATCTCGGTAGCACCGAAGAGCCCGAGCCCGGCCAGCGCGGAGAGCAGCAGCTGCGCCTGCTGACCCGCGAGATCCTGACTCCGGATGAGGCTGAGGACGAACCCGAAGCACAACAGCACGGCACCCTTGGCTAGCGACGTCCAGACCTCTGGCTTGGCGGCAGTCTTGGCGATTCGGCCATTCGTCTCGATCTGCTCACCAGGGGCGAACAGCAGCCGGACGAGCCGCCGCGGACCCTCCCGCTGGGACGGATGCGCCAGAAAGTGATTGCCCTGCAGGCAGGCCGGGCCGTAGGTGTACGGAATGTCGAGCGTCAGGGCTGTCTGCACGTCGGTGGCCAGGAACGCGAACCGCAGCGACCAGTCGGCCACCAGGTATGGGCTCATCGACTGATCCCACTTCAGGGAGCTCCACAGCTTGGCCCGGGCCATCGTGGCAGCCGGGCCCCCGCTCGGCCCGAGTGCGACCACGCCGTCGGCAAGCAGATCCCGATGCGCGGGGCCCGCGGCGTCCGCGTCGACGGCTTCCTCGATGTCGGTCAGGACAGGCAGCAGCAACCTGCCGTCGCGGGTCGCTTCCAGGGCGATCAGCCGGTCACCCGCCGGGAGGGCGAGCTCAAGCTGGGCTATGTCGTCGAGTTCGTCGAACCGGATCGTGATCCGGCGCATGGGCGCTGAGTCGAACGTGGAGAGACGGTTGTGCAGGAACAGGTACGGGTCACTGGAAAGGGCTTCATGCAGCCAGTGTCGGTGGCGTACACCGCCCGGCTCAGCCATTGCCCCTGCCCCTTGCCGCCTTTCGGGTCATATTACTGAAGATCAGTACCAATAGCGGAGCACAGCCGCACAGCACCAGGGCCAGTCTGCGGTCGGAGTTCCAGGCCAGGCCGACGGCCGCGGGGAATACGGCCGACCCTGCCGTCGAGATCAGGACGCTGCGGGCGATGACCTGCGGATTGCCGAGGCTGGCCTGGTCGGCCACCAGCAGCGGATAGGCAGGCCCGATGGCGGCGCCGACCAGGAAGAACCCCGCTACCGAGGCAGGCAGCAGGGCAAGGTACACGGCCCCTATGCTGACCACCACGAGAGCCGCAGCGCCGAACCACAAGATCGCGTCCGACCCGCGCCGGGTGACGCGAACTGCCGCCAGGCGCGAGATCGCGAACCCTCCCCAGTAAGCCGTCGCCGTATAGGCTCCCGCAGCGGCACTGTGCGCGGCGGCAGCCGTGAAGGACGGCACCCACGCCCCGAAGGCGGTCTCGCTGCCAGCCACGACAGCGATCAGCATCAGGTAGGTCCACGGCCCGCGGGCTCGACGATCGACGCCGGGGTCGGGGGAAACGGGCAGTCCCAGCGGGCCGGGAAGCATCGGCAGCAATGCCAGCAGCATGGCGCCCCCGAGAAGGTAGGGCACGAGCTGCGCGGCGTGCCAGCCGGAGGTCGCGGACAGCGTGAAACTGACCAGCAGCGGGCCCAGCACTGTGCCAGCGGCAAACGCCGCGTTCATGGCGAGGAACAGCCGCCGGTTGTCCGTCCGCAGCGCGGCCGCCGATCCCGCGAGGTCAAGCGCGCCCATCGCCGACCCGTAGCAGACCAGCGCGACGAGCAGAAGTACCCAGCTGGTCGTCAGGTAGCCACAGATGAGCGCCGCGCCGCCGACAAACTGAAGCACCCCGAAGAGCCACGCGCCGACCGGCCGGGTGCGTGACATCCGGGCGGCCGCAACCGACGCGGCCGCCCTGGCCACGCCATAGCACAGCAGCAAGATGCCGAGCAGACCCGGCTCCGCGCCGAGCAGGTGCCGGTAGCCGGGCCAGGCGGCGCTGATTGCCGAGAACGTGATGCCGTACGAGAAGTACAAGGGGACGAGGTAGCGCGCCAGCCTATCGAGTGCGAGCCGACGCATGATCCACAAGGTACGCTGCCACTTCGTAGGCCATGTCGCGATAGTCCGACAACTGTTTCAGACGGTGCGAGATACCGGTTACTGGCAGCTCCACGACGGCGGCGCCCTCGAGGTGTGCCAGCACGGTCAGCGCGATGTCGATCGCCCAGCCGTCCGGCAGCCCCAGGCCACGCATCCACCGGGTGTCGGCGAGCACCAGCCCGCCGAGTGGCTCGCGGCAGTGGATGCCGAGGGCAGCGAGGATCGGCAACGCGGTCAGGGTGGTCACCGGTGCGCCGTCCGCAGAGCGGTTCAGCGACAGCCGCGCCGCCGGCCGGCCCGTCGACCGCTTCAGCGCCGCCAGTTCCGCCAGAGCGGCGGCGTTCAGGCCGGAGATGTCTGCATCGCACAGGAAGACGTTGGGAGTCGTCACCGCGGCCAGCGCGGTCTTGACAGCCGCTCCCTTACCCTGCCGGGCGCAGTGCAGCACGCACGCGCCGGCGCCGGCGGCGATCTCAGCGGTCCGATCGGTCGAGGCATTGTCGACGACGATCACGGGGATGCCGGCAGCCTCGCGCCCAAGGTCGGAGAGGAGAGCTGGCAGATAGTTCTCTTCGTTGAACGCCGGGACGACGATGGTGGTGTCGCCGAAGCTCGTGTGGACCACCGCCTGACTTGGCTGGATATCCGCGCGGCCAGCCTCCTCGTGCCGCGCGCCAGGACTGGCAGGAAGGCAGGCAGAGCGTAACACGGCGGGCTATGACGGGTTATGGCCGACACACCGCAGCCGTCCGGCGGCGACGGCCGGTGACCGGCTGCCCGTCTGGGCGGGCCCCCTGGGCCGGGCAGTGCAAGCCGGCACTGGGCCGAGTGAACCCCGTTCCGGTATTAAGGGGCTTGATCTTTGTCGCACGGCCAGGCGTTCGCGAGGATGACGCGGGTGTCGGCAAGGAGTTCGGGCAAGACCTTGGTCCGGCCGACCACGGGCATGTAGTTGGAGTCGCCGCCCCAGCGCGGCACGACGTGCTGATGCAGGTGCGCGGCGATTCCGGCGCCGGCGACCTGCCCCATGTTCATGCCGATGTTGAACCCCTGCGCCTGCGACGCGGCGCGCAGCGCGGTCATCGACCGCTTGGTGAAGTCGGCGAGCTCGGCAGTCTCCGGCTCGGTGAGCTCGGTGTAGTCGGCGACGTGCCGGTACGGCACGACCATGAGGTGACCGCTGTTGTACGGGTACAGGTTGAGCACCGCGTAGACCTGCGCGCCGCGCGCCACGGTCAGCCCGTCGGCGTCGGACATCGTCGGGATCGCGCAGAACGGGCACTGTCCGGCGGTGCCGTCAGCGGGCTTGTTCTCCCCCTTGATGTAGGCCATCCGATGCGGCATCCACAGCCGCATGAGCCCGTCGGGCGCGATCTCGTCCGGTACGTCGGCGACGGCGTCCCGGCGCACCGGCATCTGATCGGTCACCGGAGGTCAGACCTGGATCCGGCTGGCCACGGCCCCGGTGATCTCGGCGATCGCGTCCGCGACCGGCACGCCGTTCTTCTGCTCACCGCTGCGATATCGGAACGACACAGCGCCCGCCGCCACGTCGTCGTCCCCGGCGAGCAGCATGTAGGGAATCTTCTGGCGCTGTGCGGTGCGGATCTTCTTCTGCATCCGATCGTCGCTGGCGTCGACCTCGACCCGGATGCCGTGCTCGCGCAGCCGCGTCGCGACCTGCTCCAGGTAGCCGACGTGCTGGTCGGCGATCGGGATGCCGACGACCTGGACCGGGGCGAGCCAGGGCGGGAACGCGCCGGCGAAGTGCTCGACCAGGATGCCGAAGAACCGCTCGATGGAGCCGAACAGCGCGCGGTGGATCATGTACGGCCGCTGCCTGCTCCCGTCGGCGGCCTGGTACCCGATCCCGAACCGGCCGGGCTCCTGGAAGTCGACCTGCAGCGTGGATAGCTGCCAGCGGCGGCCGATCGCGTCCCGGACGTGCACGTCGATCTTCGGCGCGTAGAACGCGCCCTCCCCCGCGGCGATCACGTACGGCAGGCCCGACTTGTCCAGCGCGTGTTTCAGCGCGGCCTCCGCCTTGTCCCACTCGGCGATCTCACCGACGAACTTCGCGGGCCGGGTGGACAGCTCGGCCTCGAACTCGGTCAGCCCGTAGTCACGCAGCAGGCCCACGACGAAGTCGAGCAGGCTGGCCAGTTCGTCTTGTAGCTGGTCGGGCGTGCAGAAGATGTGTGAGTCGTCCTGGGTGAAGCCGCGGGCTCTGGTCAGCCCGTGCACGACGCCGGACTTCTCGAACCGGTACACGGTGCCGAACTCGAACAGCCGCAGCGGCAGCTCGCGGTAGGACCGGCCGCGAGCGGCGTAGATGAGGATGTGCATCGGGCAGTTCATCGGCTTGGGGTAGTACCGGGCGCCCTCCAGTTCCATGGGCGGGTACATCCCGTCGGCGTACCACTCCAGGTGACCAGAGGTCTCGAACAGCTCGGACTTCGTGATGTGGGGGGTGTACACGAACTCGTAGCCGGCCTGCTCGTGCCGCTGCCGGGAGTAGTCCTCCAGCGCCCTGCGGACGATGCCGCCCTTGGGGTGGAAAACGGGCAGCCCGCTGCCGATCTCGGTCGGGAAGGAGAACAGGTCAAGCTCGGCGCCGAGCTTGCGGTGGTCGCGCTTCTCCGCCTCGGCCAGCAGCGCCAGGTAGTCGTCCTGCGCCTCGCGCGACGGCCACGCGGTGCCGTAGATCCGCTGCAGCTGCGGGTTCCGCTCGCTGCCGCGCCAGTAGGCACCGCCCGACCGCATCAGCCTGAAGGCCGGGATGTCCCTGGTCGTGGGCAGGTGCGGGCCCCGGCACAGGTCCTTCCAGGCCAGCTCGCCGGTAGCAGGGTCGAGGTTGTCGTAGATGGTCAGTTCCGCGCCGCCGACCTCGACCGACTCCCCCGAGTCGCCGAGCGCCGCCGAGTCACCGAGCGCGCTCCGGTCACCGAGCGCGCCCGAGTCACCGAGCGCCGCGCCGACACCGCTCCCTGCGGTCGCGCCGCCCTTGAGGCTGATGAGCTCGAGCTTGTACGGCTCGGCTGCAAGCTCCGCCCGGGCGTCCTCGTCGGTCACGACACGGCGGCTGAAACGCTGGCCCTGCCGGATGATCTGCCGCATCTTCTGCTCGATCGCCTTGAGATCATCCGGGGCGAAGGCCTGCGGCACGTCGAAGTCGTAGTAGAAGCCGTTCTCGATGGGCGGCCCGATGCCCAGCTTCGCCTGCGGGAACAGGTCCTGCACGGCCTGCGCCATGACGTGCGCGGCGGAGTGGCGCAGGATGTTCAGGCCGTCTGCGGAGTCGATGGACACCGGCTCGACCACGTCGCCGTCGGTCAGCCGGTACGACAGATCGCGCAGGTCTCCGTTGACCCGCGCGGCGATCGGCTTGACCGTTAGCTCCCGGTCGGCCGGCTGCTGGTCCGCCGGCTCCCGGTCGGCCGGCTGCCGGTCGGCCGGCTGCCGGTCGGCCAGCTCCCGGTCGGCCAGCTCCCGGTCGGCCAGCGCCTGCCCGGCCGTCGTACCCTCGTGCACCACGCGCTCGCTTCCGGCGAGTGTGATGCGCAGCTTGTCGGCAGGCACGGTGGCTCCTCTGGGTGCTGGGTCGGTGTCCGTTGTCACGCCCTGGGCGGGCGGTCGGCGCCCGCGCCGACGGGGGCCGATCACCCGCGGACGCTCCCGCGGCCTCGATGCTATCGGCGGCGAGTGGCCCGCGTCGCGGCCGGCTTGCCGCCTGGCGTCACGCGACCGGGCTGCCTGGCGGGGTCAGCGCGCCGGGCAGGACCGTAACCAGCGTGCCATAGGTGAGGTATTGCCAGGCGTTCTGCGCGTCGGCCAGGTCAAGCTCGACACAGCCGAGGCTCTGCGGGAAGCCGTAGGAGGAACGCGGGAAGTAGTGCACGGCCTCGCCGTTGCGGAAGTACGCCACGAACTGAACCGGGTCGGCGTAGGGCGTGCCATCCGGGTTGATACCCTGCATGATCTGGTTGCGGTAGCGCAGGTAGACCGGTGCGGTGCCGATGGTCGTCGGCGCCGCCTCGATGCCCGTGTTGGCGAGGCTCTGCTGCACTTGCTGGCCGTCGTGCCAGATCGTCAGCGTCTCCGGGTCGTTCTCCGCGGCGATCGCATAGGTGTAGCCGTTCGGGTTGTTCTGACCCGCCGCAACGGCCTGGAGCAGCGCCGCCCAGACCTGCGGTCCCGCGACGCCGTCCATCGTCAGGTTCTCGTTGGACTCGAAAGCCATGACTGCGCCTGTGACGATCTCGCTGGTCGCCGCGCCGTTGTCCCAGAAGTTCTGCAGCTCGCTCGGGTAGCCGGGCTCCCAGGTCCAGGCGCCTGGCGGCGGGCTGTAGGCGGCGGCGATCTGGCCGGCCACGTCGGTCGCCGCCGGCACCGTGGCACCCGGCGTCGCGGTCCAGGTGAGGGGCAGGTAGCCGAGCTGGGCCAGCAGCTCGTCCAGCCTGCCGGTCTGATAAGTGCCGGTCTCGAAGCTCAGCTGCGTCGAGCTGCCGAGCTGGGCGCCGTTCTCAGACCGGACGCCCTGCGACCCGCCGGGAATCTGGACGGTGACCTGAGTACTCGGACTGAAGCCCGAGGCCGGCACGAACTGCAGCGTGTCAGTCCCCGCGCCCTGCCAGCTGCCCTGCACCGACGGCGTGATCGTGGGGAGCGGCGAGGTGGTTGCCACCGGCGCGGAGAACTTGATCGTGATGTCGGAAGCACCGTCGATGCCGGTAGCACCGCTGGCGGGAGTGGCGGACAACAGCTGCAGCGGACCCGCAGGGGACGCCGACGAGTGGCCGGCCGGGCTGTCGTCCTTGCCACTCGCCGTCGACTGCGCAGCCGCGTCCGTGAGCGCCACCCAGACGCCGGCGGCCAGCAAGATGACGATCACGCCGCCCAGGGCGGCGATCCGCCCCCGCACGTTCGTCAACGACACTCGAGACTCCCTCGCATCCCGTAGCTGCCCGACCACGCACGACGGGCGGTGCCGCCAGATCGCCTGTGCCGCAAGGCACCGGTGCCAGTGACTCTATGTGCCGACACTGGTGATCATCCTGCGACCAGATAAAGAATTGCTTACAGATTCAGGCCGTCGCCGACGGGTCGAAACCCGGACGCGCCACAGCATCGGGCGCGACCCAGTCGATCTGCGGAGCTATTGGCCCATCTAAGCCTACCGGCCGAGGAGAGCAAGTTTGCCGGGCGCTCGAAACCGCCCCGGCACGCCCGGCACGCGAAGCCGCCCGGCACACCGGCCCGCCCGGCCCGCGAAACGCCGGGCCCGCCCGGCACGCGAAG
>JASHQA010000056.1 GCA_030037785.1 Streptosporangiaceae bacterium
CCCCCGTACCTGCAGGCCATGGCTCAGCGCCGCCCGCAGGTAGTCGCCGAGCGGATGCCGGTAGGTGTCCGCGATCCACGGCTGGCCAGCCGGGCCGCGCGCTGACATCACCGAGCCGCGGGTGACTTGCTCGTGGTGCAGGTCGGAGATGACCAGGTCCCCGCCGGGACGCAGCACACGGCCGAACTCGGCGAACACCGGCTGGAGGGGGACGTGTTCGAGGGCGAGCGCGCAGACGATGACATCCACCGAGTCGTCCGGCAGCGGCAGCTGGTGCAGTTCCCCGACACCGAACTCGCCGTCCGGGACACGCCGCCGCGCGCAGGCGAGCATGTCCAGTGAGCTGTCGACGCCGATGACCCGATGCCCGCGGCTGGCAAGGAACTCGGCGAACCGCCCGGTTCCGCAGGCCGCGTCCAGTGCCACACCTGGCTCCCGGCCGGCGAGGTAGGCGGCGACCACCGGCTCATCCATCGCGAACAGCCCGCCGCCCGCCGCTGCGTCATAGCCTGCCGCCTGCTGCTGGTAGACGAGGCCGGTGCTGACCCGCTCGGCGAGCACTCCGCGGTCTCGCAGCTTCTCGTCCTCCAGAAGCATCCGGATCTCGGCCAGCCGGGTCTCGGTGAATTCGCGGTCGTGATCCCCGGCCCAGGCGTCTAGCAGCGCGGCGCCTTCCAGGCCGAGCAGGTAGGCGAGCGGATCCTGATAGATCACGAAAGCTGATCGTAAACAGGTGCCAGGCGGGTCGGCTACCGCGTTTATCGCGGCACGCCAGTTACCGCGGATCCTGAGGAAAACGACCGCGATCCCCGATCCCCGGTGCGCGTCAGTACGGATCGCCCTGGGTTTCGTAACGGCGCCCGCTTGGCAGCCGCCAGGTCATGACGCCGGGCTGGCTTTGCGCCAGGTGCCAGCCCGGCACCTGCTTGGCTCTGTGGTGCGCTCTGCACAACGGGGCCAGGTTGCATTCACAGGTCAGGCCGCCTGCCTCGAAAGGCACCGTATGGTCCAGGTCGCAGCGGGCCGCCGGACGGCGGCAGCCGCGGAAGCTGCACCGGCGCTGCCGAACCCTGACCAGGTGCCGCAGCCTCGCTGGCGGGACGTAGCCGGCCGACGCACGGGCGTGACTGCACGCGCCGCGCTCCAGACGCTGCAACCGCGCGCGCAGCCCGGCCGCCCACCGGATCACCGGCTGGCCAGCTGCCGGACCGCGGCGTGCGCACGCGTGCGACAGTGCCACGCCGTCTGGGCCGGTCACGGTCAGGCACCACCGGGTCGCCGGGTCACCGCCCAGCCAGGCCGCCAGGTCCCGGCAGCTGGCCGCGTCCGTCGGCCCGTACCCGGCCACCTCGCCCGGCGATTCACTCAGCCCGGCCAGCGCGGCCAGCGGCATCGTCAGGTGCACCGACCCCGCGCGCGGCTGCGGCCTGCCGAATCCGGGACCGCCGCTGCCGGCGCCCGGAGCGGGCTCAGCCGAGCTGCCGTGCTTGCCGCTGCCGTGGCTGGCGCTGCCGTCAGCGACGGCAGTGGACGTCGATCGCAGCAAAGCGGTGAGGTCGCGGCCGGACAGCCGGGCGAGGTAAGCGGCCGCGCGCAGCTCGGGAAGCGTGCCCGCCGCGCCGTTGCTGCGCAGCCAGTCCGCGTCGGCGGTTAGCTGGGCATCGGCGGCGATCACCTCGGCGGGCGGCAACTCCCGGCCCGCGAGTACCGCGTTACCGGATGGCTCGTGCCAGACCTCGACTCGGGTGTCCTTGCGGGCCGCCGTCTTCCGCCGCTCCGCCGCGCCGGGGTCGGCAGCCAGCACGGCCCGCGCGAGCGCCGCGCGCAACTGCCCCGTGGTCCACTCCGCAGCCCGGCCGACGAGCCGCTCCGCGATCTCCTGAGCGGCCCCATCACCCAGCACCGACAGCTCGTCTACGAGGACGCACGCCCGCGCCCAGTCGATCTCCCCGTTCAGCAGCGCCTCGTGCACCGCGGGCAGCCGCCGTAGACCCGCCGCGACGTCCAGCAGCCGCCGGGCCGACCGGCCGGTCAGCGTCAGCTCTGCCGCCAGCTCGTCGGTCACGTGCTCCGCCAGCCCCGACCAGCCGGGACGGCGCGACTGCGCCGTACGCCGCTCGGTCACCTCCGTCACCGCCCGGGCCAACACGGCATGACCAGCCGCGATCTGCCGCTGGCAGGCGCGCAGCAGACCGGCGAGCTGATCGTCGGTCAGCTCGCCATACCCCGACAGCGTCGCGTCCGCGAGCACCTTGCCGAGCATCCAGCTCGGCGGCATCGTGTCGGCTAGGCCGCCGTCGGCCAGCGCCGTCCGCGCGGCCTCGGCGCCCTGCCACGGCGCCTGGGCTACCACCGACCGAGCCTCCACCTCGGCTCGGATATCGGGCGGCAGCGTGGCGAGCCACGCATCCGGATCGTCGTCAGGGTCGCTCGCGGGATCGCCGCGATCGGACGGATCCCAGCCCGCCATGATCAGCTCGTCATAGGGCCCTGGTAGCCAATCGGGTAGCGAGTCGAAGAGGTAGAGCTGGCCCTGGTCGGTGACGTCGAACTCTTCCACCGGACTCGCCTCCTCTCAGTTCAACGACCCGTTTCGACCATAGTATCGAGCAGGTCTGACAAAACCGGGACGCTGTCGGCGTGTCGGCGGGAGTCGCCGCTGCCAGCACGGCGGCGCACTGGCAGACTTCCGATAGCACGGGCTGGTCCGAAGGGAGCACCCCATGAGCACCGTCGAGGCAAATCCCGAAGTCGCGAGCAACCCCGTTCCCGAACTTCATGACCTTGAGCTGACGGCGGCCCGCGACGCCCGCGTCGGTGCCATGACGGTCCGCCGGCTGCTCCCGCTCCGGCTGCGCCGCAGCGTCGGCGCCTGGTGCTTCGTCGACCACTACGGCCCCCTGGACGTCGACGGTGTCACCGGGATGAACGTGCCGCCGCACCCGCACATCGGCCTGCAGACGGTGACCTGGCTGCTCGCCGGCACCGTGCTGCACCGCGACAGCCTGGGCAGCGAGCAGCTGATAAGGCCGGGGCAGCTCAACCTCATGACCGCCGGCCGCGGCATCGCGCACGCCGAGGAGTCGCCGGCCAGCCACGACCCGGTGCTGCACGGCGTGCAGCTGTGGGTCGCCCTGCCCGACGGCAGCCGCCACGCCGAGCCCGCGTTCGAGCATCACGCGAAGCTGCCGCAGAGCCGTCTCGGCGGCTTCGCCGTCACCGTGCTCGTCGGCGAACTCGCCGGTGCGCGCTCGCCTGCGACCACGTTCTCCCCGATCGTCGGCGCGGAACTGACGGCCGCGGGTCGGCCCGCGAACTGCCTGCTGCCGCTGCGGCCCGACTTCGAGCACGTGGCGTTCATCGCCGCCGGGCGGGCCAGCGTGGACGACGTCGAGCTTGCGGTCGGCCAGCTGCTGTACCTCCCCGACGGCAGGCCGGAGGTCCTGCTCGCGGCGCCGGCCGGCGCCACGCTGATGCTGCTCGGCGGCGTCCCGCTCGGCGAACCGCTGCTGATGTGGTGGAACTTCGTGGCGCGCACGCCGGCGGAGATCGCCACCGCGACCGCGGCATGGCGGGCGGGTGAGTTCGGTTCGGTGGGCGGATACCAGGGCGGTCCGTTGCCGGCCCCGCCGCTCGACACCGCCAGGCTCCGGCGCCCCGCTTAGGAGGGAACGGGCCCGGCATCGCTCGGACACCGCGGTCGCGGACGCTCCTGGGCTCGGCTGGCTCCGCGGCAGCTTCCGGCTGACCGCGGCGTGCTGGGTGGTAGCCCCGACCGGATTTGAACCGGCGCTACCGCCTTGAGAGGGCGGCGTCCTGGGCCGCTAGACGACGGGGCCAGGCTTGCGACTGCCGCGTCAGGTTAGCGCACGGCCAGGGTCAGCGCCAAACCAGCGTGCCCTGGATCGGCCCCGCCGCATCCACCCGGCCAGCGACGGCACGCATAACCAGCCCGTTCCCTGGTACTTGTGCACCATGCTCACCTTCATCATCATTCTGATCATCGTCGGCTTCGTCGTCGGAGCGGTCGCGCGGCTGCTCGTGCCGGGCCGGGACAACATCGGCTTCATCGGCACGACGCTGCTCGGCATCGTCGGCTCGTTCGTCGGCGGCTTCCTCTGGGAGCTCGTGGAGTATCACACGATCGAGACGAGCCACTTTCGCGGCGTCGGCATCATCGGGTCGATCATCGGCGCCGTCGTGGTGCTACTGATCCTGCGGCTGACCGGCATGGAACGCGGTCGCGGCAGGCGCCGGCTCTAGGAGTCCGGCGCCTGCCGTGCATGGCTGGGGTACCAGGACTCGAACCTAGACTAACTGGGCCAGAACCAGTCGGGCTGCCAATTACCCCATACCCCATCGGAGCGCACCAACGCCGGCCGAGACCTCGCTCCCGGTGCGGTCCGGCCTGAGCAGTGTAGCCGAAGCGGGTCACTCCGGGCCAACGACGGCACGGTCCGTCAGTCGCTGTCGGTGACCCTGTTCGTGAGGGTGCCGATGCCCTCGATCGCCACCGAGACGGTGTCGCCGGCCACCAGCGGGCCGACGCCCGCCGGAGTGCCAGTCAGCAGCACGTCGCCCGGCAGGATGGTCATCACCGCGGTGACGTAGCTGACCAGCGTGGCGATGTCATGGATGAGCAGTGATGTGCTCGAGTCCTGCTTGACCTCGTCGTTCACAGTGGTGGTCAGGCGCACGTCGGTGACATCGAGGTCGGTCTCGATCCACGGACCGAGCGGGCAGAACGTGTCGAACCCCTTCGCCCGCGCCCACTGGCCGTCACTGGCCTGCAGGTCCCGAGCGGTGACGTCGTTCGCGCAGGTGTAGCCGAAGATCACCTCAGGGACCCGGCCGGGTGGCACGTCCCGGCACAGCCGACCGAACACGATGGCCAGTTCCCCCTCGAAGTCGACCCGCTGCGACAGCCGGTCTGGACGGACGATGGCGTCGGCCGGGCCGATCACGGCCGTCGACGGCTTCAGGAAGATCAGCGGCTCGGCCGGCGGCTCGTTGCCCAGTTCCCTCGCGTGCTCCAGGTAGTTCCGGCCGATGGCCACGATCTTGCTGGGCAGCACCGGTGCGAGCAGCCGCACGTCGGCGACGGGGTACCGGGCGCCGGTCAGCGCGACCTCCGCCGCCGGACCGAACGGGTGGCCCGACATCTCCGCCACGGTCAGGCCGCTCGGGCTCGCGTCCGCGTCCGCGTCCGCGTCCGTGCCCGTGCCGTTGCGGCTCCCGGCTGGGCCGGCCGGGTCCCCCTCGACGACGCCGTACCTGACCTCGTCGCCAACCGCGAACCTTGCGATGCGCATGTTCTGCTCTCCGTCCGGGACGCCTGACCGCGGGCTGCCGCGTCTGCTACTGGAGGTAACCCTCCACCTCGCTCGCGGGCCGCGTGGCCGAGCCGCTCGGGTCCGCACCGAACTCCCGGCGGGCCCGGCGCTGTCGCAGCAGGTCCCAGCACTGGTCCAGCTGCTCCTCGACGGAGTGGAGCTGCGCACGCTCCTGCTCGCTGGTCAGCTCGCCGGCGGCAAGTCTCGCGCGGAGGTCGTGCTCGGTTGTGATGAGATCGTCGATGGTGGTCAGGATTTCGTTGTCGTCCATCGCGCACCTCCCTCGGCGGGGCCGCTGCCCATCCTTGCATCCGCAGCCAAGAGCTGTTTACGCGACAGCCACCGATGGCACGATGACGGAGAGAACCGCGGACTGTTCGCAGCCCTGGACAACGGCCTTCGCAGGGCTGGCTTAGCCTGCTAGCGTCAATGTGTTCGCGGGGACGATCAAGACATACATCCTTTATGCGGATAATAAGCGACTTTAATAAGGTCGAGTGTCATCGTGACAGTGAATCCCAGTGAGCGGTTCGAGCGCGACGTGGTCGTGGTCGGGGGTGGCGGCCACGTGGGCCTGCCGCTGGCCATCGCCCTGGCTGACCGGGGTGCCCAGGTTGCCGTGTACGACGTCAACCCCGTTGCGGTCGCGCAGGTGAGCAGCGGCCAGATGCCGTTCCGGGAGTCTGGCGCCGCGGCGATGCTCAGGCGGGTCGTCGCGGCCGGGCGGCTGACTGCCGCCACGGACCCGGCCATCGTCGGCACCGCAGAGCACGTGATCGTCGTGGTCGGCACTCCGGTCGACGAGCACCTCAATCCCGATCAGCAGGCGGTCCCGCGGGCCCTCTTCGGGTGCGCGGACCACCTGCGGGACGGACAGCTGCTGATCCTGCGCAGCACCGTGTACCCAGGGGTTACCGCACTGGTCGAGAAGGTGGTGGCCAGGCTCGGGAAGGCGATCGACGTAGCCTTCTGCCCGGAACGGATCGCCGAGGGCAAGGCCATGACGGAGCTGTTCGATCTGCCGCAGATCGTGTCCGCTCGGCGGGACGAGGCCTACGACAGGGCGGCGGCGCTGTTCGGGCTGCTGACCGATCGCCGGGTCCGGATGACGCCCGAAGAGGCGGAGCTCGCCAAGCTGTTCACCAACGTATGGCGGTACATCAAGTTCGCCACCGCGAACCAGCTGTACATGATCGCGAACGATCGCGGCCTGGACTTCGAGCGCATCCGCCAGGGCCTGATGCTGGACTACCCGCGGGCTGCGGACATGCCCGGACCGGGCTTCGCAGCAGGCCCGTGCCTGTTCAAGGACACCATGCAGCTCGCCGCGTTCAACAACAACAACTTCATGCTCGGGCACACGGCCATGACGATCAACGAGGGCATGCCGCTGTACCTCGTGGACCGGCTGACCCGCCGGTTCGACCTGGAATCCATGACCGTGGGCATCCTCGGCATGGCCTTCAAGGGCGACTCTGACGACATCCGCTCGAGCCTGGCTTATAAGCTCAAGCGGGTGCTGACGTCGAAGGCAGCCGCCGTGCGCTGCACCGACCCCTACGTCACCGTCGATGAGTCGCTGGTCCCGCTGGACGAGGTGGTCGAGTCCTGCGACCTGCTGATCATCGGCGCTCCCCACTCGGAGTATGCGGGCCTGACCACCACCAAGCCGGTGGTGGACGTCTGGGGCCTCCGGGGCGAGGGCGTGCAGATCTGATGGCCGAGAGCCGCGCCGACGGCCAGACCAGCATCGCGGCCGACCTCGTCCCGCCGACGATACCCGCCGTGCCGGGCGGACTGCGGGTGTCGGTGGTCATACCGGCTTACAACGAGGGCGAGGACATCGTCCCGGTGCTGGAGCGGATCTTCGAGTCCGTCCTGCTGCCGTGCGAGACGCTCGTGGTCGTCGACTTCGAGCACGACACCACGAGGCCCGTGGTGCTGCGCCTCGCCGAGACTGAGCCCAGGCTGCGCTGCCTCGTCAGCACCTACGGCCGTGGTCCGGCGAACGCGATCAGGTACGGCATCGATCACGCGTCGACCCCCGTCGTGGTGGTCACGATGGCCGACGGCTGCGACGACGCCCGCCAGATCGACGACCTGGTCCGCCTGGTCGAGCGTGGCGTCGTGGTCGCCGCGGCCTCCCGCTACATGGCTGGTGGCCAGCAGGTCGGCGGACCGCTGCTCAAGGGCATGATGTCGGCGCTCGCCGGGCGCAGCCTGCACCTGGCCGCCAGGGTAGGTACCAGGGACGCCACCAACTCGTTCAAGGCGTACTCGGCCGCCTTCGTCCGGGCGGTCGGCATCGACAGCCGCGACGGATTCGAGATCGGTATCGAGCTGACCGCTAAGGCCAAGCGGCTCCGGCTGCCCACCGCTGAGATCCCGACGATCTGGCTGGAGCGCCAGGGCGGCATGTCCAACTTCCAGGTAGCGGCGTGGATCCCGAAGTACCTGCGCTGGTACCGGTTGGCCTTCGGTCGCCAGCTGACGCTCGACGAGCTGCGCAAGCGAACCGGCGAGTTAGTGAAGGCAACCGAGAAGACTGGGTAGGCGATGCAGAAGGTCGTCGTCACCGGGTCCGCCGGATTCATCGGCGGGTACCTGGTCGAGGAGTTGCTCAGCCGTGGCTACAGCGTGGTCGGCGTGGACAATTTCTCCAAGTACGGCAGGGTGCGCAGGTCCTACGACGGGCACCCGAATTACCGCCTCGTCGACGGTGACGCGCGCGACGCCGGGCTCATGACCGACCTGCTCGCGGACTGCGATCACTTCGTGGCCGGCGCCGCGATGATCGGCGGCATCTCCTATTTCCACACCTACGCCTACGACCTGCTCGCGAACAACGAGCGCATCATCGCCGCCAGCTGCGACGCGGCGATCGCCGCGCACGAGGCCGGCCGCCTGGCGAAGGTCACGTACCTGTCGTCGTCCATGGTGTTCGAGTCCGCCACCACCTGGCCGTCGTATGAGGGCCAGGAGCGCGAGTGCCCCCCGCCGCTGTCGTCCTACGGCTTCCAGAAGCTCGCGGTCGAGTACTTCGCCCGGGCCGCCTACGACCAGTACCGGCTGCCGTTCACGATCGTCCGGCCGTTCAACTGCGTCGGCATCGGTGAGAGCCGCGCCCGCGGCGACGAGGAGATCATGTCCGGCAACGTCAAGCTCGCGATGAGCCACGTCGTCCCCGACCTCGTGCAGAAGGTGCTCAAGGGTCAGGACCCGCTGCACATCCTCGGCGATGGCAGCCAGGTCCGGCACTACACCTACGGCGGCGATCTGGCCCGCGGCATCGCCGACACGCTCGAGCATCCCGACGCGCTGAACGAGGACTTCAACCTCTCCACCGCGCAGTCCACCACCGTGCTCGAGCTGGCCGAGGCCATCTGGCACAAGATCAACGGTCCCGGTGTACCGCTGCGCGTCGTGCACGACGAGCCGTTCGCCCACGACGTGCAGCGGCGCGTGCCCAGCACCGAGAAGGCGAAGCGAGTCCTGGGGTTCGAGGCCACCACGTCGCTGTCATCGATGCTCGACGAGGTCATCCCGTGGATACGGCAGGCCATCGCGGACGGCGTGATCTGACGGAGTGATCTGACGGCGTGATCTGACGGAGTGATCTGACGGAGGGCGGCGCGGCGTCGGCTACCTGGCTGGCGGCCTGACTGAGCCAGCGGACCTGCCACGCGGGCCCTCCGGAGCTGTCACAGCCGCGTCACGGCTGTCGTCCTACGGTGACCGGGTGCAGCTCACCCGTCGTCGTGTCATCGCGGCCGCCATGGCGCTGATCGAGGCCGAGGGCGCGCAGGCAGTGTCGATGCCGCGGCTCGCCACCGAGCTCGGCTGCGGCCTGGTGGCTCTGTACCGTCACGTTCCGTCCACGCAGGCGCTTTTCGA
>JASHQA010000057.1 GCA_030037785.1 Streptosporangiaceae bacterium
CCTCGGCTGCCGCCGGCCCTGGCGCGGCTGCGCCCGGCACCGGCTCGGCGCTGGCCGCGAGCGCTCGCCGAGGCGCGCGCACCGCGGGTCGATCAGGCCAGGCCGGGCGAGCCGGCACCGCCTCCTGCTCGGTGACCGCGACCGACTCGGCAACCGCGACCGACTCGGCTCGGCTGAGGCTGGCAGCCGCGCGCCACACCTGCGCGAGAACGATCACGTAGTCCTTCTCGGCAGCCGGCGCCATCCGGCACCAGGTGCGCGGCTCGGCAAGGTAACGCAGCTGGGACAGCACGAGCTCAGGCAGCCGCTTGCCCTCGAGCACCGGGCGGGTCACCAGCCACGCCAGCACGCCGGGCGGCAGCACGTAGAGCCAGATCCAGGTGTGGCTGAAGGGCATCCCGACCACCGTGAGGATCAGCGTGTACGGGACGGCGATGGCGAGGAAGACGGTGATCTGCCCGACGGGCAGCGGCATCGGCAGCCGGAAGTCGTAGAGCTTGTACAGCCGCTTCTCGATCTTCCAGATGTTCGTGTATGTCGGGAGCTCCACGCGCCGCCTCCTTCCCCCCGTTGGCGCTAGGCCGACCGCGAGCCGGCGCCGGCGTCAGTGCACTCCGAGCGCATTCGCAATGCCGGCCGCGATCGTCTGCACGATGCTGGGCGTATAGAAAACGACGGCAATGGCGATCGCCAGCACCATGAACTGAACGAAGCGAATGATCTCCCGGGTAAACAGGAAGAAGATCGCGACGATACCGACGATGCCGAGGAAGAGGGGCCCGAAAAGACCCTGCAGGTAGCTGACAAGACCTTGAGTGCTAAGTGCCACCGAGTGCGCGGCGGCGAGCAGCTGAGCTGACATAGGGTCTCCGGGGGTGAGTGCGCGTGGCTGTGTGCGCGGCTGGGGGGCGCGGGAGTCGATCGCAGCGTCGTTGCGTCACGGCGGCCCCTGAGCAAGCGGCTGGGTGGTGGCGGCGCCCATCGACCGGACGTCCCAGGTGCCACCGCGGCGGACGACCGTCATCTCGTAGGTCATCTGCAGCCCGGCCGGTGCGGAGGCGGTCGCGCCCGCCGATCGGGGCTCGGGCTGCGACGGCAGCAGCCAGGTCACGGTGACCGAGATGGCCAGGGGCGAGCCGCCAGCGGGCGCGTACACCGCATCGATGGCGCCGAAGCTCACTGCGCCGGCCAGGCCGGTGAGGTGCGCTCCCGGCGCGAGGAACCGGCCGAGTGTCGCCTCATCGCCGCTGGCGTACGCCTCGAAGAACCCGGCGAGCTGGCTCTGCAGCGCGGCCGCGGTGGCCTGGTCGCTCGCGGCCTGGCCGGCTGCCGGGGCAACCGCCTTGGCCGGTCCCGGCAGCAGGGCGGGCTCCCCGGACACGCTCATCCCGCCGCCCGATGCATAGATCGGCACGCCGAGCTCGACGAGGCTGCCGTCCGCAAGCCGCGCGAGCAGCGTCACGACCGCCGTGTGCCCGCTGCGCACCGCGATGCCTGCGACCTGCTCGGCCAGCAATTGCTGCGTGCCAGCCCCATTCCAGCCGAGCTGCGGGCTGGCTCCAGGCGGCAGGAACGCCGCCAGCGCCGCGCTGCGCGCGGTCGCCGTGGCCGGGCTGTAGTTCAGGTAGACGGTGCCGAACTCCAGCGCGTAGGCCTCCGCCGCGGTGACCGGGAACCGGGCCGCACCGCCCGTCCGGTCCGTGGCGGAACCACTGCCGCCCGAACCCGAGCCACCGAAGATGGCAACCACGCCCCGGTAACCGACCAGCAGGATCACGGCCCAGACAACCACGCGGGCCGCCCAGACGAGCCACCTGCCGCCCGCGCCGCGCCAGTGCGCTGCGGCCGGTGCGGAGCGGGCGGGGGGCGTTCGGCGCGGGGACGGTGCCGACAGCTCAGACAGCGCGTCCTGAGGCAGGGACCCGTCGCCTGTTAGCTCGTCGCCGCGATCGAGCACTGCGCGGCGAACCATCACACCTCCGTCCATTCTGCCGTGGGCATGCCGCAAAAGAGCACGGCGCGATGTTCTGGACGCGGACCATTCTGGGGCCAAACGCCCAGCCATCCTGGCAGGCGCGCCGGCATGGCCAGACGTCCGATGTTCGGCAGTGAACGTGTCGTCTTCGGGCGGCCAGCGCAGCGCGAACCCAGGCACGTGCGTCCCGGCGGCGGTGTCCCTGCCCTGGCCTACGGGCCTTCCTGCAGCGGGCCTTCCTGCAGCGGGCCAGGCGCCGCGGGCGGCGGGCCGTGGCGCGTTGTGATCCGACCCAGACCACTGCGCTGACATGGACGTCCTCAGTTCGCCGTTGCGCCGGGCAGGCCGGCGCGATGCTCCGGCACGCAGCAAACTCAGCGGGTGTGACACGAACGTGACACGCGGCCACGCCCCATCCGGGCGGGCGCAGCGGGCGGGCACGCCGCCGCGCTCGTCAGGTCAGCAGGCTCCGGCCGTGGTGATAATCCAGGCGAGCACCAACGCTTCCTCGCGCCAGGCGTCATACCGGCCGCTGCGCCCGCCGTGGCCCGCTGTCAGCTCCGTTTTGAGCAGGAACGGGCCGCCCTTCGCGACGGCCTGCAGCCGAGCGACCCACTTCGCGGGCTCGTGGAAGAGCACGCGGGTGTCGTTCAGGCTGGTGACCGCCAGGATCGGCGGGTAGACCTGGCCGGGGGTCACGTTCTCGTACGGCGTGTACGACTTCATGTACCGGTAGACGTCGGGATCGTGCAGCGGGTCGCCCCACTCCTCCCACTCCGGCACCGTCAGCGGCAGCGTCGGGTCGAGGATCGAAGTCAGCGCGTCCACGAACGGCACCTGCGCGACGATGCCGCCGAAGGCATCCGGTGCCATGTTGGCTGCCGCGCCCATCAGCAAGCCGCCGGCCGAGCCGCCGCGCGCGATCAGGCGCTCGGGCGAAGTCCAGCCGTCCGCCACCACGTGCCGCGCGCAGGCGATGAAGTCGGTGAATGTGTTGATCTTCGTCAGCATCTTGCCGTCGTCGTACCAGCGGCGCCCTAGCTCGCCGCCGCCCCGGACGTGCGCGATCGCGTAGCCGAACCCGCGGTCGAGCAGCGAGATGAGCCGGATGAGGAAGCGCGGGTCGGAGGACACCTCGTAACTTCCGTAGCCATAGAGCAGGAACGGGGCGGAGCCATCCCGCGGCCTGTCCTTGCGGCATGCCAGCGAGATCGGAATCCTGGTGCCGTCCCCGGCCGTAGCCCACAGCCGGCGTTGCTCGTAGTCGGCAGGGTTGTATGGCGTGCCGTCCGGTGCCGGGAGCACGGGGGCTTGCTTGAGCAGGGTCAGCTCGCCGGTGCGATGTCGTAGTCGTACACCGAGTCGGGCGTCACCAGCGACGTGTAGTGCAGCCGGTAGGTGGCCGCGGCGTACTCAGGGTTGGCGCCGGGGACGACCGAGTAGATGGGCTCAGGGAAGTCGATCTCGTCGGCACTGCCGTCGCCGCGCAGTACCCGCAGTCCGGTGAGCCCGTCCCGGCGCAGGTACACCACCAGGTGATCGGCGAACGCGTCGACTGCGACCAGCCGCGTGTCGTCCCGGTGCGGGATCAGCGGTGTCCACTGCGCCGGATTGTCAACCGGCGCCGCTGCTAGCTCGAAGTTCACCGCGCCGTCGTTGTGCAGGATCAGCAGCCGGTCGGTGCCGTCGGCCGTGACCTGGTGCTCGACCTGGTAGTCAACGCCCGGACGGCGCGGCGCCACGAGGGTGAACTCGCCGGTCGGGTTCGCCGCGTCCAGCAGCCGGATCTCGCTGGTGAGCGAGCTGGCCGAAGCGATCACCAGGTAGCGCTTGCTGCGCGTCAGCCCGACGCCGACGTTGAACTTCGCGTCGGGTTCCTCGAACACCAGCACGTCGTCGCTGGCCGGGGTGCCAATCGCGTGCCGCCATACCCGGTACGGGCGCCAGGCGTCGTCGACGGTGATGTAGAAGAACGCCGCGGCGTCGGCCGACCAGGCGGTGCCGTAGTACGTGTCGGGTATCTCGTCTGGCGCTACCGCACCGGTCTGCAGGTCCTTGAACCGCAGGGTGTAGCGCTCGTTGCCGGACAGGTCAGTGGAGTACGCGAGCAGCCGGCCGTCCGGGCTCACGTCAACGGCACCGAGCCGGATAAACGGGCTGTCGCCGGCCAGTTCGTTCACGTCCAGGAGCACGACCTCGCCAGCCAGCGGCCCGCCGTCTGCCGTCATCGGCGGCCCGGTGTCGTCCGGCCGGACCGAGCGCCGGCAGTGCACCAGGTACTGCTTGCCCTCGACGCTCCTGGCGTAGTACCACCAGGCTCCGTCCCGGACCGGCACGGACAGGTCGGTCTCCTTGGTCCTGGCCTTGATCTCGCCGAAGATCGTCTCGCGCAGGCCCTCCTGGCCGCTCGTCAGCGCCTCGGTGTAGGAGTTCTCGGCTGCCAGGAACGCGATCGTCTCCGGATCGTCCTTCGCCGCCAGCCAGGCGTACTCGTCCACGAACGTGTCGCCATGGTGGGTCCGCTCGCTCGGGACGCGGCTGGCGGCGGGACTGGCTGGTTGCTGGCTGCCCGGCTGGTCGCTCATGACCGTCGAGCCTACTTCTGCGGCCCGGCCAGGGTCATCCTGGTATGGGCGGGGCAGTCGGTCACAGCTCGCTGTGGCGATGGTGGCATGCTGCACCTGGGCACCGGGCCCGCAGCGCGGCGTCCCGCCGCCCTGGAGGTCTCGTGCTGATTGGCATCCTGCTGGCGTTGTTAGTCGTCGTGGTGGTGGTGGGCGTGGCTACCTGGTTGCGGCGGGCGCGGGCCTGCCAGCGCATTATCGATGCTCCGGACGGCGAGCTCGAGCAGTCGTGGTACGGGGGCGTGTTGTGCCGGAACATGATCACGAGCGGCACCCTGGTCCGGCTCGACGCGCTGGACTGGGGCGTCCGCATGCGCGGGGTCCCGCTGACCCGGTGGTACCTGCCGCAGTGGGAGGCCCGCTACGACGAGCTGGCGATAGCCGAGCTGGTGGTGATGCAGCACAGCAGGATTGCCGTGTGGTTCCGGGTCCAGCGCGAGCCCGGCGGCATGGGCTTCCTGTCCAACTGGAGCCAGCAAATCCTCGACCGGCTGCGACAGCATGACGTGCCCGTGAACCGGTCCGTCCAGCAGATCCGCCGCCCGGCGGACATGTACAGCAACGAGCGCTAGCTGCCGCGGTCGCAGCAATGGGAGAAACACTCCCAAATAGCTCGACGTTAGCGACAGCGTCATCGAGTAGCACCCGCGCATTCACGTCGACCTCCGCGCCGCGTAAGGCCGGTAGCGAACCGTGGCACCAGGATGCTGACCTCGCCGGCTGGACACGACGCGCGACTGCCAGCTGTCCGCGGACGAGCTTGGCCGCCACGGTCGGGAGGCACGCACATGGCAGATCGCCCGCGTCTGACGGTGCTCGGGGCCGGTTACCTCGGCATCACGCACGCGGCCTGCATGGCCGCGGCGGGCTTCGAGGTTCTCGGACTCGACATCGAAGCCGGGCGGGTGGCCCGGCTCAACGCTGGGCAGCTGCCGATGTTCGAGCCCGGCCTGCCGGAGTTGCTGCGTGCCGGGCTGGACGGCGGCCGGCTGGCCTTCACCTCCAGCTACGCAGCCGCGGCCGAGTTCGGCGACGTGCACTTCGTCTGCGTCGGCACCCCGCAGCGCCGCGACGGCCACGGCGCCGACCTCGCCCAGATCCAGGCCTGCATCGACGCGCTCGCGCCGGCGCTGACGCGGCCCTGCCTGGTGGTCGGCAAGTCGACGGTGCCAGCGGGGACCGCGGCTGCGATTGCCGCGCGGGTCGCGAGGCTCGCCCCGGCCGCCGGCGCGGCCGAGGTGTGCTGGAACCCGGAGTTCTTGCGCGAGGGCCACGGCATCGCCGACACGCTGAAACCAGCGCGGATCGTCGTGGGGGTCGGCTCGGACCGGGCAGAGCAGGTGCTCCGCGAGGTCTACGCCGCCCAGATCGGCGCCGGGGCGGAGTTCTTCGTTACCGACCTGGCCACCGCGGAGCTGGCCAAGGTCGCCGCGAACGCGTTCCTGGCTACCAAGATCTCGTTCATCAACGCGGTGGCTGAGGTCTGCGACGCGGCCGGCGCTGACGTCACGGTGCTCGCCGCGATCCTCGGCGCGGATCCGAGGATCGGGCCCGCGTTCCTGCGGCCCGGCCTGGGGTTTGGCGGCGGCTGCCTGCCCAAGGACGTGCGAGCGTTCGCCGCCCGGGCTGCCGAGCTGGGCGCCGGGGAGGCGCTGGCGTTCCTTCGCCAGGTCGACGCCATCAACCTCGGCCGCCGCACCGGAATGGTGAACCTGGCGTGCGAGGTCGCGGGCGGCTCGGTGGCCGGCAAGTCGGTGTGCGTGCTCGGCGCGGCCTTCAAGCCCGGCTCCGACGACGTCCGGGACTCACCAGCCCTCGATGTCGCGCAGATCCTGCACGGTCTCGGGGCTGAGGTCACGGTGCATGACCCGCAGGCAATCGAGAACGCGCGGCGGGCCCACCCCGAGCTGACGTATGCCGACTCCGTGCGCGCCGCGGCCACCGGCGCAGACCTTGTGCTCCTGCTCACCGACTGGCCCGAGTACGCCGACCTCAGTCCGGACGAGCTGGCCGAGGTGACGCCGGCCCGCCGCATCGTCGACGGTCGGTACCTGCTGGCTCCCGCAGCCTGGCGGGCGGCTGGCTGGTACTACCGCGCCTCCGGTATCCCGGACCCGGCCCGATCGAGGCAGCTCACCTGACGCGGCGCCGCGCGCACCATGAAGATCGCCATCGTCGGACCGGCCCACCCCTACCCGGGCGGATCCGCTCAGCACACAACCGAGCTCGCGCACCGGCTGTCGGCAGCCGGCCACCAGGTCAGCCTCCAGTCCTGGCGCAGCCAGTACCCCGCGCTCCTGTATCCCGGACAGCCGCTGGTCGACGAGCCCGAAGTGCCGCTGTTTCCCGCCACCACCAGGTCGCTGACCTGGTACCGGCCAGACGACTGGTGGCTGACGGCGGGCCGGCTGAGCCGCCGCTTCGACGCCGTGCTGCTGACGGTGTTCACCTCGATGCAAGTGCCCGTCTACCGCACCATGGTGGCGGCGGCGCGCGGGCATGGCTGTCGCGTCGTGGCGCTGTGCCACAACGTGCTGCCGCACGAGAGCCACCGCTTCGACAAGCCGCTGATGCGCGCCCTGCTGCGCCGCTGCGACGCGGTGCTCGTGCACTCTGCCGAGCAACGCGCGGTCGCGGCCAGCCTGGCCGGCACCCGGGTAGAGATCGCCGCCCTGCCCCTGCATCTCCCCCACGCCGCGGGGGCGTTCCCGGCGGCCGCCGGCCCGCGACCGGTGCGTTACCGACTTCTCTTCTTCGGTATCGTCCGCAGGTACAAGGGACTCGACCTGCTGCTGCGCGCGCTGGCCAGCACCAGGCCCGAGATCTGCCTCACCGTTGCGGGCGAGATCTGGACCGGCAGGCGCGAGCTGCGCACGCTGATCTCCGAGCTTCGGCTCGGTGACCGCGTCACGCTGTCCGACGGGTACGTCGCGGCGACGGATGTTCCCGGCCACTTCGACGCTGCCGACGCTCTCGTGCTGCCCTACCGGTCGGGCACGGCGTCCCAGAACGCGCTGATCGCGCTGCGGTTCGGCGTCCCGGTGATCGCGACCAGGGCGGGCGCGATCGCTGCTGCGATCACCGACGGCCGGAACGGGATCCTCTGCGCCCCGGCTGACGTCGCCGACCTAACCCGCGCGGT
>JASHQA010000058.1 GCA_030037785.1 Streptosporangiaceae bacterium
GCAGGCCGAGCAGCCGCCCGACGACCTGCTCGGGCGGCTGCCGGGTGCCGGGCGCCTGCAAGACCGTGACGCTGCCGGAGAAGGCCAGCGCGCCGGCGTCGAGCCGGCCGTCCGCGGCGAGCAGCACGCTCGCGGTCGCCACGGCCGCCATCGCCACCGCGCGGCCGGACATCGAGCCGCTGGAGTCCACCAGCAGGCAGACTGACCGGCGGTGCGCCTGCCAGGTCCGGGTGACCAGGTCGTCGGGTGGCGGTGGCCAGCTGCCGGTCAGCCGGTCGAGGGTGGCGTCCAGGTCGACGTCGCCGGTGCCGCGCGGCACCGACCGGATCCGGCGGGGGCCGCGCGACGGCTGCCGGCCCGTGGCGCCGAGCTGGATGAAGACCCGCGCGGCCAGGCGGCGCGCGAGCGCCCGCAGGGTGGCGTCGGTCGCCTGGCTGAGGTCGGCCAGCAGCGCCGCCGCGGCGTCCGGGTCGGCCCCGAACATCGCGGTGAGCGCCTCGGTGTCCAGCGAGCCGACCTCCGGCGACACGTCCGCGAACGCCGGGTGCCGGCTCGCCAGCTCGGTCCGGCTCAGCGTGCGGCGGGACGGCCCGGAGTGCCGGTCACGGCGCAGGCTAGACCGCGACGAGCCCGGCCGGTGCTGGCCCGCGTCAGGAGGCGGGCCGTCGGCTTTTCCCTGGCCGTCCGCGTGGCTCGGCTCGGCGTCCGGCTGCCGCGGGGCCGGCGTGCCGGCCGGCCACAGCTCGTCCAGTAGTTCGTCCAGCACCGACTCCGGGCTGCGGTCGCTCCCGTCGGCGATCCGGATCCGGCCGGACAGGGCCGCATACGCAGCGTCTCGCGCGGTGTCGCGGGCGGCGGCGGGCTCGGCCCGCAGCCGGGTCAGCCCGTCGATGAGCAGCACGAGGTCAATGGCGCCGCGCACCGACGAGCCCATCCGCACGTCCGGGTGCGACCGGGTGGCGCGCGCGAATGCCACCGCGAACGGCACCATCGGCCCGTCCCGCCCGGTGACGGCGCGGACGATCGCCTGCTCGGCGGCGTCGTCCTGGTAGCCGAGCACGATCCGGCAGATGCGATCGGCGATGGCCTGGCTAACCCGCGCCGTGCCGATCGCGTCGAACGGGTTCATGGCTGCGATCAGGCGGAACTCCGGGTTCGCCCGGACTAGGCCGAGCCTCGGCACCGCGATCTCACCCTCGGTCAGCACGGTGATGAGCACGTTGAGGGTCTCCTCCGGGACCCGGTTGAACTCCTCCAGGTACAGCAGCGCGCCGCTGCGCATCGCCTGCAGCAGCGGTCCGTCGGTGAAGCTGGACGGCAGGTAACCCTCGCTGAGCACCTGGGCCGGGTCGTACTGGCCGATCAGCCGGGCCGGCGTGAGCTCGGCGTTGCCCTCCACGAAGACCACGGCCCGGCCGAGGTCGCCGGCGATCGACCGCAGCAGCGTGGACTTACCGGTACCCGGCGGCCCCTCCAGTACCACGTGCCTGGCCGCCTGCAGCGCGACGGTGAGAACCTCACGTTCCCGGCGGAGGCCGATGACCGGCGTGCCGCCGCCGTGCGGGCCGGCCAGGGCCGGCCCGGATCGATCAGGAAGCGTCATACAGGATGACGCCCCTGATGTTCTTGCCGTCGAGCATGTCCTGGTAGCCCTCGTTGATCTGGTCGAGGGTGTAGGTCTGCGTGATCAGCTCGTCCAGCTTGAGGTCACCGGCCTGATACAGCTGCACCATCATCGGGATGTCGTGGAACGGGTCGCCGGAGCCGAACAGGCTGCCCTGGATCCGCTTCTCCATCAGCGTCAGCATCGAGCTGTTGAGCTGGATGTTGTTGGACACCAGGTCGCCCAGGCCAGTCACCACGACCGTGCCGCCCTTGCGGATGGTGTTGAAGGCGTCGGTGACGACCTCGGTCGTGACGGTACCCACCGTGATGATGGCCTTGTCGGCCATGACGCCGCGGGTCAGCCCGTGGATGGCCATGGCCGCCTCGCCGGCGGTCGCGAAGCTGTGGGTCGCCCCGAGCTGCTCGGCCGTCTCGCGCTTGAGGGCGACCGGGTCGACCGCCACGACGTTGCGCGCGCCAGCCAGGGCCGCACCCTGCACCGAGTTGATGCCGATTCCGCCGATGCCGTAGATGACGATCGTGTCGCCAGGCTCCACCGCGGCGGCGTGCACGGCCGAGCCCCAGCCAGTCGGTACGCCGCAGCCGATCAGCGCGACCTTGTCCAGCGGTAGGTCGTCGTCCACCTTGACGCAGGAGTTCTCCGACACGGTGGCGTACTGCGAGAACGTGCCCAGCATGCACATGCCGCCGACGTCCTGGCCGTCGGAGGTGTGGAACCGGAAGGTGCCGTCGAGCAGGCAGCCGTCGAGGATCGTCGCGCCGAGATCGCAGAGGTTCGACTTGCCGGTGGAGCACCACCGGCAGTGGCCGCAGACCGGCAGGAACGAGCAGATGATGTGGTCACCGGCCTTGAGCCTGGTCACGCCGTCGCCGACCTCTTC
>JASHQA010000059.1 GCA_030037785.1 Streptosporangiaceae bacterium
GCGGCGGCGTCGCGCCGGGGGGCGTCATGCGGGCGGGGGAGCGGTCGGCCCGGACGTCGCGTCGGCGGCGACGCCGAGCGGGCGCAGCGCGGGGATAACCTCGGACGCGAACAACTCGGTGCTCCTGATGGTCTGCTCGTGCGTGCTGGGGCCGATCGCGAACAACCCGATGAGCTGGCCGTAGCCGCCGAGTTCGGCATACATCTCGCGCAGCCGGGCCGTGACGGTCTGCGGGCTGCCGACGACCGCGTAGCCCTCGGTCAGCAAGTCAGCGTAGCTGAGCTCCGAGAACGGCTTCCGCTCGGTCATCAGCAGGCCGCGCATCGAGGACTGCGACATGTAGCCGGGCGGGTTTATCAGCTCCATCGGCTGCTTGAGGCCCTTGTAGAAGAGCCACTCGATGGCCGGCCGAGCGTGCGCGTGCGCGCTGGCGTCGGTGTCGCCGACGACGATCGGGATCGACAGCCCGATCCGCTCCGGGTCGGGAACGTACCCGAGGTCGGCCGCGGCCCGCCGGTAGCCGTCGAACCAGTGGCGAACGACGCGCGTCGGCGCGTACACCGACATGTACGTGTAGCGGTGCTCGGCGCAGAACCGCATCGTCTCGGTGCTGCCCGCGCCGGGAATGTAGACGGGCGGATGGGGCTGCTGCACCGGTCGCGGCCAGAGGTTCACGTACCGGTACTCGTAGTTCGGGCTGGTCCACTGGAACATCTCAGCCGACGTCCACGCCTTGATGATCAGGTCGTGCGCCTCGTTGAACCGAGCGCGGGACCGGGTGGGATTGATGCTGTGCCCGAAGTACTCCCAGCCGATGCCGCGGACGAACCCGGAGTCCACCCGGCCGCCCGTGAGGTGATCGAGCATCGCGATCTCCTCGGCGACGCGCAGCGGATTGCCGCGGATGCCGATGGCGTTGCCGAGCACCATGATGCGGGCGCACTCGGTGCGCCGGGCGAGCGCCGCCGCCATGAGGTTCGGGGACGGCATGAGTCCGTACGCACTCTGGTGGTGCTCGTTCACGGCCAGCCCGTCGAACCCGACCTGCTCGGCGTACTCGAGCTCGTCCAGGTAGCGGTGGTACAGCTGACTGCCGAGCTTGCTGTCGAAGTGCTTGTTCGGGAACGTCAGCGACGAGGACGGGTAGTCGTCGAAGTCGTCGGGGAGGTAGGGGTAGGGCATCAGGTGGAAGAAGCTGAACTTCACCGGCCCGCTCCGTTCGGCAGCCCGCTGGTGACCGCGAAGTCGATCGTGACGGCGGCGAACTCCGCGGGCCGCTCGAAATACATCGCGTGCCCGCAGTCCTCGATCTCGGTAAAGCGCGCTGCCGGGATGCGCTCGGCGTATCGCCGGCCGTGCGCGACCGGGATGAGGCGGTCCTGCGCGGGCGAGACGACGAGCGTCGGCGCCGTGATCCGGTGCAGCCGGCGTTCGAGCTTGGGGTTGCACAGGTAGGGCGACCAGCAGAACCGCGCGAGCGCGGTCTGGTCGCGGTAGGCGGCGAGGATCTGCTCGACGTCGGGCGCCGCGGGCGGCTCGGTCGGCGGCGGCGGGTGCTGGAAGAGCGTGGCGACCAGCTGGTCCGGCGGCATCAGGAAGATGTCAGGGACGGGGTGGTCGGGCAGCCGCAGCCCGGCCGGACTCAGCAGGACCAGGGACGCGATGCGGTGCGGGGCGGTCACCGCCAGCTCTGCCGCGATCCAGCCGCCGAACGAGGCGCCGACCACGTGCGGGCGCTCCAGGCCGAGCGCGTCCATCACGTCGAGATAGTGAAAGACCAGGTCGTCGACGGCCTCCAGGTCGGGAAAGTCGTCGGATCCGCCGAAGCCGGGGTGGTCGGGGGCGATGACGTCGAAGCTGGCTGCCAGCAGAGCGTGGAAATCGAGCCACGCCCCGGCACCGCCGGCGGCGTGCAGGAACAGCAATGGCTCGCCCGCGCCGGCGCGGAACAGGTGGACGCGGCCGCCAGCGAGCTGGAGGTGCTCCTGCGCCGGAGCGTCATCGGTCAACTGCCACCTCCTGAAGCGCAACCGTGATCAGCTGGGCGCTACGGCTGATTCTGGTGCACCCGGCCCGGACTGCGCCACGTGCCCGGCGAAACTCCGCGACCACCCGACCGGCGGCGGGGAGGTCAGTCAGATCGCGGGCGCTGGCGTCACTCACCCATTCGAAGGGAACGGGCCGCGTTCCGGTCGGTCAGCATCGTCTGGCCGGTCAGCGTGGCGATGGCGAGGACCAGCAGCGCGGCCCCCGCGACGGCCAGCCAGACCGGCTCGATCTGCACCGGCACGCTGCTGGCGGATCCGGTGATGACGGTCAGGCTGAGCGCCGGGCCAATCGTCGGCACCAGCGCCACCGCGCAGGCCAGGCCGCCCGCCAGCACGGCGAGCAGCTGCGGCAGCAGTTCGACGAACACCATGAGCCTGGCCTGCTCGGCCGACAGGCCCATCGTGCTCATCCGGGCCAGCGCCGACTCCCGCGCCGCGGCCGACAGCAGGAGGCTGAGCAGCAGCACGATCAGGCAGCAGCAGGCCGCGGCGCCGGCCCCGAGCGCCAGCGCCAGATACGCGCCGCGCCGCAGCGGCACCGCCGCGAGCTTCGCCAGCAGTCGGGACCTGAATACGATCGTGGCGCCTGGGTCGTACCGCCTTACCGCGGTCCGCAGGGCCGACTCGCGCACCGACTGACCGGTGACCAGCAGCGTGTCGGGCGCGACGCCGAGCCCGGCCGCGGCCTGCCGGGGGAGCACGAGGTAGCCGTTCGCCGCGGAAAACACCGCGGTCATGCCGGCCGCCTGGCCGACCACCCGCACGGTCACGGGCCGCACCGCGTTCAGCAGCAGGGCGACCGGGCCATGGCCGAGCTGCGCCGCCAGGCCGGGGGAGGCCAGCGCCGGCACCTGGCCGGCCGAGCCGTGCCCGGCGCCGCTGGCGGTGAACTGGGCCGGCACCGGCGGCAGCGGGCTAGTCGCCAGCAGGGCCGCGTACTGCGCCGGATCGACCAGCAGCACGTCGAACTGCGCGGTTCCGGCCGAACCGAGGCCGCCGGTGGCGACGCCCGCCGCGGCGAGGTGCTGGACGCCGGGCACCGCGGCCACCGACCGCTGCAGCGCCGTGGTGACCGGCCCGGTGCCGGTGATCACAGCGTCGGCGCCAGCCTGCTGCCAGGACGCCGCCGCCTCACCCTGCTGAACCGCGCCGCGCACCATGCCAGCGAACGACACCAGCGCCAGCACGAGCACCATGGCAAACGCCGGCAGCAGCGCGCTGCCCGACACCCGCGCCGCCCGCACCAGCCCCAGGAAGGCCGCCGGCCCCGCCCGCTGCCCGGTCAGCCGCAGCACCGCGCGGACTAGCAGCGGGTACACCCGCAGCACCACCACGGCCACGCCGATCGCCAGCAGGACCGGCGCAGCGCTGGCATACACGTCCCCGCGGGTGCTGCCCTGATCGCGCAGCACCACCAGCCCGCCGGCCGCGGTCGCCACGACCCCGGCCTCGATGACCAGCCGCCGCGCCGCCGGAACCCGGGCAGGCAGCGCATCGGGCCGCACCACCGCCGCGTAGCCACGATGCGTCTGCACCGTGACCGCCACGGGCCCGGCCAGCGCCGCGAGGACTACCAGCCCCGCCAGCCACCAGCTCAGCGTGACCGGCGCCGACGGGGTCAGCGCCACCGCGACCGCCGCCCCGACCGCCGCTCCCGGCACCGCTGTCACCGCGCTCACCGCCAACACCAGCGTCGCCAGCTGCCGCCGTGCCGCCCCCCGCGCGCGCAGCACCGCGAAGTCCTGCCGCCGCTGCTCGGCCAGCAGCCAGCCGCCGAGCAGCACCACCGCCGCCGCCAGCACCGCAAGACTCACCGCGAGCAAGTCCAGCACGCTCGCCACCGCCACAGCCTCAGACTCGAAGCCGGCCAGCAAGGTGCCCGTGCCGGAGGACAGGGTGACGGTCAGAAAGATCTGCACGCTGCGCGCGGGGGGCGAGCTCTGGTGAAATCGCACGTGCTTCAGCCCGGTCGGGAAGTGGCCGGGGGTCACCGGCACCGCGGCGACTTCGAAGTGGCCAGCGGTCGCCAGGGCCGCGGCGAGTTGCTGCTGCAGCGTGCTCGCCTGGCTGGCCGTGAGCCCGCCGAGATCGAGCGGGAGCGTCCAGGTCACCTGCGTGGCCGCGAGGTTGACGTTGTTGAGCAGCGCGCCGAGCGCGCCCGGTCCGATGAAGACGCTGCCGATCCAGTAGTCGCTCTGCCCGACGGTGACGAGCTGGGGTGCCGCCGCGGCCGGGTCGGCGGTCCAGAACAGCGCGGCGGAGTTGCGCGGCTGCACGATCGCGGTCACCGCGAGCACGATGCTGGTGCCCGGCAGGGCCAGCCGCGACCCGACGGCGAGGCCGAACCGGCTGGCGGTGAGGTCCGTGACCGCCGCCTGCAGGACGGTCGTGGCCCCGGCACCGGGCTGGCCGGCCGGCAGCCGGCCAGCGACGACGCGCACGTTGGACGCCAGCGTGTCGCGGTAGCTGAGCTCCACCTTCGGCGGCAGCGTCGCCGCCAGGGTCGGCGCGTTGTCGGTGACGGGGAGCAGCGGCGTCGTCAGGCTGCTCCAGTCGTCTGCTGCCGGGCTCAGCGGCAGCCCGCGCAGGTTTTGCCGGAGCTGCTGCGTGCCCCGTCGCAGCTGGCTAGCGGACAGGCCAGCCGGGCTGCTCAGGCCGCCGTCCTCGGTGCTGGCCACCACCGCCTTCGCCGCGGCGGGCGCGGTGCCGATCAGTTGCCGCAGAGCGGCGGTGCGCAGCTCGCCGCCAGCCCGCGGGCCCGCCACGGCCAGCGCCGTGCACAGGCAGGCGAGCAGGCCCAGGGCGATGGCGGCCGCCGAAGCCGCGCCGGTGAGCGCGCGCCACCGTGCGGCGAGCGCGGTCGCGACGCGTCCCTTCGCACCACCGCCCCGATGAGCGGGTAGCAGCATGACGGGTCTGCCCCTCCAGGTGGACGGCCGGGCCACAGACCGGGCCCACTGGCAACCTAAGGCGGTCGAGCGCCGCAGGGGAAGAATCCGGGCTGATTACCAGTAGACTCCGTGCCGAAGTCCCCCGGCAGAAGGTTGCGAGGACGTGAGCTGGCTGAGTGCCGTTCCCGACGTGCTTGTCTGCGTCGGGCTGTTCTTCGTGCCTGGCTTGCTGGCTACGTATCTCGGCGGGCTGCGGGGGATCACCGCGTGGGCGACGGCTCCGCTGGTGACGGTGGCCGTGGTCGCGGCGGTTGCGGTGCTGGGCGGCTTGTTCGGCTTCCGGTTCGGGGTGTGGCCGGTTGTCGCCGGCACCGTGGTGACGGCGCTGGCGGCGGCGGGGCTGGCGCTGCTGCTGCGGGCGCGCGGGGCGGAGCGGCCGCGGGCTGATCCGCTCCGGTACTCGGTGGCGGTCGTGGTCGGCGCCGCCGCGGCGGTGGTGATCGGCGCGGTGACGTTCGTGACCGGGGTGAAGCGCCCGAACGCGATCAACCAGACCTGGGACTCCGTCTATCACTACAGCGCGATCCGGTACATCGAGCAGACGGGGAAGGCGTCGCCGCTGACGATCGGCACGCTGGGCCAGCCGGGCGCGAAGGGGGCTTTCTACCCCGATGCCTGGCACGCGATGGCCGCGCTGCTGGCCGAGTTGACGGGTGCGTCGGTGCCGGTGGCGGCCACGGTCACGTGTCTGGTGGTCGCGGTCGTGGTATGGCCGGTGAGCTGCCTGTTGCTAGCGCGGCAGCTGTTTGGTGCCGCGGGCAGCCGGAGTGTTGCCGCCGTCGTCATCACTGGCATGCTGAGCAGCCTGTTCGGCGGGTTCCCTTGGCTCATGACCGGCTGGGGCGTGCTGTGGCCCAATGCTCTCGGGATGGCGCTGGCGCCGGCCGGAGTGGCGCTGGGCATGTCGATCACCCGGATCTGTGCTGGTGACACCTTCGGCGCGCAGCGGTGGTTCTTCGCAGTGGCGGGTGCGTGGGCGATCGGGATAGCGCATCCGAACTCGGCGCTCAGCGTGGCTGTCATCTGCCTGGTCCCGGTGATCATGGCCATTGGCCCGCAGGTGGTCAGGCAGTACCGGCGCCACACCCTGGCGACCACGGTCGTCCTGCTGGTCGTGCTCGTCGGCGCGGCTTTCGTGTACCGGCTGCCCCCGCTACGGGCCGTCGAGGCGCAGTACTGGCCGCCCTTCCAGAGCACCGGGCAAGCGGTTCTGAGTGCCCTGAGCAACTCGACTGACGGCCAGGCGGCAGAGTGGGTGCTGGCCGCGTTCTTGATCATTGGCATGGTCGCCTGCTTTGTCTGGCGGCAGCGGCGCTGGCTGGTGGTCGCCGAGTTCATGATCGTTGCGCTCTACGTCGGCTCGGCAGCCATCGGCAACCCGCTGGCCCGACTGTTCACGGGCCTGTGGTACGACGACTCGCATCGCCTCGCGGCGACCCTGCCCGTCGTGGCGATCCCGCTCACCACGATGGGCGTGCTCGCCGTCGGGGAGTGGTTGCACCGGCTGCCGGTCACCGTGGCCACGCGCCGCGCCGTCGACGCGATGGCCAGGGGCCGGGTCGCGGCGGCCCGCGGCGCAGTTGCGCTTGCTCTGCCGCTCGCGATCGGCGCGGTGGTCACCGTGGCGACGGCTACCCAGAGCGTTGCGTCGAACGCCGCCACCGTGAGCAGCTCGTTCAATACCGGCGGTGACGAGGCGCTCGTCAGCCCGTCGAAGCTTCAATTCCTCCAGACCGTATCCCGGCTGGTTCCCGCTTCTGCTCTGGTCGCGGACAACCCGACTGGCGGTACCGCGTACCTGTTCGCACTGAGCGGGACCCGGGTGCTGTATCCCCAGATGGACCCGGCTTCGAACAACCAGGACATGACCTATCTGGCGCACAATCTCGTGCACCTTCGCGAGAACTCACGGGCCTGTGACCTGGTCCGCCGCTATGACGTCAGCTACATGGTCATCGCGCCAGAGGGCTACGTGAATAGCTGGGCGCAGGGCTTCTACGCAGGCGTGGTCTATCCCAGAGCGAACTCCGGATTCCGGCTGGTGGCGTCGGCCGCTGACGGCCAGCTCCGGCTGTACAAGATCACGATTTGTCAGCCAGCTAGCCAGGCCGGGCCGGTCGAGGCGGCCAGCCGGGGCGCGCGCTAACCCGCTGCCGCGCTAACCCGCTACCGCACAGCCGGGAGCTAGTGCTCGGCAGCAGCCCGGGAGCGCAGCGACTCGGTCCACCGCAGGCACTCCTGGTAGTCAGGCAGCAGTCCGTCGGCCCTGGCCTGCGCCAGTGACGGAGCCGCGGCGTCCCGGTCGGACAGCACGGGCGGGCCGACCGGCCAGGCTATCCCCAGGTCCGGATCGAGCGGGTGCACCCCGTGCTCGCGAGCAGGCGCGTAGGTCTCCGAGCACAGATACGCCAGGGTGGCCTGGTCGCTGACGGCGCAGAAGCCGTGACCGAGGCCCTCGCCGATATAGACCGCGCGGCGATCGGCATCATCGAGCAGGACGTGCTCCCAGTGCCCGAAGGTCGGCGACCCCACGCGGAGGTCGACAACGACGTCGAAGACCGCGCCGCGCACGCAGGTCACGTATTTCGCCTGGCCGGGCGGCACGTCGGCGAAGTGGATGCCGCGGACGACGCCGCTGGCAGAAACCGACATATTCGCCTGCGCTAGCCGCAGCGGGTAGCCGACGGCCTCGACCAGACGGTCGAACCGGTACCACTCGAGGAAGGCGCCGCGCGCGTCACCGTGCTGGGCGGGGAGCACCTCCCACGCGCCGGCGATGGACAGCGGAACAATCTTCATGGTCGCGCCGCCGTGTGCTGGGTCAAGACCGCGCCGTCCGCGTCCGCCAGCAGGTTCAGCAGGTAGGTGCCGTACCCGCTCGGCAGCAGCGGCTCGGCCAGCGCGCGCACCTGGCTGGCGCTGATGAACCCGGCACGCCAGGCGGCCTCCTCGACGCAGCCGATCTTGAGCCCTTGGCGCTCCTCGATGACGCGGACGAATTCGGAGGCCTGCACCAAAGAGGTGAACGTGCCGGTATCCAGCCACGCGGTGCCGCGGTCCAGCACCGTTACCTGCAGCTCGCCGGCCTGCAAGTAGGCCTCGTTCACCGCGGTGATCTCCAGTTCGCCGCGTGCGCTCGGCCGCAGACCGCGCACGATGTCGACCACCCGGCCATCGTAGAAATAGAGGCCGGGCACTGCGTACCGCGATCTCGGCTCGGCTGGCTTCTCGACGATCGACAGAACCTTGCCGTCGTCGGCGAACTCGACGATCCCGTAGTCGCGCGGGTTGGCCACCGGGTAGGCAAAGATATGGCCTCCGACGAGCAGAGACTGCTGCCGGAGCTGGCTCCCGAGTCCGGTGCCGTGGAAGATGTTGTCACCCAGGACCAGCGCGACGGGCTCGCCAGTGATGAAGTCAGCGCCGACCATGAAGGCCTGGGCTATGCCGCCGGGCCGGGGCTGGATCGCGTAACTGAGCTGGAGCCCGAACTGGCTGCCATCGCCTAGCAGCCGCTGAAACTGATGCTGGTCATCGGGAGTCGTGATGACCAGGATGTCGCGGATCCCGGCCATGATCAGCGTCGACAGGGGGTAGTAGATCATCGGCTTGTCGAATACTGGCATCAGCTGCTTGGAGACCGCTTTGGTAATGGGCCAGAGCCGTGAACCGGTGCCGCCTGCCAGGATGATCCCGCGCATGGCCGCCAGACTAGCGCTTGTGTCCAGTTTGTCGTGCAGGTGGAGTTCGGCTACCGTGTCAGTGCTCATCCATACCGTCGTATCGCGTGGCCGCGGCCCTGCCTCTTGTCAGTGCGGCTGCAGGCTGGAGGCCTCGTGGGCATAGGTGCGCCATGCGAATCCTGATCACGGGCGGGGCGGGCTTTATCGGCTCGGCATACACCAGAGCGCTGCTGGCTGGTGACCTGCCCGGCACCCCGGCGGCAGCGGTGACCGTGCTTGACAACCTCAGCTACTCCGGAAACCAGGCGAACCTGGCCTCGATCGCCGACCACCCTGGGTACACGTTCGTGCACGGCGACATCTGCGACGTGGACCTGGTCGATCAGGTTGTGCCTGGTCATGACGCGATCGTGCACTTCGCCGCCGAGTCGCACGTGGACCGTTCGATCGCGAGCGCTGCCCCGTTCGTGACCTCGAATGTCCTCGGCACCCAGGTGCTGCTCGAGGCCGCCAGAAGGTCGGGCACCGGCCGCTTCGTGCACGTGTCCACCGACGAGGTGTACGGGTCAATCGAGCGCGGCTCCTGGGCTGAGGACAGCCCGCTGGCTCCCAACTCGCCGTACTCGGCCTCGAAGGCGGGATCGGACCTGCTCGCCCTCGCCTTCCACCGGACGCACGGCGTGGACGTGGTTGTCACCAGGTGTTCCAACAACTACGGCCCGTATCAGTTCCCGGAGAAGGTCATCCCGTTGTTTGTGACCAACCTGATGCTTGGCCGGCACGTGCCGCTGTACGGCGACGGCGGCAACGTCCGTGACTGGCTGCACGTCTCCGATCACTGCCGCGGCATCCAGCTGGCGCTGCAGGCCGGGCGACCCGGCGAGATTTACCACATCGGTGGCGGCACGGAGCTGACCAACAAGGAACTCACGTCCTTGCTGCTCGGGGCGTGCGGGGCAGACTGGAGCGTCGTTGACTACGTCACCGACCGCAAGGGGCATGACCGGCGCTATTCGCTGGACTGCGGCAAGGCCGAGGCCGAACTTGGCTACCGGGCTCGGGTGCCGTTCGACGAGGGGCTCGCATCGACCGTCGACTGGTACCGCGCCAACCGTGACTGGTGGGAGCCGCTGAAGGCGCGGGCAGCCGGCGCATGAGCAGGTGGCTGGTGACGGGCTCGGCCGGCAAACTCGGCCACGATCTCGTCACCGTGCTGGCAGGCCTGCCGGGCATCGACGTGGTCGCCGCGCCCCGCCGGGTTCTGGACATCACCCGCGCCGAGGCGGTCTGCGAGGCCGTCGATCGCTGCGATGTCGTGGTGAACTGCGCCGCCTGGACCGACGTCGACGGGGCCGAGGCGGACGAGTCGGGCGCCTTCAAGGTCAACGCCGTCGGCCCCGCGAACCTGGCAGCGGCGTGCGCTCAGACCGGAGCCGTGCTGGTACAGGTCTCTACCGACTATGTCTTTGCCGGAGATGCGTCCGAGCCGTACCGGACGGACGCGCCGGTCAAGCCGATCAACGCCTACGGCCGCAGCAAGGCCGCCGGCGAGGCCGCGGTGCGCGAGATCCTGCCGGACCGCGGCTTTCTGGTGCGGACCGCCTGGCTCTACGGAGAGCGCGGCCCGAGCTTCGTGGCCAGCATCCTGCGGGCTGCCGCCCAACGTGAGGTGCTCGATGTGGTCAGCGACGCGACCGGGCAGCCGACGTGGTCCTATCCGCTTGCCGAGCAGATCGCGGCGCTCGGCGCGGCAGCGCTGACGGGCCAGGCGCCGCCCGACACCTATCACGGCACCGCGTCAGGCAGTACCACGTGGTATGGTCTGGCCTGCGCGGTGTTCGAGCAGGCGGGTCTCGATCCCAGCCGAATTCGGCCCGTGACGAGTGAAAACTTTGCCCGCCCGGCGCGACGACCGGCGTTTAGCGTGCTGGACCACTCAGGCTGGGCACAGGCGGGCCTGACACCCATGGCCGACTGGCGGGACATGCTAACCGATGCGCTCGGCCGCCCGTTCTTCGCCGAGCTTCGAGGAGTCCTGCGATGAGGCTCACGGTGCTGACGGCCGTCACGGCCGTGATCTTGCTCGCGATCATCACCGAGTTGCTTCGTCGTCGCCAGTTGCGCGAGAAGTACGTCGTGCTGTGGATGGCCGTCGGCTTCATCGTCGTGCTGGTCGGCTTTTTCCCTGGCCTGCTCAACGCGCTGGCCAGAGCGGTCGGCGTAGCGTCAGGAGCCAGCCTCGTGCTGTTCCTCGGCGTAGTGTTCTTGCTGCTGGTCTGCATCCATTTGAGCTGGGAGGCAAGTCGGCTCGAGGAAAAGACCAGGACCCTGGCCGAGGAAGTGGCCCTGATCCGAGAGCAGCTTGCGGAGCGGGAGACCGTCAATGACCGATGACCAGCGCGTGCTGATCATGATCCCCGCCTGGAACGAGGCCGCCTCCATCGGAGATGTCGTCGCGGAGATCCGGGGTGAGCTGCCAGAAATTGATGTGCTGGTGATCGATGACGGGTCCAGCGACGACACCGCGCTGGCGGCCAGGCAGGCAGGCGCCACCGTTGTGCGGCTGCCCTTCAACCTCGGCGTCGGCGGCGCGCGTCGGCTCGGCTTCCGGTATGCCAAGGCCCACGGGTACCAGGTTGCCGTGCAGATCGATGCGGACGGTCAGCACGATCCGCGCTATGTTCCGAAGCTGATCGACGGTCTCCAGGACGTATCCCTGGTCATCGGGGCGCGGTTCGCGGGTGAGGGCGACTACCGGGCGGGCGGGCCCCGCCGCTGGGCGATGATCGTCCTGTCGTTCGTGCTATCGAAAATGGCTGGACAGCGGCTCACCGACACCACATCCGGTTTTCGTGCCTGTGACCGGTCACTTATCGAGCTATTCGCGGAGTGGTATCCGGTGGAGTACCTCGGTGACACCGTCGAGACGACCGTCCGGGTCCTGCGCCTCGGGTACAAGGTCAAGCAGGTTCCGGTGGCGATGCGGCAGCGCTTCCGCGGGACGCCGAGCAAGTCACCGGCCAAGGCGCTGATTTACCTCGGCCGCGCCTTCTTCTCGCTGGTGCTGGCCGTCACCCGCCGATGAAGCTCGCGACGCGGGCCGCCGGCCAGCTACCTGCTGGGACGCTGTCGGTAGGCGCAGGGCTGGCCGTGCTCGGTGTCGGCTCGTACGCTCATCTGGCGATAGCCGGTCACGAGCTGACGGTCCGGGGCATGGCGTCGATGTCAGTGCTGTGGGCGATCGTGAGCTGTCTCGGCATCGGCTTGTTTTTCCCGGTCGAGCAGGAACTGATCAGGCACGTAGCGGCGCGTACCGTCGCGGGCGAAGGGGTCGCCCCGGCTGTGCGCCGCGGGGCCGTGCTAGCGGGCGGCGTGCTGCTCATCGTCGTGATCCCGGCTCTTGCGGTCGCGCGGCCGCTGGCTGATCGGCTGTTCGGCGGCGACATCGGCATGACGTACGCGCTCTGCGCGGGCTTTCTCGGGGTGGCAGTCGTCTCGGTATGCCGCGGCGTGCTTGCGGGTCTTGGGCGGTTTGGCGGCTACGGAACCCAGCTCGGCGTCGACGGTTCGATGCGAGTTCTGCTCAGCGTGGCGCTGGCCGTTGCGCACGTCCACTCGCCGACCGCCTACGGGCTGATCCTGACCGCCGCGCCGCTGGTGTCGGCGGTCTGCACCGTCCGCCCGACGCTGCGAGGCCTGGGTCCGGGAGCTCCGATCCCCTGGCGGGTCATGTGTCGAGGGCTTGGCATGCTGATCGGTTCCAGCCTGCTAGCGCAGACCGTCGTGAACGTGGCAGTGATCGACGTTGACCTGCTCGCGCCCGGCCGACCCGCGGTCGTGGGCGCGTTGCTGGCTGCCATGGTCCTGGCCAGGGTGCCGATTTTCGTGTTCGCGTCACTGCAGGCCGCTCTCCTGCCAGGGCTGGCAAGCGCAGCGGCGGCGGGTGACTTCCGGCGTTTCCGGTGGCTGCTCGGTCGGGCGAGCGCAGCGGTGGCCCTGCTGGGCGTTACCGGGGGCGTGCTCGCTGCGGTCTTCGGGCCCTGGCTCGGACCGCTGCTGTTCGGCGTCCAGCACGTGCTGCACTGGTCGGATTTTGCGCTGCTGGCATTCGGCACCGCGTGCTACATGCTGGCACTGGTGATCGGACAGGGCGCGATCGCGCTGAGCCGGCATCGTGATCAGCTGTTGTGCTGGGTGGCAGGCGGCGTGGTCCTGGCGGTCGTCACATTGCTGCCAGGCGAGGTCAGCCTGCGGGTGGAGTTCGCCTACGCGGCAAGCTCGCTGACCGTGGTGGTCCTGCTCGCCATCGTGCTGGTGCGCCACCGGGTCCGATTCAAGCCGGCCGTGCCAGGTAGCGAGCCTGGCGGTGCCAGCCGGGCGGTGATCGCCGGGCGGCTGCGGTGACAGCGACCGTGACCGCCGTCGTGCTCGGCTACGGCGACGAGCCCTGGCTGGACGCAGCGGTCCGGGCGGTGCTGGCCTCGACTGGCATCTGCATCGACGTGGTTGTCGTCGACAATGGCGCCGCCGCGGATGCCATCGACAAGGTCAAGGGGCTCGACCGGGTCAGGGTAGTCAGCCCGCACGCCAACCTTGGCTTCGCAGGCGGCTGCGATCTTGGCGCTGCCGAGGGGACCGGCCAGTACCTGGCGTTCGTCAATTCCGACGCGATCGTGGCAGCGACCGCCCTGGCTCGGCTGACCGAGGTAGCCGCAGAGCCGGGAGTAGGGCTGGCCATGGGCTCCATCCGGCTGGCTGACGCGCCGGAGTTGATGAACTCGGCCGGCAATCCCGTGCACATCACCGGCCTGTGCTGGGCTGGCGGCTTCCGCGAGCCGGCTAGCAACCACGCTGACCGCCGCCCGGTCGCATCGGGCTCTGGCTGCTGTTTTGTGATCCGTCGCGAGCTATGGGAGGAGCTCGAGGGCTTCGCCCCGGAGTACTTCGCCTACTGCGAGGACACCGAGCTCAGCTTGCGGCTCTGGCAGCGCGGCCTGTCGGTGGAGTTCGTACCTGACGCGGTCGTGCTGCACCACTATGAGTTCTCCAGGAACGAGAACAAGCTGTACCTGCTGGAGCGCAATCGCGAGATCTGCGTGCTCACGACCTTCGGCCGGCGCAGCCTCCTGGTTCTCGCGCCGATGCTGGTGCTCACCGAGACGCTCATGCTTGCCGCGGCCGTCACGGCCGGCTGGGGCGGCGCCAAGCTACGCGGGTGGCGGTGGATCTGGCAGCACCGCAGCTGGATCAAGGCGCGGCGGGCGAGGATCCAGTCCGAGCGGGTTGTGCCCGACGCGGTCGTGTTCGGTCGCCTCACGGCGCGCATCGACCCGGCGAATGTCGCGAATCCGCCAGGGCTCTGGCTGCTCAGCATCGCCATGAGCGCCTACTGGTCGGTAGCCCGCCGGGTGTTGTAGTCGGTGATCCCGGTCGGGGCTGACTGGGCTACGGTGATGAACTCGTTGTACGGAAAGAGCTTGCCGGCCGCCCGGGGGAACGGGAATGAGTAGCTCCTGATCACCGAGCAGCCCATTGCCTGCGCGAGGTCAGCGGCGGCCGTGAAGTCGACGAACCTGACGTGCGTGGCATCGGTGCGATAGCCCGCCTCCTGCGGGGTGATGATGATGACGCGCCCGCCGGGCCGGAGGAACTTCATGTAGTCCCCCAGCAGGCCGATCGCCGAATCCCGGCCCATGTGCTCCACGACGTGTGCCAACAGCAGCGTGTCGTAGCTTTCGGGAACTGCCTCGGGTGCATCGGCAAACTCGTGCACCGTGTACGCCACCAGGCCCTTCGACCTGGCCACGGCTATCGAGTCCGCGTTGTGATCAACGCCTATCGCAGCTGGGGCGAGGTGCTGCAGGTTTCGCCCGATGCCGCAGCCGATGTCGAGCGTGCGGCCGGGGTCGAGCCGCCTGATGTTCCAGCGGTATGGCGCTTGCACATCGACGACCCGTTTCCACCAGACAGAGCGCAGTCGCACTAGTCGCTCGGCATAGTCCCGCGCGGCGGTGGCCTGGGTGTCGCCAGACTCAGCCTGCTGTCCCATCGAGTCGCCCCAATCGAGGGAATCGTCAGCTATCAGGCCTGCCAGCTTACTGTGCAGGCGCCGCCACGATGGCGCGCTGCCAGGGCCAGAGTGATCACTGCAGCTCGGCCCGCACGGGCCGCACGGGCCGCACGGGCGAGTGTTTCGTCCCTTGTGCCCTGCTGGGCGGAGAGCCGAACAGATACGCCCGAACTGTACTACACTGCCTGCGTGCTGACCCAGCAGGCGAGTATCTCCCCGTCCTCGCGTGTGATACGCAGGCGGCGCGTCGTTGTGGTTGCCGTGGCGGTCGTGGTCCTGGCACTCAAGTTGTGGGTCGCGGCGACCACATTCGGCACGGATGATGTCGGGTATTGGGAAAGCTTTGCCGCCGGGGTTCGCAGAGTGGGTCCGATCAATATCTACGCTCTGCATAATCTGGCGGCTCCTTACAACCATCCGCCACTGATCGGCTGGATGCTGGTCGGAATTAACCATCTGGTGTCGCACGGGTTTACCGTGCCATTCCTTATCCGGGTGCCGGCCAGCGTCGCGGACGTGGTGACGACGCTGCTGGTCTTTGAGATGCTCAGAGCCAGGCGAAGCCTTCTCGAGGCGACCGCCGCGGCACTACTGGTCGCGTGCAGCCCGGTGCTCTTTATCATTTCAGGTTTCCATGGCAACACCGACCCGGCGTTCGTCATGTTCACGCTGCTGAGCGCCTACCTGCTGATCGAGCGTCCCTGGCCAGCGCAGCCGTGGCTATCGGCCGCGCTGGCTGGAGTTTCGTTTGGCGTGGCGGTGAGCATCAAGATCGTTCCCTTTGTGGTGCTGCCTACGCTGCTGGTGATCGCGGCGCGACTTGGGCGCCGTCAACTGGGCTCGTTCATCGTTGGCTGCGGCGTGGTGATGGTCCCGCTTTGGGGGCCGGTCGTGCTGCGGCAGTGGCAGCCGTTCCGCACCGATGTACTTGAGTACGCGGGGATCTCGCTACGCCAGTGGGGGCCCGTCGAGTTCGCGACGGCGCTGCGCTTCCCGGCCAGCGCCATCAATCTCATCGACGGCCCGGGACGATTCGTCATGGTGCTGATCTCGGCGTTGCTGCCCGCCGCATTGCTCTACTGGCGCCGCGACGCCGTGCTGCCCGCGATCGGCTTGTCTCTCGCCCTGTTCCTGCTTCTCAGCCCTGCCTTCGGGACCCAGTATCTGGCCTGGCCGCTTGCCGCCGCCTATCTCGTCGAATTCCGGACAGCGACCGCTTACAACCTGACGGCCGGGGCGCTCCTGTTCGAGGTGTACAACCGGTGGAACGGCGGGCTGCCCTGGTACCGCGCCGTTACCACGCCACTGGAGCCCACCGAGGTCGCTGTGCTCGGCGTCGTCTGGGTCCTGCTGCTGCTCGTGGTCGTCGCGGGCGTATACCGAATCGTCAAGCAGCCGACAGGGGTGACACCCGAACCGACGGGGCAGGCGGTGGCCCCGCCGGACTCCGAGGTTTCCAACGTAGACACCAACCCGAATTCGGTTACCCGTCTCGTCCGTCATCGCGGGCTCAGGCAGTCAGCAGGGAGCACAGCACCGTGAGTGGCAATGACCTGGCCAGTCCTCGTATCGGCGTCCTCGTGGTCGCGTATAACGCGGAGTCGACGCTGCGCGCAACGCTGGATCGTGTTCCGGTCGGCTTCCGAGAGCGCATCGCCGAGGTGATCGTGCTCGACGACGCGAGCCACGACGACACCTTCGCTCACGGACTGGCCTGGGCTGAGCAGCCGGACGCGCCAAGCACCCTGGTGGTGCGGCATACCAAGAACCTTGGCTACGGCGGGAACCAGAAGGCGGCGTACAAACTCGCACTGGAGCGCGGGCTCGACATCGTGGTGCTACTCCACGGGGATGGCCAGTACGCGCCGGAGTTCCTGCCGGAGATGGTGGCCCCGATAGAGCGCGGTGAATGCGACGCCGTGATGGGTTCCCGAATGATGAAGAAGGGGGGTGCCCGGCGCGGCGGGATGCCCCTCTATAAGCTGGTCGGCAATCGGATTCTCACCCGAGTCGAGAATGCGCTACTCGGGGCTGAGCTAACCGAGTTCCACTCCGGATACCGTGCTTATAGCACCAGTGCCCTGCGCGACGTTCCCTTTGAGCACAACAGCGATGGTTTCGACTTCGACACGCAGATCATCGTGCAGCTGCTGCACGCCGGAAAGCGAATCCTCGAGATTCCAATTCCCACCTACTACGGCGACGAGATCTGCTACGTCAACGGCATGCGCTATGCCAAGGACGTGGTCAAGGATGTGCTGGAGTACCGTCTGGTAACAATGGGCTTCGGGACCTCGGAATGGGTACCGAAACCCCGGGATTACGCGTTCAAGGACGGTGATGGCTCTTCGCACGCGATTATTCTCGAAAAAATGGCTGGATTGCCTGTCGGCCGCGTCCTCGATCTTGGCTGTTCAGGAGGCCTGTTCGCTGCTCATGTCAGAGCCGCCGGTCACGAGGTGACAGGCGTGGACCTGCTAGAGATCCCCGGCGTGCGGGAACGCACGGACCGCTTCATCAGGGCCAGCCTCGAAGACGGCATTCCCGCTGCAGCGGGCGATGGCTTCGACCTCATCGTCGCCGCGGACGTCGTCGAACACTTGTCGCGGCCGGGCGAAGCACTGCGCGACATGTGCAGAGTGCTTCGGCCAGGCGGTCAGGTACTGCTGTCGGTGCCGAACTTCGGGCACTGGTACCCCCGGACGAGGACCCTTCTTGGCCTGTTCGGCTACGACCGCCGGGGCATCCTGGACGAGACCCACCTGCGATTCTTCACCCGAGCGACACTGCGTCGGCTGGTCCGCGCCAGCGGGTTCGACATCCTGGAGGAACACGCGACCGGCCTGCCGTTGCGAACCATCTCCGACGCGGACGGGAGGAGGCTCCGGATTGCGCGCAAGGTGGACAGGGCACTGGTCCGCATCCGGCCGACGCTCTTCGGCTACCAGTACATTCTCAGGCTGACCCCGCACGCCGAGGAAGCGGTGCACGTCGAGGTCGTCCGCCCGGACACGCCGCAGGCGAAACGGTCCGCCTAGGTGCGTGCGCCGCTCGACACCGGCCGTTCCAGCGGTAGCGGCACGGCAAGGAGACATCGGTTGACGCTAGGAAGTGTGGCCCTGCTGCTGTTCGCGGTGAGTTCGGCGGCAGCCGGGCAGGTCATGCTCAAGCACGGCATGCAGATCGCGACGAGCCGTGCCGCTAGTTCCGGTAGCTCACTGGTCGTCAGTGCCGCCACCTCGGCGTGGGTGCTGCTCGGACTGGTGGTCTTCGGCGTCTCCGCGCTTGCCTGGCTGGCCACGCTCGCGCGGGTGCCGCTGAGCGTCGCCTATCCGTTCAACGCACTCGGCTATCTCGGTATCCTCGTCGCGAGCGTTCTCATCCTGCACGAGCGCGCCAGCGTGTGGACCTGGGCGGGCTCGCTGATGGTTGTGTCCGGACTGATCATCGTCGTGCTGACCCGGTCCTAGCGCCGTCCGCCGTGGCGATGAGCTCGAGGATGCGAGCCGGGGGCAGGTGCTGCTCGTGGATCCGCACTCCGAACGGGGCGAGCGCGTCCTCGATGGCGTTCACCACCGTGGGTGGCGTGACGATCATGCCGCCCTCGCCCACCCCGCGGAAGTTGACGTCGGCGTCGAGCGGCACGGTCTGCAGGTGCTCGATCTCGATGCGAGGCACGTCGGTGGCGGTCGGCACCAGGTAGTCCATGAACGTGGCTGACTGGAAGTTTCCGTCGGAGTCATACGCCGATCGTTCGAGCAGCACCGCCCCGATACCCTGCGCGACGCCGCCGCGAACCTGACCCTCGACGATGGCGGGATTGATGAGCGCGCCGCAGTCCTCCGCCACGACATACCGCTCGACGCTCACCAGGCCGGTCTCGACGTCGACGTCGACGATCGCGCAGTGCGTGCCGCCTGACCAGCCGCCTGCGCCGCCGTCGAACGCCGCCTCGACCTCGAGGCTGGCGTCCACGCCGGCGCCGAACTCGCCCGCCGCCGCCCGCCGTGCGACCTCGGTCACCGAGATCGCGCTCGCCGGGTCACCGCGCACCCAGACGTTGCCGTCGGTGATCTGCAGGTCGGCAGCGCTGGCCTCCATGAGGTGGGAGGCGAAGTCGAGCACCCTGGCCTTCAGCTGCCGAGCGCCGTGCAGGGCCACGCCCCCGGTCATGGTGGCCGACCTGCTGCCGCCCGTCAGCCCGAACGGGACGACGTCGGTGTCGCCGACGACGACGCGGACCTGCTCGAACGGCACGCCGAACTCGTCGGCGGCAATCTGAGCCAGCGTCGTCTGGTGGCTCTGGCCGTGTGGCATCTGCCCGGTGAATAGCACGACGATGCCGTCTTCGTCGAGTCGAAGGCGCATGGACTCCATCCCCATCGGTCCGCTGGCCGCCTCCGCCGAGCGCGGGCCCGGAGCCGCCTCGATGAACGTCGCCACGCCGATGCCCAGGTAGCGGCCGCTGGCTCGCGCTTCGGCCTGCCGCCGCCGAAACGCGGGCAGGTCCACGAGCTCGGCGACCCGCTCGAGTGACTCGCGGGTGGTGACGCCCACCAGCGGGCGCCCGGTGATCATCATGGCCGGCGGATCGGTGCGCGGGGCGGCGTTACGAAGCCGGATCTCGAGCGGGTCGATCCCGAGTTCCGTCGCGATGAGGTCGATGACGCGCTCCCGCACGAAGGTCTCGGACGCCCACGGGCCGCGATAGGCGACGTAGGACGCCTTGTTCGTGGTCACGGCTGTCGACTCGAAGCCCAGCGCCGCGAGCTTGTACGGGCCAGGCAGCATCGCCTCGACGATCCCCGGCACCATGGTGCCCATGCCCGGGTAGGAGCCCGTGTCGATGACCATCGTCACGTCCAGCCCCTGCAGGTCGCCGTCGTTGCTGACGGCAGCCCGGACGTCGAAGCTCTCCTCGCGGGCCTGTCCCGACGCGGTGAGGTTCTCGCCGCGATCCTCCACCCACTTGACTGGCCGTCCGAGCGCTCGCGA
>JASHQA010000060.1 GCA_030037785.1 Streptosporangiaceae bacterium
CGGCTGGTCAACGTGCACGTGCAGCGGCTGCGGGCCAAGATCGAGAAGGACCCGGAGCGGCCGGAGATCGTCGTGACAGTCCGGGGCGTCGGCTACAAGGCGGGACCGGGCTGATCACGGCTGGCGCCCGATCGGTCGCCGGTCGGTCGCGGGCGCGAGCCGATCATGCGGCGGAGAAGGGTCAATGCGGGCAGCAGTCAGTGTGAAAGCCAGCCTTGAGGGCGGGCTGCGCAGGGTGCGCCCGGCGCTGCGCCGCGGGCTCTCGCGCTCTGCTCAGGCGTCGCCGGGCCTGGCGACGAACTCGACCGGAGAGCTGCGGACCGACGGCGTCGTGCTGTTTGACGGGGCGGTGCGCGACGGCGTCCCGCCTGACGGCGTCTTGCCTGACGACGTCTTGCCTGACGGGGCGGTGCGCGACGGCTTCCGGCCCGGCGAGGCTCGGCCCGAAGAGAGCCTGCAGCGGTTGCGCCTGCCCGTGGCGGTTCCGCCGACGCTGATCCGAACGCGGCTGGTCCGCCCGATAGCCGGCGGATCGCGCTGGCTGGTCCGGCCCGGCCGGTCTGGCTTGCGGGGTCGGCTCTGGCGGCTGAGCGACCGCTGGCGCCGATCGCTGCAGCTACGGGTCGTCACCGCGACGCTGGTGTTGTCTGCGGTCGTCGTCAGCGTGCTCGGCTACGTGCTGATGCAGCACCTGGTGACGGAGCTGTATGACGACACCGTGCAGTCATCGGTGAACGTCGTCGACGCCGGGCTTGCCAGTGCGAGCGGCGTCACCGCCTTCAACGAGCTGCCCACCCTGTCGACCGCGCAGGCGATGCACAACCTCGCGCAGCAGCTTGCGTCGAACGGCGTCACCCCGTACGCGCTCGAGGTCACGCTGCCGACCGCTGACCAGGGTCCGCCGGTGTTCAGCGGCGGCTATCAGGATGGTTTCTTCGGGGTGCCGACCCTGCCGCAGGCGCTCGTCAAGAGGGTGCAGACGGCGAACTCGGCGCAGCACGCGCCGCAGCTGTACTGGACGAGCATGGCCGTCGCGTCGTCCGGCAGCAGCCGCGTCCCCGGCCTGCTGATCGGGGCGTCGTTCGGCTTCGACTACCGCTATCAGCTGTACTACTTCTTCCCGCTGATGGCCGAGCAGCGGAGCATCGCCGGCATGCAGCGAACTCTGCTGCTGGTGGGGATCGCCGTGGTCTTCCTGCTGGTTGCGATCGCCTGGCTGGTCACCCGGTGGGTGGTGATCCCGGTGCGGCTGGCTTCGCAAGGCGCCCGCCGGCTGGCGGCTGGCGCCCTCAACGAGCGGATGGAGGTCCGGGGCACCGACGAGCTCGCCGCGCTTGCGACGTCCTTCAACGAGATGGCCGCTAGCCTGCAGGAGAAGCTGGCGGAGCTGGAGGACTTGTCGCAGGTGCAGCGCCAGTTCGTGTCCGACGTGTCGCATGAGCTGCGCACTCCGCTGACCACCATCAGGATCGCCTCCGACGTGCTGTTCGCGGCGAAGGAGGGGCTGGACCCGGCAGCCGGGCGGGCGGCCGAGCTGATGCAGAGCCAGCTAGAGCGGTTTGAGTCGCTCCTCACGGACCTGCTCGAGATAAGTCGCTACGACGCCAACGCGGCCACGCTCGACGCGGAACCGGTCGACGTAGCCGCGATCGTGCGGCAGTCAGCCGACGTCGCTCAGCAGCTCGCCGAGCGGCGGGGGACCAAGATCGAGTTCCGGCTGCCGGCCGAGCCGTGCATCGCCGAGGTGGACAGGCGGCGGGTCGAGCGTATCTTGCGCAACCTCCTCCTGAACGCTGTCGAGCACGGCGAGGACAACGATGTCGTCGTGACGGCGGCGATGGATTCCGCCGCGGTCGCGGTTTCGGTCCGTGACTTCGGCGTCGGCTTGGCGCCGGGCGAAGAGCAGCTTGTTTTCGACCGGTTCTGGCGCGCGGACCCGGCCCGGACCCGGACCTCTGGTGGCACCGGCCTCGGGCTGTCGATCGCGCTCGAAGACGCTCGGCTGCACGGCGGCTGGCTCGAGGCGTGGGGGCAGCCGGGCAAGGGCTCGGTGTTCCGGCTCACCCTGCCGCGGGTCGTCGGCGGGGAACTGCCCGGCTCGCCGCTGCCACTCAATCCGTACCCGGCCGGTCTCGATGCCGCCGATCTGCCACGCCTTCCCGAGCTGGCGGCGGCGTCAGACGCCGAGGACCTGGGTCAGCCGCCCGCAGCGAACGAGCCCGCCAGCGCTGAGTCTGGCCGGGCTGAGTCTGGCCGGGCTGGGCGTGGCGGGGCTGGGTCCGGCGGCGCCGAGCCTGCCGGGGGAGCGTCCGCCGGCACGGGGCAGACGCCCGCCGGCACGGGGCAGACGCCCGCCGGTCAGTCCACCCCGGCAGATGCCGATCGCACCGCTGCGGACGGGACGACGAGCGCCGCCGTCGGCGGTGAGGTGGTGGCGCGTGGCTAGGCTGACGGGCCGGCGGGCCCGCCTGTCAATGCCGCTGGTGCTGGTCGTTGCGGGCATCGCGGTGGCAGGGTGCGCGACTGCGCCGTCCAGCGGCCCGCCGCGCAAGGCGCCGGGCGGCAGCGACCAGGTACAGGCCTACGTGCAGGAGCTGCCGGCTCCGGGCCCGACGAGCAAATGGACCGCGAAGGATGTCGTCCTCGGGTTCCTGCACGCCAGTGCCAGCTACTCCTTTGATCCAACCGCAGCCAAGCAGTACCTGGTCCCCCAGTTGCGCAAGCAGTGGCATCCAGGCCGAGAGCCGGTCGCGGTCGTTGGCGCCCCCAGCGCCATCACGACGCAGCGCTACAAGCCGCAGCAGATCATTGCCCAGGCGCCCCCCGAGGAGCAGGTGGAGTTCACCGGGCAGCACCTGGCGACGCTCAGTCAGACGGGCCAGTACCAGTACGCTCCCGGCGGGAACGTGCGCTACGTGTTCTATCTCGAGCAGACCAATGGCGTGTGGCTGATCGATAAGCTGCCGGCCCAGCAGTCGCTGCTGCTGACCGAGTCGGACTTCGAAGACGTCTACGCGCCGCGGAACCTGTTCTTCTTCGCGCCGCCCGCGGCGTCGCAGTCGGCAAGCGTGCTGGTACCCGACCCGGTCTACGCACCGCTGCTGAGCTCCAACAGCGCGCTCAACACCGATCTGGCTACCGGGCTCGTCAACGGGCTGCTCAAGGGTCAGGGCGGCTGGCTGTCTGGCACCACGGTGTCGGCGTTCCCGCGGGGTACGCGACTGCTCAAGAAGGTCACGATCGCCGGCAAGACGGCGACGGTCGACCTCGGCGGCGCCGCCGCCCGCGCGCAGCCCATCACCGTGGGGCAGATGGCGGGTCAGCTGCTCGCGACGCTGAGCGACGGACAGTACTCACCTCCGCTGGCCAGCCGGCTGGAGCTTTACATCGACAACAAGCTGCGCTCCATACTCCCGCCCATCGGCGTGGTCCCGACCGTGCCGAGCGGCCCGGTGCTGCTCGTGACCGACACCGGCAACCTCGACAGCGTCGGCCAGCTAGCCGACGCGCCCAAGCCCGGCTCCAAGCCGCAGCCGCGGCTGAGCCCGGCGCAGATCGGCCAGCCCGACGTGACCGCAGTCGCCGCCTCGCCCGATGCGGGTCGTCCGGGTCAGATCGCGGTCGCGGTGCCCGCCGGGAACGGCAACGGCTGCGTCGTCGAAGCGCGCTCCGGCGACCAGGGCGCGTTGCAGAGTTATCCGCTGCCCGGCTCGACCACCGCGTGCACGTCCCTCAGCTATGACACCAACGGAAACCTGTGGGCTGCGGCCGGCCGCGGCGTGTGGTTCATGCAGCCGAACCGGCCGCCGGTTGCGGTCAACCTTGCCGCCATGGCCGGCACCCTGCAGCCCGGCGGCGTGATCCTGGCGCTGCGGATGGCTCCTGACGCCGTGCGCGCCGCCCTGCTGGTGCAGACGTCGGCCGGCAACAAGCTGCTGCTCGCGGCGGTCCGGCTGCGCGCCGGGACCGCCTCACTCGGCCAGGCCGTCACGGTCGGCACGGGTCTCACCGCTCCGCAGGCGATCAGCTGGTACGACCCGTATCACCTGGCCGTGCTGGCCTCGGGGGGGATCTACGACGTGCCGCTTACTGGCGGGGCGGGACAGCAGCCAGGGGCGGCGCCGTATCTCTTCAGCACCGCCCCGCCGGGGGCGGACGCGCTCACGACCGACGGCAGCGAGCTGATCGTCGGAACTGGCCAGGGCCTGGTGTTCGCCGCCTCGGTGTCGGCTCCGACCTGGTCGCTCGTAGCTGACGGAACAAACCCGATATATCCAGGCTAGTCCGGACGTCGGGGCTGAGACCAGCGAGGCCGGCGCGGCGTAGCCGGGCCGGGCGCGATACGGCCGCGTTCCGCTCCATCGTGGCTGGTCACGCTCCCTTCGTCAGGCGCGGCGGCATCCCCTCCTGACATTCAGCAACCATGCGGCTAACGTCGTGTCATGGCACCCGTCCGGGTCCGTGGTTGCGCCAGGCCAGCCTGGCTAGCCGATGCCAGCCGCAGGCGAAGCGGCCCACGTAAGGCGACTTGTCGTCGACCGATCACGGTGCGGCTTAGAAGTAAGTCCTGCCCCGCCGGGGGACTGGATGTCCGCCGGTCCGGGAGAAGGGTAGTAGTGGCACAAGGCTGCGGAACCCTCAGCAGGCGGATGTGGGGTAGAAGACCAGGTCGGCCGGGCGGGTGCCGTTCAGACCGGACGAGAAGGGAGCTGTTCCTTGGTGGACATCATCTTCAAGGCCCGGCACACGGACGTTCGGGAACGGTTCCGGAACCATGCGTCAGCCAAGCTCGCCAGGATCGAGAAGCTGGACGGCAGAGCGATCAGGATCGACGTGCAGATCACGGCCGAGCGCAACCCGCGCCTGGCTGACCGGCGGGAGCGAGTCGAGCTCACCGTCACCTCACGCGGGCCGGCGATCCGCGCCGAGGC
>JASHQA010000061.1 GCA_030037785.1 Streptosporangiaceae bacterium
ATCGTCGTCTTCTCGCCCAGCCCCATGGCCTCTCGCAGCAGGATGTCCTGGTGCGTGAACGGCGCGTGCAGTTCGGCGACCTCCACGCCGACCGCGCCCCCGCCGCCAGCACCCCCGGCGCCAGCACCCGCGGCGGCAGCCGAAGCGGCGGCAGCCGAAGCGGCGGCGGACGGGACGCTCAGCAGGTCGCGGGAACCCAGGGAGCCGGAGTCGATCCGGTGCTCGAACCCGGTGATCCAGGCTGGCCGCTCACACAGCGACCGCGCTCGGTCCCCGGCCGCGATCACGACCACGGCCGCGCCGTCGGTGACCGGCGCGCAGTCGTGCGCGCGCAGCGGATCGGCCACGTAGGGGGCGGCGAGCAGTTCGTCCACCGCGACGTGCCCGGACAGCTGGGCCCTGGAGTTCGATAGCGCGGCGGCCCGGCGCACGGCTGCGACCTCGGCCATAGCCCGTTCCGTCCATAGGTTGTATTCCAGGCCGAGACGCGCCTGCAGCGCGGCGATACTGATCGAATCTGGCCACAGCGGCGCCACCACATACGGGTCGAGTTGCAGGGCGAGCACGCGCAGCAGGTCTCCGGCTGAGGACTTGCCGAAGCCGTAGGCGAGCGCGACGTCGGCCTCGCCGGTGAGCACCTTGACCCACGCTTCGTACAGCGCCCACGCGCCGTCCATCTCCACGTGCGACTCCATCACCGGCGGGAACGCGCCGATCGCGTCGACCGCGGACACGAACGAGAACGCCCGCCCGGCCAGGTAGTCCGACGAGCCCGAGCACCAGAAGCCGACGTCGGCCTTGGTGAGCCCGGTCTGGCCGAACACCTCGGCGAAGATCGGCACCAGCATCTCCACGCCGTTCGTGGTGCCGTCGGTCCGGCGCACGTTCGGCGCCTCGGCGAAGGCGACTACGGCGACGTCACGCATCGGCGGCCTGCCTCACAGGTGGCGCGAGTAGGAGTCGTAGGGCGCGTCGGGGTCGCCCGTCGGCTCGAAGTGGTCGATGTTCGCCGCGGTCGTGCCCCACCGCTCCGGTGGCTGCCACACCGCGCGCACCCGCATGCCCATCCGGACGTCGGCGGGCTCGCAGCCGAGGATCAGGTGCTGGAACGGGATGTCCGCGCCGTCCAGCAGGACCGAAGCGGCCACGTACGGAACCGGTACCCGCTGGCCCTGGAACGGCACGTTCACCACGCAGAAGGTGGTTACCGTGCCGGTGTCGGGCAGCGGCACGTCGGTCGTGGTCGGCACTCCGCAGGTCGGGCACGCACCGCGTGGCGGCACGTACACCTTGCCGCACGCCGGGCAGCGCTGGCCGATGATCCTGCCCGCGGCGAGCGCGCGCAGGTAGCGGCTCTCCTCCGCCGATGCGCTGTGCGTATAGCGCAGTTGGATCGGCGTGATGAGCGTGCGCACAGCGGCGTCGTCCTGTCCCGCCCCGTGGCGGGGAACGGGCTCGTCCGCCGCCGGTGCCGTTCGCCCGCCGACGGGGCCGTGGTCGCTGTCGGGCTCGAAGCACACGATGTCCGTGATGCTCCCGACCGGCTCGTCCGCCCACCGGGGCCGCACTCGCATCCCGGTGCGCATGGCCGCCGGACTGCCCGCGTCGACCGCGTGCAGCAGGGCGGTGTCGGCGCCGTCGAGGCGGACGAGCGCCCAGCCGAACGGCTGCGTCAGCGGCTGGCCCGCGCGCGGCGCGGGTTGCCATGACCAGGTCTGCACGGTCCCGGCCGGGCCGACCTCGACCAGTTCGGCCGGTGGCGCGAAGGTGACCGGGTCGTATTCCGCTGGCGGTACGTGCACCCGGCCGTCGGCGCTGCGGGAGCCGAGGATACGACGCTGCGCCAGCGCGGTCATGAAGCGGCTGAGGACCGGGCCCAGCGACCGGGTGTAGTCGAAGCTGATCTCCAGCGGGGCGCTCAGCGGCTCGGCGGGCCCCTCGCGGAGCGGCTCGGCTGGCCCCTCGCGGAGCGGCTCGGCGGGCACAGTCACGGATGAAAGTGAAACACGTTCTATGCCGACGCGCCAGAAGGTCGGTCCCGTTCGCCACTTCTGCCACGTGCGCAACACCAGTCCCGACCGGGCGGCCACCTTGTCGACTTTCCACCGATCTCGCGCGGTTGGACGGGCTATATGTCCTGGTATGAGTGCGCGAGATCGGTGGAAAGTCGCTCCGATCGCCGGCGCGGCATCAGCTAGTGGCCAGAAAAGTCTGGTTTGCGCTTCTCGGCGAACGCGCGCGGGCCTTCCTTGGCGTCCGCGCTGGCGAACACCGCCATGCCCAGCTTCGCCTCGAGCGCGAACGCGTCGTTTTCGGCCAGCCCCTCCGACTCCCGGATCGTGCGCAGGATCGCCTGGACCGCGAGCGGCCCGTTGGCGGCGATCAGGCCGGCGAGCTCCAGCGCTTTCGCCACCGCGTGCCCGTCGTCGACGACGTGCCCGATCAGGCCGATGGCCAGCGCCTCGTCGGCGGTAATGTGGCGGCCGGTGAGCAGCAGGTCGGCGGCCACCGTGTAGGGGATCTGCCGGACCAGGCGGACCGCGGACCCGCCGAGCGGGAACAGGCCCCAGCGGGCCTCGGAGATGCCGAACCGGGCGCTGCGCCCTGCCACCCGGATGTCGGTCGCCTGCAGGATCTCGGTGCCGCCCGCGATCGCAGGCCCCTCGACGGCTGCGATCAGCGGCTTGGTCAGCCGCCTGCCCTTGAGCAACGGCTCGATGACCGACGGGTCGAAGGCGCCGCTGGCGAACGAGGCGCCGGGGTGCGCGGCGGTCATCGCCTTGAGGTCCGCGCCCGCGCAGAACGCGCCGCCCGCTCCCGTCAGGATGCACACCCGCACGTCCGGATCGCGGTCGACCCGGTCCCAGGCGTCCTTCATGATCGCAAGCATCGGCCCGCTCAGCGCGTTGCGCGCCTGCGGCCGGTTCATCGTGACGATCAGGACGTGCCCGCGCAACTCGACCAGGGCGTGCGGCTGCTCCTGCGGGCCGGGGGTGGCGGTCATCGCTGTCGGCCTCCTCTGCCGCCGCGTCGCTGCCCGAAGCCAGCGTGCGCGGCCGGTTGTGCCGAACGATAACACGTTCTAGTTTCTTACCCATGGCCCTGAACATCGCCGATCTCTTCGAGCACGCGGTCGACGCGGTACCGGAGCGGCTGGCAATCGCGTGCGGCGACGCCGAGGTCAGCTACCGCGAACTCGAAGCGGGCAGCAACCAGCTCGCGCACTACCTTGCTGCGGCTGGCGTTGGCGCCGGTGACCACGCTGGCGTCTACGGCCGGAATTCGATCGAGCTCGTCGAGGCGTTCCTCGCCTGCTACAAGCTCCGCGCGATCCCGGTGAACGTGAACTACCGGTACGTCGAGGCAGAGCTGCGCTACCTGTTCGGCGAGGCCGAACTCAGGGCCCTGGTCTTCGACCGCCGGTACAGCGACAAGGTCGCGGCGCTGCGGCCCGACTTTCCCGATCTTCGGGCCGTGCTGGCAATCGACGACGGGAGCGGCGCGGACCTGCCGCCAGGCGCCGCCGACTTCGCGACGGCCATTGCTCGCGAGTCCGCTGACCGTGACTTCGGCGGGCGCAGTTCCGACGACATCTACCTGCTCTACACCGGTGGCACGACCGGCTACCCGAAGGGCGTGCTGTGGCGCCACGAGGACGTGTGGCGCACGCTCGGCGGCGGCATCGACTTCGTCACCGGCGAGCCACTGGTCGACGAGTTCGAGCAGATCCGTCGTGGTACCGCGGGGCCAGCCGGCCTGGTTCGGCTGGCGACCGCGCCGCTCATCCACGGCAGCGCGCAGTGGAGCACGCTGCCTGCCCTGTTCGCCGGGGACTCGGTCGTGCTCATGCCACAGTTCGACCCGCACGAGGTCTGGCGGGCCGTGCAGCGCCACAGGGTCAACACGATCGTCTTGGTCGGCGACGCGATGGCAAGGCCGCTGATCGAGGCCTATGAGCAGGGGGGCTACGACTCCTCCTCGGTAGTAGCCGTGTCCAGCAACGGCTCGATCTTCTCGGCAACGGTCAAGGATCAGTACCTCAGGCTGCTGCCGAAGGTGGTGATCACCGACGCGATCGGCTCGTCGGAGACCGGCTTCACCGGGCTCGGCTTCGTGTCCGCAGACACCAGAAGGGCCGAGGGTCCCACCGTCACGGCCGGGCCGTCCACGATCGTGATCGACGAGCACAACCGGCCGGTCGGGCCCGGCGAGGTCGGCAGGATCGCTCGCGGCGGTCACGTCCCGCTCGGCTACTACAAGGACCCGGTCAAGACCGCGGCGCTGTTTGCCGAGGTGGATGGCGTGCGGTATACCGTCCCCGGTGACTACGCCCGGGTTGAGGAGGACGGCTCGATCACCCTGCTCGGCCGCGGCAATACGTGCGTCAACACCGGCGGGGAGAAGGTGTACCCGGAGGAGGTGGAGGGCGCGCTCAAGTCCTTCGGCAGTGTCTTCGATGCCATGGTGATCGGCGTGCCGGATGAGCGGCTCGGCCAGCGGGTGGCCGCGCTCGTGCAGCCACGCGACGGCCAGGACCTTGACCTGGCCGAACTGGAAGCGCACCTGCGCACCCGGATCGCAGGCTACAAGGTCCCGAGGTCGGTCTGGATCGTCGAGCAGGTGGGGCGGACACCGGCCGGCAAGGCCGACCATCGGTGGGCGCTCCGCTACGCGCAGGAACACGCGGCCAGCACGGTCACCGCCGCCAGCGGCCGTGCCAACCCCGCCAGCGGCCCTGCCAACCCCGCCAGCGGCCCTGCCAACCCCGCCAGCGGCCGTGCCAACTCCGCCAGCGGCCCTGCCGCCGCGTCAGCGACACTGCGGCGAGGCTGAGAGGAGGCTCGACATGCGCACTCCGCTGTGCGACCAGCTAGGCATCGAGCACCCGATCGTCGGCTTCACGCCGTCCGAGCACGTCGCGGCCGCGATCAGCCGGGCTGGCGGGCTAGGCGTGCTCGGCTGCGTGCGATTCAACGACGCGGCCGAACTGGACACGGTGCTGGACTGGATGGACGTCAACACCGACGGGCGGCCGTACGGCGTCGACGTCATCATGCCCGCCAGGGTCCCGACCGAGGGCTCGGCGATCGACCTGAATCAGCTCATACCTGCGGGCCACCGCGAGTTCGTCGACCAGACGCTGATCAAGCTCGGCGTGCCGCCGCTGCCAGAGAGCGCGCATGAGGCAGCGGGCGTGCTCGGCTGGCTGCACTCGGTGGCTCGTGCCCACGTCGAGGTTGCGCTGCACCATCCCGCCCGGCTCATCGCCAACGCGCTCGGCTCGCCACCACCGGATGTCATCGCCAGCGCACACGACCGGGGGATGATTGTCGCCGCGCTAGCAGGAAAGGCCGAGCACGCGCGGCGGCACGTGGCAGCCGGTGTGGACATCGTGGTCGCCCAGGGCTACGAAGCCGGGGGACACACCGGCGAGATCGCGACCATGGTGCTGGTACCTGAGGTCGTCGACGCGGTCGGGGCAGCGGTGCCGGTGCTCGCGGCTGGCGGCATCGGTTGCGGCCGCCAGGTCGCCGCCGCCCTCGCGCTCGGCGCCGCCGGGGCGTGGATGGGCTCGGCTTGGCTGGTCACCAGCGAGTACGCGAGCTTGTCACCGCTGTCAGGTGTCCGGGAAGCGCTGCTCGCAGCCACGTCATCGGACACGGTCCGATCCCGTATCTACACCGGCAAGCCCGCCCGGCTGCTGAAGAACCGCTGGACCGACGCGTGGTCGGAGCCTGGCGCGCCCGACCCGCTGCCGATGCCGCTGCAGAACCTGCTGGTCGCCGACGCACATCAGCGGCTGATGCGGTCGAACATGCCCGACGTGATCCCGATGCCAGCCGGGCAGATCATCGGGCGGATGAACGAGGTCAGGCCCGTGGCAGAGATCATGAGCGCGCTTGTCACGGAATTGGACGAGACGGTCCGGCGGCTCGAGGGCCTCCGCTAGGCGGTGGCTCCCCGCTGGCGGAGTCGGGCCGCCCGCCGGGGCGTCGGGCCGCCCGTCAGCGGGCCGCCGGCCGGTCCTTCCTGGGCAGCTTGGCGACAACCGCGTCATAGGACGCGTCGATCGCCTCCCGGAGTTCGTCGTCCGGGATGCCGCCGTCGATCCGCAGGCTGTTCCACCCCGACCGGCCGATGTACGGCATCACGGTGGCGTCGTCGGGAAACCGGGCCAGCCACTCATCGGCGGCCTCGCGGCTGGCGCCGCACTTGAGCCCGACGCTGGTGACCGGGCCGAGGAAGGCGAAGATCTTGCTGCCGACCTTCACCACGACGTCGTCTTCCCATGGCTCGTCCTGCCAGGCACCAGGCTTGGCCAGGCAATAGCCGAGAAGCTCAGCAAAGGTCACGGTGATCTCCTTACGCGGGACTCCATGATCTCGCATGTCGACGCCCGCCCGGTGTGACACTGGAGTCGCCGCGGTGGCACCACCCTCGTCCGCGCCGCCAGCGCCCATGACCCGCGGCCAGGATCTCGCATGCACCTGATCTTCCCGGTCACGGTCGCGGTCATCGCCGCGGCGTGCGGCTGGCCCGCCAGCGCGCTGGTGTTAGCGCTGGGCCCGCCCAGGCCGACGGACGAAGGCGCCAGAGCTGCGGCCGTTGCCCGCGCTGTGCCCGCCAGCCCTGACGGCGCGACCCGGCGCGGTCCACGGCGGGCCACGGTCTTCCTGACATCGCTGGTCCTCGCGTTGCTCGGCTTTGGCATCGCGGTTCGGGTGCATCCGGCCGCGGTGGCGGCCGCTGGCTGCTGGGTGGCGACCTGCGGGGTGCCGCTAGCGATCATCGACACCCGGCGGCGTCGGCTACCCGACGCGCTCACCGGTGCGTGCCTCGCCGGCACGGCCGGCCTGCTGACTGCCGCAGCGGCGACGTCCGGCACCTGGCCCGCTCTCGGCGAGGCCGGCCTCGGAGCGCTCGCAGTCGCGGCGTTCTTCGTACTGCTGGCGGTTGCCAGCCCGGGATCGGCCGGCCTCGGAGATGCCAAGCTGGGGCTGAGCACTGGCGCACTGGCCGCGTGGTTCGGCTGGGCTGTGCTGCTGACCGCGGTGTTCGCGGCGTTCGCCGCGGCGGCTGGCTACGGCGTCTGGCTGGTAGCGTCCGGGCGCGCATCCTTCCGCGGCGGCAGCGTGCCGTTCGGCCCGTTCCTGGTGGCCGGCTGCCTGCTGGCAGTCGCCGTGCTGCCGCGCTAGCTGTCTTGCTGGCCAGCGGCGGACCGGGCTCAGGTCGACTGCGAGGAGGACGGGCTCCGGTCCGGGGGGTGAGCCTCCGAGATCTGAGACCAGCTCAGCGGATGGCAGGACTGGCAGCCGTTGACCGGATAGATCACGACGTTGTCGACGATGTGCCCCTTGAGGCCGATCCGCCAGAAGACGCCGACCCACTTCGGGGGGTGTTTCTGGTCTATCAAGATCGCGCCGATGTGGTCCTTCCGCAGGTAGGACTCGAAGCTCCGGACGTAGCCCGGCGAGGCATGCGCGAGGTGCTGGACGGGCGGCGGCAGGTCACTGCGCCTGGTAATGGACTGGTTGATGTAGCCGCCGGCCAGCCGCAGGTAGAAGTCCGTGTCGGCCTGCCAGACCATGCCAGCGTTGCCGATGTTGGACACGACCACGACGGTCTCGCCGCGCGACAGATGGTGCCGGTAGGCGCCGGTAGCGATGAAGGACGGCACGGTGCCCTGCGGCGCCACGTGAACGATGGGCGCGTCCTGGTAGAGCGCATAGACGACCAGGAGCGCGAGCGGCACCCGCCAGAACTTGCTCGTGGTACTGGCCAGCCACAGGGCCGCCATCACGGCGAGCACGAGAAACGCGAAGAGCATCAGCCGCGACGGATAGGCGTTCCGCACGATCGGCAGCTGCCAGACCCAGAACCAGGGGAACGTGATGACCCGGCCGCCCTCAAAATAGAGCGCTGGCCCCAGCGACGCCACGATGATGATCGCCAGCAGGCACGCCAGGAAGCGCACGAGCCGGCTGGACCAGCCGGTCACCGCCAGCAGCACCGCCACCACGAGCAGCGGGATGCCCACGTAACCCGCGTCGGACACCGGGATCGGCCCGGTCGCCAGGTGGTGCAGCAAGGACGTGGTGTCGTTGCACTGGCCAGCTGACGTAGCAGCTAGCCAGCTGCACGTAGCGGTCGGCCTCGGCACGATGAGGCTGAGCAGGTCGAGATTGGTATCTGCCTGCAGCTGCGGAGTCCTGGTGGTCAGCGCAAAGGCAAGGTAGGGCAGCGCGAGCAGGAAAGCCACCCCGTATGCGCAGGTCAGGCACTTGGCCAGGCGCACCGCCTCGGCCCGGTGCGGTCGCCCGGCCACGAGGATCCCCAGCACCAGCGCGATGGCCAGGACCGCCGTCAGGTCGGCGAAGGTCTCCAGGAACAGATAGAACTGCACCGCCATCGTGATCGCCGCGGCCACCACGAACACGCGGTTGCTGATCGCTTTCTGGTGCCACAGCACTACCTGATAGGCCAGCAGCGGGAGCAGCAGGCTGTAGGTCAGGTTGAGCTGTCCCGCTGCGACGTGGTTGATCTCGTAGGCGGAAAACCCGAATACCGCGCCACCGACCAGAGCTGGCCAGAACTTCCGGGTCAGCCGGCGACAGAGGATGAACGCCGCCCACGCGGAAAGCGGCAGCGCGAAGGCCGCGAGCAGGTTAAATGCCACGATCGGGCCAGCTGCGAGGGTCAGCGGCGCAGCCAGCAGTGCGATCGGCGGGATCGCCGTCACCCATGCCAGGGAGTGGCCGCGCGGCGCCCAGATGAGGTGGGAGAAGAACGGGTTCAGCCCGTGGCCGATGGCGTACGGCCACCACTGCAGGCACCAGGTGTAGAAGTTCGGGTCCATGCTGTACTGGTCGAGGTGCGCAAGATGCACGTCGTGCAGCATGTGCTGGCCGATGGTGGTGAGCCAGGCAACGGTGTAGAGCAGGAGCGCGACGATGCCCTGGGCCACTGGCCGCAGGTACCACGGCGGCCGCGCAGGCGACGGCGCGTCACCCCGCTGAGCGCGGTCAGCGACGGCCGGGCCGCGCAGGGCGGCCTGGCCCTCGCCAGGGCGACTCAGCGGAGCCATCATGACGGCGGCAGCGGCGGGACGCGCTGACGGTGGACGAGCGACGCATGGCCGTCGGCCGGCCAGAGCATGTCGTCGGCTGCCTGGCCGTCACCGGCGAACCCGCGCGCCTCCCGCACGAGGTAGAGCGGGCGCGCCCTGGCCTCGTCGTAGATCCGCGCCACGTACTGGCCAACCATGCCAATCACAATCAGCTGGACCCCGCTTAGGAAGGTGATCGTCACCAGCAACGAAGCATAGCCCGGCACATAAGAGCCCGCTCCAGCGAGCTTCATGGCAATCAATGTAATGCCGTAGAGAACGCTACCTCCGGCGATGAGCAGGCCGATGGCCAGCGCAAACCGCAGTGGCGCCGTGGAGAATCCGATGACCCCGTCGAACGCCAGCCTGACCATCTTCCGCAGCGGGTACTTGCTGTACCCGGCCTCGCGCGACGCCCGCGTGTATGGCACGGCAGTCTGCCGGAATCCAATCCAGGAGAACATTCCGCGGACGTACCTGTTCCGCTCGCGCATCTGCAGGAACGCGTGCAGGGCGCGGCGGTCGACGAGCCTGAAGTCGCCCACTTCCACTGGCTGGTCTACCTCGGCCAGCCGTCGCTGCAGACCGTAGAACATGCTGGCAGTCTTGCGCTTGAACATCGTCTCGCCGTCACGCTGTTCCCGGATGGCGTAGACGACCTCGTAGCCCTGCTGCCAGCGCTCGACCAGCTCGGGAATGAGCTCCGGCGGGTCCTGCAAGTCCGCATCCATGATCACGACAGCCTCGCCGGAGGCCACGTCCATGCCTGCGGTGATCGCGACCTGATGGCCGAAATTGCGGGACAGCTGAATGATCTTGAATCGCGAGTCCCGCCTGTTGGCCTCGACTATCAGACGGTAGCTCGCATCCCGGCTGCCGTCGTCGACCAGCACGACCTCAGCGGGACCGTCGAGCTGGTCCAGGACGGTTCGCAACCGGTCGAGGAGGGCGGGGAGTGACTCCTGCTCGTTATACACGGGGATGACGACGGAGTACTTGACAGAATCCACTGGGTCTGGCCCCCGATCCCACATCGAGTACTCCCTGGCCGCAATCCTGGGCATACTGCGCGAATCATCCGTGTCGGGCGATTTGTAGAGTTTACCGCTGCCCGTTTGGTTCCCGCAGGCCCGCGGGGGCGCAGCCGGGACTACCTGACGATACTGGCACAGCGCTCCCCGCTCGCCGTCACAGCGTGCTGATGGGCCGACAGTACCCGGTCTGCCCAGCATCGCAGACCGGCCGGGCGACCGCCGACCGGATGCGGTCCGAGCCCTGGAATGCCGCATGGTGCCAGGCACAGCGATGGTCAGGCGTTCTTAGCCGCGGTCACCATTGACAACGGGTCTGGGTGCCGCTCACAGTTGCCGTCGAGAAGTCCGTCAGCGTCAGCCGGACCGCCGGGAGAGCGATGTGAAGACAAAAGCAGCGATACTGCGAGGCGTCGGCAAGGACTGGGAGGTCGTCGAGCTGGAACTCGACCCGCCGAAGGCGGGTGAGGTCCTCATCCGGTACGTCGCATCCGGGCTGTGCCACTCCGACGACCACGTGCGGACCGGAGACATTCCGGTCCGGTATCCGATCGTCGGCGGCCACGAGGGCGCGGGAATCGTCGAGCAAGTCGGAGACGGCGTGGCCGGGATCAAGCCGGGTGACCACGTGGTCTGCTCGTTCCTGCCGGTGTGCGGCCGCTGCCGGTTCTGCTCGCGCGGTCAGTCCAACCTGTGTGACCTCGGCGCCCTGCTCGTCGACAACTGCCTGCCCGACGGCACGTTCCGGCTGCACGCCGACGGCGAGGACTTCGGCCAGATGTGCCTCGTCGGCACCTTCTCTCAGTACGCAACCGTGTCAGTGCACTCGTGCATCAAGATCGACGATGACGTGCCGCTGGAAGTCGCGGCGCTCATCGGCTGCGGCGTGCCGACCGGCTGGGGCACCGCGGTCAACTCCGGCGGCGTGCGTCCCGGCGACACTGTCGTGATCTACGGGATCGGCGGCGTCGGCATCAACGCCGTGCAGGGCGCGTCGTTCGCGGGCGCGCAGCACGTGATCGCCGTCGATCCGCTGCCGAACAAGCGCGCGGCGGCCGAGCAACTCGGCGCCACCCACACCGCCGCCAGCGCCGAGGAGGCACAGGAGCTGATCACCGAGCTCAGCCGCGGCGTGGGCGCAGACCACGCGCTGGTCACCGTCGGCGTGGTCACCGAAGACGTCATCGGGGCCGCGTTCAACGCCGTCCGCAAGCACGGCAGCGTCGTCGTGACCGGCCTGGCCGGCCCGGACAAGATCAACATCAAGCTGCCCAGCTTCTTCCTGACGCTGTTCGAGAAGGAGATCAAGGGGGCGCTCTTCGGTGGCGGCAACCCGTTCGACGAGATCCCGCGCATGATCGAGCTGTACCGGGCTGGTCGCCTCAAGCTGGACGAACTCGTGACCAGCACCTACCGGCTCGAGGACGTCAACCAGGGCTACCAGGACCTGCTGGACGGCAAGAACGTCCGCGGGGTCATGCTGCACGAGCAGTAAATTCGCGCCATCGGCGTAACACGGCGCCGCTGCCGCCCCCACCGGGCAGCAGCGGCGCCGTTCCGATCGAACCGGTGGCTCAGCCAGCCGCCTGCGCAGCCTCCAGGGCGCGGCGCACCAGCACGCGCGCTAGGTGCTCGCGGTAGGCGCGGGTGGCGTTCAGGTCCTCCGACGGGCTCGTGCCAGCGGCGGCGTGCGCCGCCGCTTCGGCCGGCGCGGCACCGTCGGCCAGCGCGGACTCGACCGCGACGGCCCGCACCGGCGTCTGGTCCATGTTCACCAGCGCCACCCGGCCGCCCTGCACGGCCACGCCGACAATCGCCCAGTCGATGGCTCGCTTGGTGAACTTCTGAAACGCCCAGCCCGGCGCGGCGGGTTTGCCGATCCGGATCTCCGTCAGCAGTTCGCCGGGCTCAAGCGCCGTCTCGAACAGGCCGCGGAAGAAGTCGGCTGCCGCGATCTCCCGGCTGCCGGCCGGCCCGCGGGCCACCAGCGTGGCGTCGAGCGCCAGCACGACGGCCGGCAGGTCGGCGGCGGGGTCGGCGTGCGCGAGCGAGCCACCGATCGTGCCACAGTGCCGGACCTGCGGGTCGCCGACCTGGCCGGCGGCGTGGGCCAGCAGCGGCAGGTCGCGGCCGAGTAGGCCAGAGGAAGCCAGCTCGCCATGGGTCGTCGCTGCGCCCACGGCGATGTGGTCGCCCTCGTCCCTGATGTAGCTGAGCTCGCCGAGCCGACCGATGTCCACCAGCGTCTGGGGCACGGCGAGGCGGAGCTTCATCAGCGGCAGCAGCGAGTGCCCGCCGGCCAGAAACTTGGCGTCCTCGCCGTCGCGCGCGACCAGGTCGACCGCCTCGTCGACGGACGAGGCTCGCTTGTAGGTAAAGGGTGCCGGGATCAACGACCCCCCCTTTCGCCAGCCGCAGCCAGGACGGCGCGGACGATGTTGTGATAGCCAGTGCACCGGCACAGGTTGCCTTCCAGCGCGGTCCGTACCTCCGCCTCACTGGGATCCGGGTTCTCCGAGAGCAGCGAGACAGCCGCCATCACCATGCCGGGCGTGCAGAAACCGCACTGCAGGCCGTGTTCAGCACGGAACGCGCGCTGTACCGCGTGCAGCTCGCCATCCCCGTCGGCCAGGCCCTCGAGCGTCACGACGGAGCGCCCGTCCGCCTGCGCCGCGAGCATCGTGCAGGACTTCACCGAGCGGCCGTCGAGCAGCACCGTGCAGGCGCCGCACGAGCTGGTGTCGCAGCCGATGTTGGTAGCGGTCAGGCCTGCCACGTCGCGCAGGAAGTGCACGAGCAGCGTGCGATCCGGCACCTCCGCCTCGACCTGGCTACCGTTGACCGTCACGGTGACGTTCACTGGCCCTCCCGGGTTGCTGTGCGTGCAGTTGCCTCGTTGATGGCGGCCCAGACCCTGGCCGGGGTGGCAGGCATGTCGAGGTGCCGGATGCCGAGATGGCTGACGGCGTCGACGACGGCGTTCTGCACGGCGGGCGTCGCGCCGATGGTGCCAGCCTCGCCGATGCCCTTGGCGCCGAGCGGGTTGCTGGTGGCTGGCGTCTCGCTGGACAGCAGCTCGAAGCTGGGCAGCTCAGCGGCTGTGACGATGGCGTAGTCCACCAGCGTCCCGGTGACCGGGTTGCCGTCGGCGTCGTAGACCATCTCCTCGAGCAGCGCCTGGGCAGCGCCCTGCGCGATGCCGCCGTGCCGCTGCCCCTCGGCGAGCAGCGGGTTCAGCACGGTCCCGGCGTCGTCGACGGTCACGTGCCGGATCAGAGCGACCTTGCCGGTCTCGGTGTCCAGCTCCACGACCGCCAGGTGCGTGCCGAACGGGAACGTCGGCTGGCCGTCGGTGAAGTTGGCGTCCGCAGCCAGGCCGTCGGGCCCGGCGTGCGCCGCCACCTCGGCCCAGGTGCGGCTGGAGGCCGGGTCGCCGCGGACCTGCCAGACGCCGCGTTCGGTGTCCAGCTCCAGGTCTGGCGCGCTGGCCTCGAGCAGGTCGGCCGCGACCGCGCGGGCCTGCTCCTTGACGTCGACGGCGGCCAGGTGCACCGCGGTACCGCCGAGCTGGAGCGACCGGGACGCGTAGGTGCCGGTGCCGAGGGGGACCAGATCGGTGTCCCCGTGCAGGACCGTGACGCGTTCCATCGGGATGCCGAGCTCGCCCTGGACCAGCATCGCCCACGCGGTGTGGTGGCCCTGGCCGTGCGCAGAGCTGCCGGTGTAGACCGTGGCGGTGCCGTCGTCGTGCACCATGACCTTGGCCGTCTCACCGCCCGCGGCGTCGGCAGCGGTGATCTCCACGTAGCTGGCCAGGCCGATGCCGAGCTGCAGCGGGTCACCGCGCTCGCGCCGCCTGGCCTGCTCGGCCCGCAGCTCCTCGTAGCCAGCCGCGGTCAGCACCTGGTCCAGCGCCTTGACGTACTCGCCGCTGTCGTACACCGCGCCGCCGCCCGAGGAGTACGGGAACTTGTCCGGCGGCACCAGGTTGATCCGCCGCACCTCCGCGGGGTCCATCCCGATCTCAGCGGCGAACAGGTCGACGGCGCGCTCCACCGCCGCGGTCGCCTCCGGACGGCCGGCCCCGCGGTAGGCGGAGATCGGCGTCGTGTTGGTCACCACGACCCGGTTCGCGGTCTCCACGTGGCCGATGTCGTACGGTCCCGACGCCATGAGCCCGGTGAGGAACGGCAGGAACCCGCTCATGCGCGGGTAGGCCCCGGTGTCCTGGATCACCTCGTTCCGGTAGGCGAGGATCCGGCCATCCCTGGTTCCGCCGATCTTGATGTGCTGGCGCTGGGCCCGTCCGTGCGTCATCCCCACGAGGTTCTCGCTGCGGGTTTCCACCCAGCGCACCGCGCGGCCGGTGTGCTTGGCCGCCCAGGCAACCAGGATCGCGTCCCGGTCGGCCCCGATCTTGGCGCCGAAGGCGCCGCCCACGTCCGGCGCCACGACCCGGATCGCGGCCGGGTCGAGCCCGAACGCGCCAGCGAATATGAACCGGCTGATCTGTGCGTTCTGCGTGCTCACCCACACGGTCAGCTTGCCGTCAGCCCAGCTCGCGGCCGTCGCCCGGCCTTCCATGGAGACCGGCGCGAGGCGCTGGTTCACGATGGTGCGCTCGACCACGACGTCACACCCGTCAAACGCGCTGCCGTCGGCAGGCCCGCCCGCGGTCACCGCGACGTTCGTGCCGGCGGCGGGGAACAGCAGCGTCTCGCCGCCCACCGCGGCGTCCAGGTCGACCACCGCGGGCAGCGGCTCGTAGTCGACACTCACCAGTTCGGCCGCGTCCTCGCCGGCGTAGGTGTCGTCGGTGAGGACCATCGCGACCGGCTCGCCGACGAAGCGCACCCGGTCGACGGCCAGCAGTGGCTCAGCCCACGGTCCGCCCATGGGCAGCGGGGCAGCCTCGCTGCCGGGGGGCGGCTCGCCCTCCGGCGCCGGCGGAGGCGGCGGCAGGTCGTCGATGTCGGCCACGGTCAGCACCGCGACCACCCCCGGTGCCTCCCGCGCCGCCGCGACGTCGATCCCCGTGATCAGCGCGTGGGCGACGGGGCTCCGCACGAAGGTGACCCTGGCCGCGCCCGCTAGCTCGGGAACTCGCAGGTCATCCACGTAGGTGCCACCGACGGTCAGCAGCAGCGGATCCTCGGTCCGCACTACTCGGGTGCCCAGGATGCTCATCAGGCCTTACCTTTCTCCGGCCATGGCTCGGCCGCCCGTCGCGACGTCGCGCGGTCGCGACGGCGCGACCAGGGTCTGTCCACAGTTCAGCCGGCGCCGCAGGTCGGTTGCCGGTTACCTTTGCGCAGTGTCATGCCGACGTTGGCATACGCGTGATCGCGAGCGCAATGCCGCGACTGACAAATTTCCGCGTGGCGAAAGAGTGGCTGGGGTCGCCCAATCTAAGCGACGAGTCAGCCCAAACCGGGCTCGCCGCAGCGGCACGGGCGAGCCCGGCGGTGACCGCTCAGGCGGAGGCCGCTCAGGCGGAGGCCGGCAGCCAGCCCCACGGGTGCGTGCCCCAGCCGGGCGAGAACTCCTCGCCCGCCCTGAGCGTGTACACCGGCGCCAGCCCGTAACCGCCCCGGAACTGCAGTCCGGTGGTGTCGGTGAAGAGAAAGTCGCCCTCGGCCACGTCCAGGATCGTGATGTCGGCGTCGCGGCCGACCGCGAGCGCGCCGATCGTGTCGGAAAGCCCGAGCGCCGCCGCCGCGCTGGACGTGGTGGCCTTCACCACGTCGGAGAGCGAGTAGCCGACCGACATGAACTTGGCCATGCACTCCAGCAGGCTGTGGAACGTCTGCCCGAGCGCGGTCAGGTCGCTGCTGATGGTGTCCGGGTACAGCCCGATGTCAGCCTGCCGCCGCGCGACCTCGACGCCGAAGTTGCCGCGGCCGAGCGCGGAGTCCAGCACCACGCCGTTGGCCCGCGCCTCGGCGACCTCCGGGTAGGGCTCGCCGGACGGGTCGAGGACCCGTCCGGCGTTCGGGGTGCACAGGTGGGTGAGGATGTCGCCCGGCTCGAACGTCTTGAGCAGGAACCGGGTTAGCTCGCCGCGCCGCGCCGCCGCCGCCGCGTCCTTGGCGGTGAAGTCACCGATGTGCACCATCAGCGGGACACCGAGATCCCTGGCGGCCGCCTTGGCCTTGGTGATGATGTCCTCGCCGATCTCGCCGAACGCCGGGCCCACGATGCGCAGTTTGACCCCGGCAATGAGGCCTGGGTTGCACTCGGCGGCCTTGACCAGGGCATCCCGGTTGATGTCGTCGAGCGAGTTCACGTCCGCCGGCCCTGGCATGGTGTGCGCGTAGCTGCCGACGTTGACCATGGTGATCACCCTGGTCTTGGCGTTCGGCAGGATGTAGGCCGGGAAGACGCCGAGGTTTGCCACGCCGACCGACCCGCAGTCGGAGACCGTGGTCACGCCCGAGTGCACGCCGATGGCGTCCGGGTCGCAGCTGCCCATGCCGACGCCCTCGGTGATGGCGCCGTTCGCGACGTGGGTGTGCATGTCGATCAGTCCCGGCACGACGTGCCGGCCCGAGCCGCGGACCTCGAGTACCTTGGCCGCGTCGGCGGCCGGGATGTCGGCGGCAATCTGGCTGATCTTGCCGCCAGTGATCGCGATGTCGAGGGTCCCGTCCAGGCCCTGGCCCGGGTCCAGCACGTGCCCGCCCTTGATCAGCAGGTCGTAGGTCACGTCAGTCACCCCTTGAGTCACTTGCCCCAGAGTTGCTTGCTGGCCAGCGCCGCGCCATCGGCCATGGCCCGCAGCTTGGCCCAGACGATTTCCTCGTGACCGACCCGCGACCCGATGCCGCAGTCGGTGCCGGCCTGCACGTTCTCCCGGCCGACGAGGCTCGCGTAGTTCACCAGCCGCTCGGCGACGAGGCCGGGGGCCTCGACGAGATCGGTGGCGTGGGAGATGACGCCCGGCACGAGGATCTTGCCGTCGGGCAGCTTGACGTCGCCCCAGACCTTCCACTCGTGGGCGTGCCGGACGTTGCCGGCCTCCACCGAGTAGGCCTGCGCGTTGACCTTCAGCATCAGGTCCGCGATGTCCGCCAGGTCGATGTCCGACACGTGGGGCCGGTGCCCGGATCCCCAGCAGACGTGGAATCGAATCTGGTCGGCGGGCAGCCCGGCGAGTGCGTGGTTGATGATCTCGACGCAGAACTCCAGGTACTGCCGGTACCGGGGCACGTCCCAGTCCGGGTAGAACTGCCACGAGGTGGCGAACTCCGGCTCGTCGATCTGCACGATGAACCCGGCGTCGGTGACCGCCTTGTACTCCTCGTGCACCACGTCGGCGACCGCGGTCATGTACTCCTCCTCGGAGGAGTAGTACTCGTTACGCGCCCCGGCACCGAGGCTCAGCGGCCCTAGCGCCGCCACGAACCCCTCAACCTGACTGTCCTTGCCGGCCAGCGCCTTGCGCAGCGCGTCGATGTCCGCCTGGATCGCCGCTTGCCCGGTGTAGGCCACCGGCCCGGTGGCCACCCGCTCGGTCGTCGGCTCCGGCGGCCGGCCCGGCTTGAAGTACCCCGGCCGCACCGGGCCGCCTGACCCCTGCAACCAGAGCCCCGAGTCGTAGAAGCCGGGGAACAGCCGCCGCTCCCGCCCGCCCACGCCATCCCGCTTGCGGGGCTTGGCCGGGTCGATGGGAAGCACCTCCCAGCCGGTCACGCGCTGGTGGATGTAACCGGCATACGAGCCGCCGCCGGCCGCCTTCACGTACTCGCCGTCGTTGACCACGTCGACACCGCAGTCCAGCTGCCGGTCGACGACGTACTGCACCGCGTCCGGCAGCTTCGCAGCCACTTCCGCCGTCACCACCGGCCCCTGCTGCAGCAGCGCGTCGAACTCCGCGGGCCGCGGCAGGTTCCCGCCGTGCGTGGACCGGATCCCGTCGGTGCTGTGCCTCATGTCTGTTCGTCCTCTCGCTGGCTTATGCGGTGCGCCGGGTGAACTTCTGGATCTGGTGAGCCGCGGCCTCGTCCGGGTCCACGCCGTTAGCCCTGACCCCGAATGTGTACGACACCTCGCACACGTACAGGTCGCCGCGGGAGTCGACGGCGATGCCGTGCGGCGCGATGAAGTTGCCCGGCGCGGTCCGGCTGACGGTGCTCGCACCCCACCGCGCCACGATGAAGCCATCGCGGTCGAAGATCGTGACCCGGCCGGGGCGGTCTTCGCGCATGAATCCGTGCGTGAACGAGCCCTTGCCCTGCGGGCGCCACAACTCGGCGACGTAGGCATAGCCGTCGGCGTCGACGGCGACGTGGCAGGGCCGCTGCACGTCGGTCCACTCGGTGAGGTACCGGCCATCGGGATCGAAGACCTGGATGCGGTCGTTTTCCCGGTCGCACACCAGCACCCGGTCGTCGCGGTCCACCGCGATGCCGTGCGGCAGGTGGAACTGGCCAGCGCCGATCCCGACCTCACCCCAGGACGTGATCAGCTCCCCGTCCGCGGCGAACGCGTGCACCCGGCAGTTGCCGTAGCCGTCGGAGACGTAGATGCGCCCGGCCGAGTTGATGGCCAGGTTGGTACAGCCGTTGAAGGGCGGACCCGGCTGCTGCACGGTCTCCACGTTGTGCACGACGAAGCCGCCGCCCTGCCGGTGCCCGGTGTCGGACGGCTCGCCCGGACGGCCGAGCGTCAGCAGCAGCTTGCCGTCGGGGGAGAACTTCCGCACCGAGTGGTCGCCGTTGTCCACGGTCCAGACCGAGTCGTCCGGGCCAACCGTGAGGCCGTGCGGATTGGTGAAGTGCTCCCCGCCCCAAGCGGTCAGGAAGGTGCCGTCCCGCTCGTACACCAGCACGTTGGAGTCATACCGGGTGAGCAGGTACACGCGGTCCTGCGAATCGGTGTCGACTGCCGACACGTCCTTGTGCACCAGGCCGGCCGGCAGTTTCTCCCACCGCGCATCGGCGTCAAACCTGAAGTCGACGGACTGCGGCGCCGTCGTGTCACCTCGCACGATCCCGTCCCTTCCGCTAGTACGGTATGTCGCCACTCGTACGGTGTGCCGCTACTCGGCGGCGAGCTCGCTGGCTGCGGCTCGCTCGGTGGTAGACCGCGGCGCCAGCGCTTCGATGTCGGTGACCACGTTGATCAGCGCCGGCCCCCTGCTCGCCAGCGCCTTCTCCAGCGCCGCATCGAAGTCGGCCGCCTTCTTGACCGTCAGACCCAGCACGCCCATGGACTCAGCCACGGCAGCGAAGTCGGTGTCACGGAAGTGCCAGAGCTCACCGTGCCGGCCGTGCAGCGACCCGCCGTACACCTTGCTGTACGGGTGGATCTCCTGGTTGAGCGAGCGGTTGTTGTTGACGACGATGACCGCCGGGATCTTCCACCGAGCCGCCGTCTCGAGCTCGGCGACGTGGTACCAGAGCCCGCCGTCGCCGGTCCAGAGGATCACCGGCCGGTCCGGCCGCGCCACCTGGGCGCCGAGCGCCGCGGGCAGTCCCCAGCCCAGCGACCCCGCGGCGCGGATGTAGCCCTGGCCGGGGCTGGTCAGGTCGACCATGCCGCCGGTCCACATGCCGGAGTGCCCCGTGTCGGAGACCAGCAGCGCGTCGTCCGGCAGGTGCCTGCTGAACTCGGCCGCCAGCCGCTCCGGCCGGATCGGCTCGGCGTCCGACGCCATCGCCTCGGCGTGCCGCTCGTGCCACTGCCGGACGACGTCCTGCGCTCGCCGCACCCAGGCCAGCCTGCCGTGGCTGTCGTCCGGTTCGGCAGCCGCGGCGAGGTCGGCCAGGCCGAGCTTGGCGTCGGTCACCAGGCCGAGCGTGTCGGGGTAGTGCCTGCCGAGCTCGGCGGGCTCGATGTCCAGCTGAATGACCTTGGTGCCGATCGGGGGAATCTGCCAGTTCAGCGTCACCTGGTTGGCCGTCTTGCTGCCGACGAAGAGCACCAGGTCGGCCTCGAGCAGCACCTGGTTGGCGCTCGCCCTGGCGTACACGCCCGGCACGCCGACGTTGAGGGGATGGTCGCCGGCCAGCTGGTCCTTGGCGTTGAGCGAGGTGGCGACGGGGATGTTGAGGCGCTCCGCGAGCGCGCGCAGCTCGGCGCCCGCGCCGGAGGCCCGCACCCCGCCGCCCGCTACGA
>JASHQA010000062.1 GCA_030037785.1 Streptosporangiaceae bacterium
GGGCTGGTCGGCAGCCCGGACAACGCCGTCTACGACGCATCCAAGCACGCCGTCGTCGGGCTGACACGCTCTGCCGCGCTCGAAGTGGCACGTCGCGGCGTGCGCGTGAACGCCGTCTGCCCCTCGAGCGTGGAAACGGCGATGGACGACAAGTTCCGCGCCGGCACAGGCATCAGCCGGGAGCAACTCGCGGCGGCCATGCCGATCGGCCGCACCTGCCGCCCTGAAGAGGTCGCCCCAGCGGTGCTCTTCCTGTGCTCAGATCAGGCGTCCTACATCACCGGCGCGACCCTCGCAATCGACGGAGGCTTCTCCGCCCGGTGAGCCCCCGGCCCGCCACACGCATACGTGTCTGCACGCGGCTGCTCGCCGCCGAAGCAGACAGAACGGCCGCGGTCGCGCCGCGCGCTCATGGCGCGAGTACAGTGCGCACTCCTGGCTCCTCGGGCGCGGTCCAGACCTCCTCCACCGCACTGAGCGGCGCGGTCCTGGTGGCCACCGGGATGCGCCCGGAGTCGAGCTCGGCGACGAGGGATGGCAGCTGGGCGACGTACTCCCGTGGCGAGACAGAGCCCTGGCCAGCGCCGAGCAGGCGCAGGTTGGCCGAGCGGAGGGCGACGGATGGCAGCGTGATCGCGGGGCCGGCGATGGAGCCGATCTCGATCCAGTCGAGCGGCGCGCCGCGGTCGGTCCGGCGGGTCAGCAGCGCGATCAGCGCGTGGGTGGTGGGCTCGCCCCACAGGTAATCGACGACGACGTCGACGTCGGCCGCGACGGCTAGCCTTTCGGCCGTGGCGTCGGCGTCGTCGGTGAGCTGCACCGTCGCGTCGGCACCTGCCGCCGCGAGTGCGTCGAGCCGGGCGCGGTCGCGGCCCGCGCCCATCACCTCACCGGCGCCGAGCAGCTTCGCGATCCGCACTGCCATCGTGCCGGCGTTGCCAGTGGCGCCGAGCACGAGCACGCGCTGGCCGGGCTGCAGCGGCGCGCGCTTGCGGAGCGCGACCCAGGAGGACATGGCCGGGTTCATGCCGGCGGCGATCGCGGCGATGTCGATGTCCGCGGGCAGCTCGACGGTGCGGCGTGGGTCGACGACAGCTTGGGTCGCCATCGTCCCGACAACGTCGTCGTCTGCGGCGAAGTAGACGAGCGTGCCGTCCGCACGGCGGCCGACGCCGTCGATACCGGGCACCATCGGCAAGGTGCCGGTGGAGGTGTAGTGACGGCCGGAGGCGCCTGACCGGACTCGCGGATGCAGGCCGACGGCGAGCACGTCGACCACGATCGTGCCCTCGGGCGGCTCGCGCAGCTCGAAGCGCTGGTAGCGCGGCGGGCGGTCGAAGGAGGTGACGACGGCGGCATTGACGAGAGTCATGGCGGTTCCTGATTAGTTGGTGACACGAACCATAATAGTTTGTGACACGTACCAAATCAACTAGAGTGGCGCCATGCTCAGCGACGTCGACGGCATGGCCCAGCTCGCGTTCCTCGTCATGAGCCTGCTCGAGCGTCGCGCCGCCGAACACGGCCTCTCCCTCGTGCAGATCCGTTTGCTCGGCATCCTGCGCGACCGCACTCCGACGATGCAGGAACTGGCCGGATTGCTGGAACTCGACAAGTCGAGCGTCACCGGGCTGGTCTCCCGTGCGGAGGCGCGCGGTCTCGTCTCACGTACGCCGTCTACGACTGATCGCCGTGTCGTTCAGGTCACCCTCGCCGCCGAGGGGCGCCGGGTGGTCGAGGCCGGCGCCGAGAGCTTCACTGACGACGTCACGGAACTGCTGGCGCTCCTCCCTCCGGCGAGCCGCACGACTCTCAGGCGGCTGGTTGACACCCTCGTGACCGGCTACGCCAGCCGCCGCGGCATCTCCCTCTAAACCTTCACGTCACTGCCGCGATCAGGAAACTGATAAGGGAACGGCCACGCCACCGGGCAGTGTCATCACCTTCGGGACCCAAAGCCTCGGGGCTCTGCACAGGGACCGGCTGCGCGTACGGCGCAGGTAGCCAGCACAACGGCACGGGGATCGTGCGACCGGGGAACGTGGCCGGGTCGCCAGCTTGCTGACGCCTGGCTACGTGATCGCGCGACGAGCCCGGCGGCTGTCCCACATCGGGCGGGCGGCGGCCCACCGGGTCAGCGCTCCGACGTTGTCGGCTGCCCGACGGTCGAGCACCATCCACTTCAGCTCGGACCTGCGGCGTCCGTCGCGGAAAACGACGCTCGCATCGTCGCAGGTCGCCCTCACTGCGGCCAGCGCCACGCGCGGACGCGCGCGAGCGCTCTTGTGGATCAACCTGCGCCGCTCACGGCCCTGCTTGCGGGCGGCTTCGTAAGCGGCGATCACGAGCTGGACTCGGTCGCGGGCGCCTAGCTTGGCCAGGATCCGGCTTACGTATGTTTTGACGGTCGCCACGCTGACTTACAGCGCGGCGGCGATCTCCGGGTTCGACCTCCCGACCCCGATCAGCGTCAACACCTCGCGTTCCCGTTCAGTGAGGCAGCCGATGTCGCGCCCCTGCGATTGGGCGGGCTTGCGGTCGGCGAAGTGCTCGATCAGCCGTCGGGTAACGCCCGGTGCCAGCAGGGCGTCACCGGCGGCGACGACACGGATGGCGGTGCGGATGTCCTCCAGCGCCATGTGCTTGACGCCAAAGCCGCTCGCACCGGCGCGCAGCGAGGCGACGACGCGGACGGTCATCAGACCGCTTGTTAGGGCTCGGCTGCATCGAATCCGGCCTGCGGTCGGGCGAGCCCTTGGCCAGGCGGTACGGGCGGCTGCTGGCCGGGAACCGGCGACTGCTGGACTGGCGCCTCGGGCTGCTGTCCGGGCACCGCCTGCCGCCCCTGCATCTGTGCTGCCTGCGCTCGTAGCCTGGCTGCATTGGCTTCGGCGCGCGCTGCGGCCGCCAGCTTGGCGGCGGGCGATTGCTGTGATGCGGCATAGGAGGCCATCCCAGATCGCGGCCTGCTATGTAGGTGCCGCGTTGCTAGGCCGAGCCCGCTCAAGACCAAGGCAATTCCAAACCAGAGCGTGATGACCTTCCAGTCCTCGATAGTGGCCGCCGTGCTACAGAGCGACTGCGGCTGGCTGTCGCCGAAAAGGCCGCTCACGGCTTGCCCGAATTGCCCGAGACTTGACTGACAGATCCCGTTTACTTCCGACGCGCTGAGGCTTGAGCCGTCCGCCGAAAGCTTCACGAACTGCAAGATTAGAGCTATAAGAAGGCATATTCCGCCCATGACGATGACTAACGCGCCGTATACCGCGGACGGCTGATATTGCCTGGTTGATGAATTTGCGTTCCAGGTACGCGCGCCGGCGGGCGGGCTTGTCAGCCCGCGTGCTGCTGTGGGCTGCGCCAATCCCGGCACCGAGCCCGCGCTTCCTGACACCGGCGGCTCGGCGTGCGAGCCCGACTGCGCCGTACCTGACGCCGGCGGCGCGGCGTGCGAGCCTGGCTCCGCAGCCGAGCCGAGGAACACTCCACAGCTTGAGCAGTAAACCGCATCAGCGTCCTCTGCGTAGCCACACTGGGTGCACGTCACCTTGGCTCCCCATCCATCTGCACTGCACCTTTCCGCCATAGTCGCGTATTGGGCGCGTCTTGGCCAGTTTCGGCTGACGCATCCTTTCGCCGCACGGCTCAGCTGCAGGTAGGCGCTATCTTGACATTGGCTCTCATGCCCGGCTCAATTGTCACATAGGTCGCAGTCGGCGGCGGACCTGCTGAGCATGCAAAAAGGCAGCAATGAGCGTATCTGCACGATTCTGCAGCAAATGCGGGACGAAACTTCGGCCCGGTGCCGCATTTTGCAAGGGCTGCGGGCGCATGCTCGACGACGCCCCTCGGCAGCCTGCTCACAGCGATGAGCAGTCCTCAGCCCGGCCAGATCAAGTGGCACTGCTGCCACCGACAGTTAGCACCGTGGATCAGACGGCAGTCGCGCAGCCCGGCACCGCTCCGCAAGTGCCGGTGAGCAGCGAGGCCCGCCAGACTGAGCCCGCAGTGGCCGACCCGGCGTCTCAGGTCGGCGCGACGCCATCCGACACGAGTCGGGCTTCCACAGAACCCTGGATCGCCGATGCCGCCGCACCGCCAGTTGGCTGGCCCGAGACGTGGCCGGCCGCAGCGCCTGTCGAACGTACGGGTATGCCGGTCGGCACCACGTCACCTGGCCCAGCGCCATGGCAGGCGTCCTCGGCGCCGGATACCGCGAACTGGGGGGCGGCGCCCACTCGTTCGCGGCGTTCCTACTGGCAGGCCGCCACGGCGGTACTCGCGGTGATCGCGATCGGCGGAGTCGCCGTGGCCCTAGTGAGCCTGCATGCCCGTGACCAGGCGAGCGACCGGGCCGACCGGAGCGGCGTGGCAGCGCGGTCATCGACGGCAGCCCCGTCCGCGGCGCCCGCATCGCCGACGCCGGAGCAGCAGGCTGCGAGCGCCCTAGCTGGGCTTCTCGCGCAGAGCGTCACAGACCGCAGTGCAGTCACGCAGGCTGTCAGCGACGTTAGCGATTGTGGCCCCAACCTGGATCAGGACATCACGACTTTCGACCAGGCAGCTTCCTCGCGCCAAACCTTGCTGTCCCAGCTCGCAGTACTGCCAGACGGCTCGGCGCTGCCATCCACACTGCTGCAGACACTGACAGCAGGCTGGCAAGCGTCGCAGCAGGCTGACCAAGACTTCGCCCAGTGGGCTACCGACGAGACAGACGACGGGTGCACGACCAACGACCAGAGCGACCCGGCATTCCAGGCCGCTGCTGGTCCCGACGGGCAGGCGACGGCCGACAAGAAGGCCTTCGTCAACCTGTGGACACCCATCGCGGTCAAGTACGGGCTGCCCGTCTATCAATGGGACCAGCTCTAACCCCGGAGCTGCGCCCTACCCCATACCGTTCCATACCAGCGCCGAGAGCCCGTCTATGGTGTCGATGCCGTAGTCCTCGGTTGGGTCGCCCGTCGTCAGGACGGCCATGAGATAGTCCCTGCCCTGTCCCGAGACCCATCCGATGCTGTTGATCTGCCAGTCGCTGTCTGCCGAGTTCAATGGCAGCCAGCCATTTTTGAGAGCCACGGTAGCCTGCAGGGGCACGCCATAGGAGACCCCCCACCGCTGTGATGGCGTCACGTTCTCCAGCAGCCCCAGTGCGTAGGCACGATCGGTGCTCGTCAGCGGACCACCAGGCTGGACCAACTGGCGTAGCAGCATGATCTGGTCAGTCGGGGTAGTCGTGGTAAGCCCCCAGCCAGGCCACGGAAATCCAGGACATTCGACGCAGCCCGACACCGATGTGTTCGTTAGGCCGATTCCGCTATTAAATGCTGCTATTTGTGTAGAACCACCGGCGGCGTACCATAGGCTCGTAGCGGCGGAATTGTCACTGTCCTCGATCATGAGCGTGGCCAGCGAAGCATCGCTCGCCGACAAGCCACCTACATGGTCCTCGGCCAGCAGTGTTTCCAGTATGTCGACCTTCACGATGCTCGCTTCAGCCTGTGGCTGACCCTGTCCAATGCTCCAGGTCTGCCCGGTTTGCAAGTCGTATACAGCCGCCAATACCGTTCCCGACCGTGACGCCAGGTAGGACGCCACGGATCCGCTCAACGGGTCATTGTGCAGCACCACCGTAGCCGTCGGCGATGGCGACGGGCTATTCGAGGTAGCAGCGCTCGCCGTGCTGCTAGTCCTCGCTGAACCGCGGCTGTCATCCGTCGAATGGCTCAGAGCCCACGTCGTTGCGAGAGTAACCAACGCGATCACGAGAAAAACACTGACGGCTGCCAGCCCTGCTGCCGATTTCGCTCGCGAATGCCTTCCTGGTGACCTGCGCGAGCTTCGGGGATCCTTCTCCGCATTCGTCATGCTCACAACCCATGTGAAAGGTGCAACGGTCAATAGTACGGCTCAATTGCGCCCCAGCCCGAACTTTGGTTCACAGGGCGGTCCCGAGCCTGCTGACCCTGGCCGTGGGCAGTGGTCGACAAGGTGCGGATCGATGTTCACCAAGGAGGCTGGGCGGCCGTGCGGTCCGACGCACGACCATGGACCTGGCTCTGGGCGTCGGGATGGCGGCGGGGTCGGGGCCGGTGTCCCGCAGTTGGCAGCGCGACCTGCTGACGAGGACCGGGTGGCGAACTGCGAAGGGGCTGCCGAACTGGTCCCCGCGGTCACGAGCGTGCAATGGTCAATTGTGCCCGGCCATACTTCGCGGTGCGTTCGACACGTCGTTTACTAGGACTATCAGCCGGATTGGCGGCCGGCGTCGGTGGCCTGTTGACGTCGATGTTTGCGGAGACGAGAGTATCTAGCATGA
>JASHQA010000063.1 GCA_030037785.1 Streptosporangiaceae bacterium
CGCCCGACGAGCCTTACCTTTCAGTCGGTTACGCGGTGAATCAGGAAGATATTGGCACATCGTCGGCGGAACCGTGCCAGCATCTAGCTACTTCCGGAGTTCCGGAGTGCTGGTTTCTGGAGACGCTTGATGGCGAATCTTAAAACAGTAAAAAGACTGACATTTGCGCCTACTGGCACCTACGCTCTCCGCGCCAGGACGCTGATCGCGGCCGTGCTCGCTGTGATCCTGGCGCAGATGGCACTCGCCATCCCGGCGGCGCTCAACGGTCTCTTCCAGCAGGACCTGGGTACCAGCTCGTCGCAGCTCACCTGGATCTCGGACGCGTTCCTGATCCCTGTGTGCGTACTCGAATTGAGCTTCGGGGTGATGGGCGACCTCTTCGGCCGCAAGCGACTCCTGGTCGGGGGCACGCTGGTGCTCGCGGCCGGCGAAGTGATCGCGGTGCTGACGCCGGGCGCGTCGGTGCCGACCGACACCAGGATGATCGTGCTGTGGACGGGTGAAGCGGTCGCCGGACTCGGCGCCGCCGCCATCTTCCCGACTAGCCTCGCCATGCTCGCGGCCGGCACGCACACGTCTCAGCACCGCGTTCGCGCGGTGTCGATATGGGCGGCGGCGCTCTCGATCGGCAACTGCGCTTCGCCGCTCCTGGGTGGCCTGGCCGCCCGACTGCGCTTCGGCTCGGACCCGCTGGCCGGCTGGCGATGGGCCTTCCTGGTGGTGATGACGCTGGCCCTGATCAGCGCCACGGTATCGATCACTGCCGCCGACAACTCAGCCTCGCCGGAAGGCCGGTCGCTCGACTGGCCCGGCCAGATTACGATCGCGGTGGCGCTGTTTGCCCTGCTCTATTCCGTGGTGCAAGCCCCGACCAGCGGGTGGCGCAGCCCGCCGATACTGATCGGATTCGTCGTCGCCGCCGTTTTCCTGCTGCTGTTCATTCTCGCGGAACGGCGCTCAGAAGCGCCGCTGCTGCGCCTCGATTTCTTCCACGACAGGAATTTCGCGGTGGCCTCGATCGTCACCGTCATCGGCATGTTTGCCTTCCTCGGGACGGCCTACTCGACGAGCATCCGGCTGTCGGCGATCCAGGGCTTCAGCCCACTCAAGACCGCGATCGCGTTCCTATGCCTGAACGGCGTGGCCCTGGTCATCCTGCCCATCACGATCCAGCTGCTGCGCCGGAACACCGCCCGATGGCCGCTCACCGGCGGATTCCTGTTGATGGCCGCGGGCGCTTGGTGGGTGGCCACGGTCCCGGCGTCGGACATGTCCCTGGTCCCGGTCATCCCGGGCTTCCTCGTGGTGGGGGTGGGATTCGCACTGTCCCTCTCCGCGCTGTCCTCGGTGGCAGTGAGCACCCCGCCCACCCACCTGGCCGGAATGGCGAGCGGCACCACCAACATGCTGCGCGACTTCGGCTTCACCCTGGGTCCTGCGGTCATCGGGGCCGTCGCGCTGAGCCGGGCGGCGGCGAGCATGCGGCAGCAGCTAGCTGCCAGCCCCACGCTGCGGAAGAGCTATGCGGCGTTCATCTCCTCGCCGGCCCATGTCCCCGCCGCTCAGCGGCCCACGGTGGCAGCCGCCGTGCACGCAGTCCAGTCCGGGCCGCTCGGGGCGAACGCGGTACCCGCCACGGTCACGCAGGCCGGCGGCCACGTCGTGCCGTTCAATCCGCTGAAGCAGATCGCGTTCGACGCCCTGAGCCACTCCTACGCGCTCGGATTCGTGCTCGCCGGTGCCGCCGCGCTGGTGGCCGCCGTGCTGACCACGCTCGCGATGCGCGCCCAGCCGGACGACGCGCTCCTGGATCTGGAGCTGCTGAATGAATGAGCCAGCCGAAGCGCTCCCCGTCCCGCCGGCGCGCCGCGAGCGCTAGTTCCGATTTCCCTATCACGGGAGCCCGCTATGGAACGTAAGCCAAAGACCTGGCCCGTGTTGTCGGGGACCGTTCCGTTCCTCGCGCCAGGATTCAACCGGCGGCCGGAGACCGGGCACGGACTAGGGGATGCACTACGCCCTGGGGTAACGGTCATCCTTGGCCCGGACGGTGACGCGCGGACATCGGTGCGGCGCCCAGAAGGAACCGGGAAGACGCAGCTAGCCGCCGCGTTCGCGCACCGGCTGTGGGCCAAGTCCGAGCTGGACCTGCTGGTGTGGCTGGAAGCTAGCAGCCGCGACCGGATAGTCGCTGGCTACGCCAGGGCGCTCAATGACATCCGAGTCGCGGCTCCGGTGGGTAAGCCGGAAGCTGGCGCCGCGCGACTCATGACCTGGCTGGCGGACACCGGCCGGAGCTGGCTCGTCGTGCTCGATGGCCTCGCTGACCTAGCAGACGCTGACGGACTGTGGCCGTCCGGACCGAGCGGCCAGACACTCGTCACCACCCTGATCACCCGGCTGACCCCGCGGCCCGCAAGGGCCAGCGCTCCCGTGCGGCACGCGGTGTCCAGGGGCCCGCAGCAGGTGACGGTCGCCGTGCCGCCGTTCAGCCAGCGCGAGGCCTTGCAGTACTTGTCGGACCGGCTCAATGACGACCCCTACCAGTCGGCGGGTGCGCTCGATGTCGCCGCTGCCCTGGGCTGCCTCCCAGTCGGCCTGGACCTCGCCGTGGCTTACCTCGTTGACACCGGCGACGACTGCCGCCAGTACCGGCTCGCCCACGAGCAGTACCGCAAGGACTGGGCGAACGGAATCGCCGGCGACCCGCTGGCGCCCGCCTGGATGCTCGCCGTCGACCGCGCTGCCCAGTTCGGTCCGACCGGAATGCCGTGGCCGGCTCTCAGGCTGGCCGCGGTGCTCGGTCCGGACTGGATCCCTGGCGCGGTCCTCACCAGCGCCGCCGCCTGCGGCTACATCACCGGGCGCCAGGTCGTGACCCAGGATGACCAGGCTGGCGTGCAGGCCGCGTTTGGCAGCCTGCAGCAGATGGGACTCGTCAGCATCCAGCCAGACGACGCCACTCGCACGGTGCGGATGGCTGCCGCGCTGCAGTCGTCGGTCCGCCAGGTAATGGGCCCGGCGGAGGTTCGGAAGGCCGTGCTCTCGGCCGCTGACGCCCTCTACGAGTCCTGGCCAGACGACGGCGACAGCGGTGCCAGTGCCTCCGCCGGGCTGGAGCAGGCGCTCCGGGACTGCACTGCGAGCCTCCGGCGATGCGACGACCCGGCGCTGTGGAGCAAGAGCTGCCATCCACTGCTGGTCCGGGTCGGGCAGAGCCTTGACGACGCCCGGATGGCCGAGACCGCGCACGCGTACTGGCGCGATCTGGCCAGACGCTCTACCGAGGACTACGGCGCCCGCTCGCCGCTCAGCTTTTCGCTGCGCGAGCGGCTCGCCGGCGCCGCCGCGGCGGCCGGACGCTCCGATGAAGCGATCAGGCTGCGGGAGGAACTCGCCGCCGACATGGACGAGGTCGCGGGGCCGACCGACCGCCAGGCACTCACCGCGCGGACACGCCTGGCCCTCGCCTACCGGACCGCGGGCCGTCTCAGCGAGGCGATCCTGCTGGGCGCGCAGGTCACGGCCGACAGCGAGCGGGTGCTCGGACTCGCGCACGCGCAGACCCGGGCGAGCCTGGCCGAGCTGGGCAGCGCATACTGCGACGCCGGGCAGTATCGCGAGGCGCTCGAGGTGCTCCAGCGCTGCCTCGCCCTCACCGCGGAGACGTCGGGCGTGATGCACCCGGAGACCGTGGCCGTTCGGCATCAGGTCGCAGACGCAGTTCGGCGCGCCGGGCGGGGCAGCGAGCCAGTCAGGCTCTACGAGGAGGCGCTCGCCCAGACCGAGAGCGCGGTTGGCGCGGCGCATCCCGATGCACTGGCCGCACGGCAGAGCCTGGCGATCGCCTATTACCGCGCGGGACGCACCGACGACGCGGCCAATGCCCTCGATCGAGTTCTGGCCGACTGGCGGCGGGTGCCAGGCAGCAGCCCGGCGGCCACGATCGTCGCCAGGACCAGCCTGGCGGCGATCTACTGCCTGAACGGCCGGCCCAAGCAAGCTACCGCGCTCTACGAGGGCGTGCTGGCGGACCTCGAGCGCATCCGCGGTGCTGCCCACCCCGATACCTTCCGGGTCCGGTGGAACCTGGCCGCGGCCTACCACCACGCCAGGCGGCTGCCCGAAGCCGTCGAGCTCGGCGAGGCCACGCTCGCCGATGGCGAGCAGATCCTGGGACCGGGGCACCCGGAAATTCTGACGACGCGCGCGAACCTCGCGCACGCATACCACGCCTCCGGCCGGCTGAAGCGGGCGAGCGCGCACTTCGACCGCGCGCTCCGCGACTGCGAACGCGCGCTCGGCCCGGACGACCCGCTGACAAACTCCGTGCGGGACCTGCGCAACCGCTATCTGGCCGGCCGTCAGGGGTTCGCCCCGATCATCGCGCCGCCAGAGGTGTTAGCCGTCCGGCCACGGACTGCCGGGCCCGCGTCGCTGGTGGTCGCTGGCAGACGAGAGTCGCGTGCGGATGACAGCGCGGTGGCCAGTCCGGCGGCACGCTGAGGCACCAGGAAACGCCGTAACTCGCTGAGCCGGGCCATCCGGCGGGTTGCGCCACGTATATACTTTGTCAGGCATATGCTGGCGGCGGTATATTAGGCAGCATGATCACCACCGTCTGGCCAGCCTTGACCGAGCCGAAGCGACGAGCCGTGCTCGAGCTGCTCAGGGAGCGACCGCGCGATGTCGGGGAGCTCGTCGAGGCGCTCGGTGTCAGCCAGCCCACCGCGTCCAAGCACCTCCGCGTCCTTCGCGACGCCGGGCTGGTACGGGCGACCGGCGTCGCCCAGCGCCGGGTCTACTCGATCGACCCGGCGCCGCTGATGGCGCTGGACGCCTGGCTGGCCCCGTACCGGACGTTGTGGAACGACCGGCTTGACGCTCTCGGGCGCTACCTTGATGAGGAGGGGCCATGACGGATCTCGGCAGCTATGTCGAGCTTGACGGCCGTCCGGCGGTGCGCTTCGTCCGGACCTACCCGCACCCGATCGAGCGGGTCTGGGCGGCCGTCGCGACGCCGGAAGGGCTGGCTCGCTGGTTCCCGGCGACCGTCGACATCGACCTGCGGCCTGGCGGCGTCGTCAGCTACGGGAACGACCCCTACCTGCAGGTCGAGCCCGGCCGGGTACTCGCCTGCGACCCGCCAACCTACCTGGCCATCTCCTGGGGCGGCGACGAGCTGCGCTTTCAGCTCGAGTCGCTCGAAGACGGCGGATGCCGATTCACCCTGCTGGACCTCATCGACGCCCGGGACGCGGCAGCGCGCAACGCAGCCGGGTGGGACGTATGCCTGGCCGAGCTCGGCAAGCATCTCGCCGGCCAGCCGACGCAGGGCCCGCACAGCTCGACGGCTAAACCGTGGCGCCCCTGCTACGAGGCCTACCTCGCCGCGGGTCTGCCGTCAGGTGCCCAGGTACCGGGGGTCGGCGCATAGCAGGACGCCGTGTGAGCCCGGTTAGCCGCCGAGCCGGCCGACCATGGCGGCCGAGTTGACGACGCGGTCGAACTGCTCGGCGTTGACGTAGCCGGTGGCCAGCGCAGCCTCCCGCAACGCCGTGCCCTCGTCGGCGTCGCCAGTGGTGGGGCCGGTGGTGTTAGTGGGGCCGGTGGGATTCGAACCCACACTGTCAAGTACC
>JASHQA010000064.1 GCA_030037785.1 Streptosporangiaceae bacterium
TTGGGGGGATAGTAAGTGGCGCCTACCCAGGCACCTGGCTGGCGCACTACCGTCGTGAGGAACTCCAGATGTGCAACCAGAACGAGTGGATCGTGCGCGAGGCATTCCTGGCCTACGAACGGGGCGACGTCGCGCGGATGATGGACTTCGTGGACCCGGACCTGGAGTGGACCTACCTCGAGCCGGACCAGGTGGACCCGCAGCCCCAGATGTGCCGCGGCCGGGAGGAGCTTGAGAAGGCGATACGCCGGCAAGCGGACCTAGGGCTGCGCGCCGAGCTGGAAACGGTCGCCGCCGCCGGTGACCGGGTGATGCTGGTAATGCGAACGCCGGGAGTCGATGAGTACCGGCACCGGCAGGCCGACGACCGCTCGTATGACGTTGTGACGGTCCGGGACGGACTGATCGTCGGGCTGCATGCCTGTCGCGACCGCCGCGAGGCGCGCTCGTTCGCCGGAATCAGCTAGGCGATACGGCCGTCAGCCCGGCGTAAGGCCGGTGTGCTCCGCTGCGAACGCCAGCATGTCGGCGTACTCCGCGGCCAGCATCCGCTTCGGCTTACCGGGCCCGTGCCCGGTCGCCGCCTCGATCCGGAGCAGAACGGGCGAATCGCCTGCCTGGTCGTGCTGTAGCTCGGCGCCGAACTTGTAGCTGTGGGCCGGTGCCACCCGGTCGTCGTGGTCACCGGTGAGGATCAGCGTCGCCGGATACGAGGTGCCCGGACGGAGGGCGTGCAGGGGCGAATACGCGTGCAGGAACGCGAAGTCTGCCGCCACGTCCGGATCGCCCACCTCCGAGATCCACGCGGCGCCGATGGTGAACTTGTGGAATCGCAGCTTGTCCATGACGCCGACCATCGGCAGCGCCACCGCGGCGAGCTCCGGGCGCTGCGTCATCACCGCTCCGACGAGCAGGCCGCCGTTGCTCCGGCCGTGGATTGCCAGCTGGCCATGCGTGGTGACCCCGGTTGAGATGAGGTGCTCGCCAACCGCGATGAAGTCGTCGAAGACGTTCTGCTTGCGTTCTCGTCGGCCCGCCTCGTGCCACTCGGTGCCGTATTCCCCGCCGCCGCGCAGGTTCGCCACCGCCAGTGCACCGCCGGCTGCTAGCCAGGCCGGCCATGCCGCCTTGAACGCCGGCGTGATCGCAGTGTTGTACCCGCCATACCCGTAGAGCAGGGTGGGCAGCGGCAGTCCGGCGCCAGCGGGGCTCAGCAAGAAGTACGGCACCGCCGTCCCGTCGGCACTGGTCGCCGACCGGCGCTCGATGGTGACGTCCGGCACCGAGACCGCGCTCTCGGTGCGGATCAGCGGATCGGCGCGGCCGGTAGACAGGTCGACCCGGTAGGCACGCGTGCGGCGGACGAACGACTCCACGCCCAGGAAGCACTCGTCGCTGTCCTCCTCGGTGTGCACTTCGCTGACCGAGCCGGGCTCGCCGAGATCCACTTCGCCAAGCTCGGCTCCGGCGGCATCGAAGCGCAGGACACGGTGCTGCGCGTCGCGCAAGTAGACCGCGAGAAAACCGCTGCCGGCGCGGTGGGCCTGGTCCAGAATGTCGGCCCGTTCCGGGATCAGCTCCTCCCACCCGGCGGTACCGCCGGACTCCACGCGGGCCAGGTCTACCCCGACCACCCTGCCGCGCGACGCTTGGAGGTCGGTGTGCAGGTAGAGCACGTCGCCCTTCATGCCCGCGGGCTCGAAGCGGGCCTGCGGCTCGGCGACCACGGGCAGGGCGGGGCCCACAGCGCCACCGCGCAGCCGCCGGGCCTGCACGAGGCACCTGGGCTCGGTCCCGGCTCTGATGGTCAGGATCAGCCACCCCTCGGCAAAGACGTACGGCGAGGGACGCAGGCGTGGGTTGTCCGGCCGGTAGATCAGCTCGTCGTCGTCGCGGCCGAGCCGGTGCAGCATGAGCTGGCCGGTGCCGAGCGCCGCCGGGTCGTCGCCGGCCGCGCGGCCGTGCTCGGGATAGGTCCAGTAGAAGAACCCCGAGGAGTCCGGCGTCCACACCGGGTCAGCGAACTTCACGTAGGACACCACGTCGCCGGTGTCCGCTCCGGAGTCCACCGCGCGGACCAGCAGCCGCGTCCAGTCGCTACCAGCCTCGCTGACCTTGTACGCGACCCACTTGCCGTCCGGACTCAGCACCGCGGCGCGCAGCGACGTCGTTCCGTCCGAAGAGAATTCAGCCGGATCAATCAGCACCCGTCCGCCGGCTGCCAGTGTCGTCAGGTCGTCCGCCACCGTGACCACGTCCTGGTCCTGGCTGCCGTCGTTGCGGTCGAGCAGGTAGCGTCCGCCGCTCGCGCGCGGCACGCCGGCTCGTGGTACGCCGATAATCGCGCTCAGCTGCGCGCGGAACCAGCGCCGGGCGGCCAGGCCAGCCAGATACTTCTCGGTGACCGCATTCTGGGCCGCTACCCATTCCTTCGTCTGCGCAGAGTCGGGATCCTCCAGCCACCGATAGGGATCGGCGACCCTGACGCCGTGCAGGGTCTCGACGACTGGACCGCGCTCCGAGTGCGGGTAGCGCATATCAGGCTCCCATGGTCAGAAGGTGGCTGTCTGTGCGGCGTCCGGCGCTGTTCCGTACCGGCGCGGCTGCCCTCAATCAGCGTAAAATCCCGCCTGCCGATGCGCAGCGGAGGTGGGAATGGTGAAGAGTTCGCCCGCGAACCCGACAGGCGAGCCGTGCGCCTGAACAGAGCGGCCGACGTGCTGATCACCGGCGGGCGGGTGTGGACCGGGCTCGGCTGTCCGGTCGGCGATGACGCCCCGGATTCGATCGCGATACGCGACGGCCGCATTGCCGGTGTCGGCCGCCAGGACAGCCTGCGCGCCCTCGCTGACGACCGGACCGTCACGGTCGACGCCGGTGGCAGGCGGGTCATCCCTGGGCTCATCGACTCGCACATGCACGCGGTGCGGGCGGGTCTGACCTACCTGGACGAGCTGGACTGGACGCAGGTGCCCAGCGTTACCGAGGCGCTCGCGACCGTGCGGGCGACCGCCGCCGACCGGCCGCAGGGCAGCTGGATCACCGCGCTCGGCGGCTGGCACGCGGGCCAGTTCACCGAGAATCGGCTGCCGGACCTGGCCGAGCTGGACGCAGCTGCACCGCGTCACCCGGTCTTCATCTACCCGGTCTACGGGCACCAGGACTATGGGGTGCTCAATACCGCGGCGCTGCGGGCACTCGGCTGGACGGGCCGGTGTGCCGATCCCGATGGCGGCGTGCTGCACCGCCGGCCGGACGGCAGTCCGGACGGGCGGCTGTCCGGCGTCGGCGCATACCAGCAGGTGAGCCACGTCGCGCTGCACCCGGCTCCGGCCCGTGCGGAGGCGTCAACACGGGCGTTCTTCGCGCGGCTCGCCAGCCTCGGGCTGACCGGCGTCGTCGACGCTGGTGGCCTGGGCATACAGCCCTCCTCCTACCGGGCTGTCTGGGCGGTCTGGCGCGCCGGGGCGCTGCCGTTGCGCGTCCGGCTGAACGTGGGCGCGGCGACGCGTGGAGCGGAACGGGCCGAGATCGGCGCCTGGCAGTCTTATCTCACGCCAGGCATGGGCGACGACATGCTGAGCGTGCTGGGCATCGGCGAGATCGTGCACTTCGGCTGCCACGACTGGGTCGGCATGGCGCCGTTGGACATCGCCGACGACGACTACGCAGCATTCGTCGGGACGGTCCGCGACGCGGCGCTGCAGGGCTGGCCGGTGACCGTGCACGCCATCCTGGACAGCTCGGTCTCCCGCATCTTGGACGCGATCGAGGAAGTAGCGGCCGACGTACCGCTGTCGGGCCTGCGCTGGTCACTGTGTCACGCCGAGTGCATCAGCACGGCGAATCTGCGCCGCGTGCGCGGCCTCGGGCTGGGCCTCGCCGTGCAGAGCCGGCTCGGCCAGAAGGCCGCGGTGTGCGCTGCCCAGTGGGGCGACGAGGCGGTCCGCAACGGGCCGCCGCTCGGCGACATTGCCGAGCTCGGGATTCCGTTCGGCGCCGGGACCGACTCCACCCGGGACGCGTCCTACAACCCATGGCAGGCCCTGCGGTGGTTTGTCACCGGCCTGCCGTACGACTCCCGCGGCCCGCGCCGCGCGGAGCGGCACTGCCTCGATCGCGCTGCCGCCCTCGACGCCTACACGCGAGGCAGTGCCTGGTTCTCGTTCGAGGACGACAGGCGCGGATCACTCGTTCCCGGTTCGTACGCGGACCTGGCAGTGCTGTCGGCGGACTACTTCACCGTTGCGCCGGACGATATCCCCGCCGTCAGCGCGGATCTCACCATCGTCGGCGGCCGGATTGTGCACGTGTCCGATCCCTTCGGTGGGCTGCCACTCCAGTCGGCAGCGCGTCGTGCGGCGCCCCCGGCCACGCCCTGAGGGCGGGTGATGAGAGCGGGCTCACGGGAAGAAGCGGGCGGCACTGGGATGATCCTGCGCCGCGTCGACGCAGATGTTCGCGCCGCTGATGCCGCCCGCGCGCGCAGACAGCACGAAACAGGCGGCGTCGGCGACTTCCTGAACTTCGACGAGGCGGCCACGGGGGAAGTCACTCGCCGCGAACGCGGCAAAGCGATCGGGCTGTTCCTGCCGGTACTGATCCCAGCCGCCGCCAGGGAACAGCACTGATCCCGGGCTGAGCGCGTTGACGCGGATGTTGCGAGGTCCGAGCTCTTGCGCCAGCGCAGCAGCCAGATGGATCTCCGCGGCCTTCGCCGCCGCATACGAGGACTTCGGGCCCGGCTTCCATCCGGTTATGGACGCGATGATCAGCGCGCTGCCGCCACCCGCCCGGTCGAAGTGCGGTACCGCGCAGCGGATCGCGTGCGCGGCGTGCAGCGCGTTGATCGCGAAGGTGCTCATCCAGTCCTGTGGCGTCGACGCCAGCAGACCACCGCCGACGGCACCGCCCGCGTTCGCCACCAGCAGATCCAGCCCGCCGAGCTGCTCCGCCGCCGTATCGACCGCGCGGCCCAGTTCGTCGGGCACCGTGACGTCGGCTGTTACCCCGCGCAGGCCGGATCCGGCGAGGCTGGCCGGATCCCGGCCGCAGATCACGACGGCGGCACCCTCCGCGGTCAGGGTCTGCGCGATCGCCAGGCCGATGCCGCGACTGCCACCGGTGATGAAAGCCCGGCGGCCGGCGAGCCCCAGGTCCATGCGACAGCTCCCGATCAGCGGCTGGCAGCGACAGGCGACAAGCGTACCGACCACACCGCCGGCTACCCGCGCACCGCGCGGGGCCAGTCCGCCTGCCGCTGGCGACCGCCCGGGTCGCAGCGCGCGGC
>JASHQA010000065.1 GCA_030037785.1 Streptosporangiaceae bacterium
GTCCGGCTGGCCAACCCGCTGAGCGACGATGAGCCGCTGCTGCGCACGACGCTGCTGCCGGGCCTGTTGCGGACCCTGGTCCGCAACGTCGGCCGCGGCTTCGGCGACATCGCACTGCACGAGTTCGGCCTGGTCTTCCGGCCGCGCCCGGACGCACCGGACGTCGCGCCGATCCTGCCGGTGGACCGCGGCCCGACAGTGCAGGAGATCGCCGAGCTGGAGGCGGCGCTGCCGGACCAGCCGCTGCACGTGGCCGCCGTCGTGGCTGGCCAGGCCGAGTCGGCCGGCTGGTGGGGGCCTGGCCGCGCGGCGGGCTGGCAGGACGCTGTCGAGGCTGCCCGGCGCGTGCTGCGCGCCAGCCGCGTTCCCTTCGACGTGCGGACCGCACGGCGCGAGCCGTGGCACCCTGGCCGCTGTGCGGCGATCTTCGTGCGCGGCGAGCAGGGGCACGAGTGGCTCGCTGGCTACGCCGGCGAGCTGCACCCCAGGGTCGTCGCCGCCTTCGGGCTGCCGGCCCGGACGGCGGCCATGGAACTGGACCTGTCGGTGATCGAGACAGCGGCTGACGCGCTGGGGCCGGTGCAGGCGCCCGCGCTGTCGAACTATCCGATAGCCGTGCAGGACGTGGCGCTGAGCGTGCTGACGTCGGTGCCCGCCGCCGACGTCGAGCGCGCGCTGGCGGACGGCGCGGCGCGGGCCGGCGACGTGCTGCTGGAGTCGGTGCGGCTGTTCGACGTCTATACCGGCGACCAGGCCGGCCCTGGCCGCAAGTCGCTGGCCTACACGCTGCGCTTCCGGGCGCCGGACCGAACGCTCACCGCCGAGGAGGCCAGCGCCGCCAGGGACGCAGCGGTGGCCGAGGCCGTTCGCCGAACCGACGCGGTCCTGCGCAGCGGCTGACCGGCCCGAGGAACGCGCCGCTGGCAGCGCGGCGATGCCACTGGGCACGGCGGCGCTGACTCGCCAGCGGCGACCGGGCGCGGCGCTAGCTGGGTGACTTGAGGATGGCTACGATCTCGTGACCGTCCTTGGCGCACTTGGACGTCTCGCCCGTCTTCAGTAGCTGCGGCGTGGCCAGTCCCTGGCAGGTCCAGCCGCTGACGGTCACCGGGCCACCGCCGCCGTTGCCCGGCGCCTTGCCGTCGACGATGGCCTTCGCGTAGCCGGCCTCGACCTGCAACGCGGCCGAGCAGGCCACCTGGCCGCGGTAGACCTCGATCTCGACCGGTACGTTCGCCGCGGTCCGGCTGGTACCGCAGTCCTGGATGGTCGCCACCGTCGGCTTGCTGCCGGAGCCGCAGCCAGCCAGCGCGAGCGTGGCTGCCAGTGCGCACGCGGGCGCGATCAGCGCGACGCAACGCCGGACGGACATGGGCGTTTGTCTCCCTTCACGGCCTATCATGCCGTCCGGTCCTGGCCGCGGCCCAGCCTGATCGCAGATCTGGGAGCCAGACTGTTACCGGGCGTGCGGCCACCTGGCTCGATTGCATATTCAGTCATAGATATGCATAATCATTCGAGGTGCGGGTGGTGATGCCGGCGCTAGCCGGGTGGGTACAGCGGCGAGCGGGCTGCTCGCCTCAGCCAGGAGGGGTTGATGGGCGCGCGCGTGGCGGTGGCCGGCGCCAGCGGCTACGCGGGTGGTGAGCTGCTGAGGCTGCTGGCCGGACATCCGGGCCTGGCGCTGGCGGTGGTCACCGCTGCCAGCAACGCGGCCCAGCCGGTCGCCGACGTGCATCCGCACCTGGCGGGTCTGCCGCCGGTAGCCGACCTGCGGTTCCAGCCGCTCGACGCCGCGGCGCTGGCCGACTGCGAACTGGTATTCCTGGCGCTGCCCGCCGGGCAGTCCGCGACGATTGCCGCCCAGCTCCCGGCTGGTGTCAAGATCGTGGACCTCGGACCGGACTTCCGGCTCGCCGACAGTGCCGCGTGGGCGCGGCACTACCCCGGTGCGCACCAGGGACGCTGGGTCACCGGCACGCCCGAACTGCCCGGCGCGCGCGCGAAGATCCAGGCAGCAGAGCGCGTCGCCGCGCCGGGCTGCTACGCGACCGCGGCGATGCTCGCGCTGGTACCGCTGGCAGCGGCCGGGACCGTCGATCCCGGCGACATCGTGATCGTCGCGGCGTCGGGAACGTCCGGGGCGGGCCGGTCGCCGCGCGCCGACTTGCTCGCCACCGAAGTCATGGGGTCGGCGTCCGCATACGCGGTCGCGGGCACGCATCGTCACACCCCGGAGATCGAGCAGGCGATCGGTGAGGCGTGCGGTCGGCCCGCGTCGGTGAGCTTCACCCCGGTGCTCGCGCCGATGCCGCGCGGCATCCTGGCGACCTGCACCGCCCGGCTTGCAGCCCCGGACATCAGCACCGAAGACCTGCGCGCTGCGCTCGCCGCGCGCTACGCCAGCGAACCATTCGTCGCGCTGCTGCCCCCCGGACGATGGCCGGCTACCGGGTCGGTGTGCGGCTCCAACGGCGTCCAGGTGCAGGTGGCTGCGGACCCGAGAGCGGGCCGGGCGGTGGTCGTCGCCGCCATCGACAACCTCGGCAAGGGCGCGGCCGGCCAGGCGATCCAGGACGCCAACCTCATGCTCGGACTGCCCGAGACCGCCGGCCTGACGCCGATCGGAGTCGCACCATGACCGTCACCAGCCCGCTGGGCTTTCGGGCCGCCGGCGTCGCCGCGGGCATCAAGGCGTCCGGCAGTCCGGACGTCGCCGTCGTCATCAACGACGGCCCCAGCGCCGCCGCTGCTGGCGTGTTCACCGCGAACCGGGTGAAGGCCGCGCCTGTGCTGTGGAGTCAGCAGGTGCTAGCGGGACAGACGGTACGCGCGGTCGTACTGAACTCGGGCGGGGCAAACGCGTGCACCGGTCCGGCCGGCTTCGCCGACACGCACCGCACGGCCGAGCACGTAGCCGGCCTGCTGGACGTCGGCGCGGGCGAGGTCGCGGTGTGCTCTACCGGGCTGATCGGCGAGCGACTGCCGATCGAGCGGCTGCTAGCCGGCGCGACCGCTGCCGTGGACCAGGCGTCGGCGCACGGCGGGCTGGCCGCAGCCGACGCGATCAGGACGACCGACACCGTGCCGAAGACGTGCGTCCGGCACGGCACCGGGTACCAGATCGGGGGGATGGCGAAGGGTGCCGCCATGCTGGCGCCCGCCCTCGCCACGATGCTCGTGGTGCTGACCACCGACGCGGACCTGCCGCCCGGCGAGCTGGACAGCGCGCTGCGCGCAGCGGTGCGCACGACGTTCGACCGGCTGGACACCGACGGCTGCATGTCCACCAACGACACCGTGCTGCTGCTCGCCAGCGGTGCGAGTGGCACCAGCCCGGACCTCGCCGAGTTCGCAGCGCTGGTGACCGCCGCGTGCGCGGACCTGGCCGAGCAGCTACAGGCCGACGCCGAGGGCGCTGGCAAGGTGATCACGATCGAGGTAACCGGCGCTGCGACCGAGGAGGACGCGGTCGAGGTCGGCCGGGCCGTCGCCCGGTGCAGCCTGCTCAAGTGCGCGATCGCAGGCGAGGACCCGAACTGGGGCAGGGTGCTGGCCGCCGTCGGCACCACCAGCGCCGCATTCGAGCCAGATCAGCTCAGCGTCGCGATCAACGGCGTCTGGGTGTGCAAGGACGGCGCGCCCGGCGCTAACCGGTCGGCGGTCGACCTGCGCGGAAGGCAGGTGCGCATCACGGTGGACCTCGCGGCCGGCCAGGGCGCCGCGACCATCAGGACCACCGACCTCACCGCCGAGTACGTGCACCTGAACTCGGCGTACTCGACATGAAGCCAGAACCGGACTGGAACGGGGCGGCAGACAAGGCGGCCGTTCTCATCGAGGCACTGCCGTGGCTGGAGCGGTTCCACGGCCAGACGGTGGTGCTGAAGTACGGCGGCAACGCGATGTCGAACG
>JASHQA010000066.1 GCA_030037785.1 Streptosporangiaceae bacterium
GCTGTGACCGGGTGGCGGCGTGCCTGCCGCCGACAGCGGCCAGGTGCCGCTTACGCGGTGATGGATCTGCGATGGTGTTGTGCATGGTTCTCCGTTCCCTTCCTGAGCGGGGATGCCAAGGCCGGGCACGCGTGAAGGCACACGCGGCCCGGCCGCTTCTGTGATGCGGGGATGCGCCCGATTGCGGGCACGACTGAACTCGCGGACTCCGTGCGGACTCCGCTACCAGCAGCAAACGGGAGTTCGGCCTGCCGCGCGAGACGTTTGCGCTGGTCAGCGATGGTGCTAATAGGAGCCGGTGAGCGGGATCGAACCGCTGACCTGCCGTTTACAAGACGGCCGCTCTGCCAACTGAGCTACACCGGCGGGACGTGCTGATGGTAGCCGACGGCCGGTGGCGCCGACGCCTGGCGACAGGTCGGCGGGTCAGCCTGCGCGCCACCGCAGCTGTGCTGCGATCATTGCGGGATGCCTCTTTTCTCCTTTGAGGGCCGAGCGCCCGCTGTCAGCCCCACTGCCTGGATTGCGCCGACGGCCACGCTCGTCGGCGACGTGACCGTCGAGGACGGCGCGTCGATCTGGTACGGAGCGGTGCTGCGCGCAGACTTCGGTCCTATCGTCGTCCGGCGCGGCGCCAACGTTCAGGACGGATCCATCGTGCACGGCGGCACCGAGCCGGTCACCGAGATCGGAGCGGGCGCAACCATCGGGCACCTGTGCGTCGTGCACGGCGCTGTTGTCGGGACCGAGGCGCTGATCGGCAACGGCGCTACGGTGCTCGACGGCGCGGTCATCGGGGACCGGGCGCTCGTTGCGGCCGGGGCCACGGTGCCGCCCGGCATGACGATTCCCACCGGAATGCTGGCGGTCGGCACCCCCGCCACGGTGACGCGGGAGGTCAGCGGCGCGGCCAAGAAGTGGGTGGACACCAATCCCGAGGTCTACCGCCAGCTCGCGCGGCGCCACGCTGCGGGCGTTCGCCGCATTGGTGAGTAACGAGCCGCGGAGGCGCCGGACAGAACTTGCACGTGGCCGCCCGCTGGCAACACGGGCGGCCACGCTCAGCTGCCTGACTCGGCCACCGGCTCGCTATTTCTCCGGCCGCCAGCTCTCACGCCGGACCTGGAAGAACGAGGATCGCAACCCGAACCTCGCGACGAAGAGCAGGACGAGGCCGGCAACGCCGAAGCCCAGCAAGGCGTAGTTCTGCGCGGCTGGCGCGGTGAGAACTGACTTGACGGCGATGTACGCCAGGAAGACCACCGACGCAACGGGCAAAAGGCCCACGGTCACAGCGTCCGACCAGTTACTCAGTATCCGGCGACGGAAATAGACCACTGCCGCGAGTGCCGTGACGCAATAGAACGTGGCGTACAGGATTCCCGTGTTGTTCAGCACGTACGTGAAAGCGTTCTGCACCGACGTCGTGAGCAGGTAGATCCAGCTCAGTGCCAGCAAGACCAGGCCCGCAATAACCGTGGCAACCGCAGGAGTACGAAAGCGAGCTGAGATGTTCGCGAGCATGCCCGGCAGCGCGCGGTAGCTGGCTATGCCGTAGGTGATTCTTGCGCTGAGCACGATACCCACGCCGGTCGCCGCTATTACGGACAGTGCCAGGGCAAACGCGAGCGCCTGGCCGCCGCCGGTGCTGCCGGAGAGTAGCTTGCCGAGATATACGAGAATCGACGTGCTGTTCGCGTTCAGCTTCTTTTCCGACACGACGCCCTGCAGACCGACCTGAGCCAGTATGAAGAGCAGGGCGGCGATGAGCACGGAGAGCATCGCGGCCCGGCCGGGATTCTCCCTGCGGTGCTTGACCTCTTCGTTGACGTAGAGGGTGCCGTCCCAGCCGGTGAACATGAACACGCTGATCAGGAACGCGCCCACCAGCGAGCCCCCGCCACCGATGCCACGCAGGCTGAACCAGTCCGCAGAGAACGGCGTCACGCCAGCGTGGTGGCTGAGAACCCAGGTCAATCCCCACACCGCGAAGACGATAAGAATCGCGTATTCGAGCAGTCCGATGACCACCTGGGTACGCGCCGTTATCCTGATGCCGATCACCGAGATGATCAGCATCACCAGGACCAGGGCCGTCGCGATGCCGATGTTCGGCCAGGTGCTGTTAGCGGACTGGTTGAAGACCGCCAGCACCGACGGTCCGAGCGCGGTGACCGGGGTGAGCGTGCCGAACAGTGTCCCGGCGAGCATGAGCCAGCCGGTGAGGAAGCCCAGATACGGATTGATCGCGCGGCCGACCCATTCAAACGACGCACCGCAGTTCGCGTTCCACAGGTTCAGCCGCCGGTACGCATTAGCGATGACCAGCATGGGGATAGCGGTTATCGCGAGCACGATCGGCGCGCCGTACGCGGTAGCGGCGACAAGCGCGACGAGAGTGAACGACACTGACACGGTAGGAGCAGTGTCGGCGAGACCGATGAGGGTGTCCTGCGCGACGCTGATCGCATTGGCTTCGAGGCGCGACGCGGTAGGCGGTGCCATTCCCGCGATCGGGGATGCTGTCTGGTCAGTCAATCGTGTCTCCGGTTCAGGTTGCAGCTGCCACCCGAGGCGCACAGGCACGCTGCACTGCGGCTATGTCCGATTCAGGCACATCGTGCAATAGCGTAACCGAGACCATGGTGTCGGGGAATAGAAAATGGTCGACCTTAAGGACCTAAGCGGAAAATGTCCGGCCATTTTTCGTTCCGGCGCAGGTCACACGCTATGCGTCATTCACCTGCAATGGCAGCTAGGCTCTCGCGTGCCGACTGCGTCAGGGCCGCACCGGGTGGGAGCACGCGCTCACCTCTGCTGACCGCGTCACGGAGCAAGGCGGCAGCGTCGGTGATGCGGCCGACAGAGTAGTAGGCCCGACCGAGGTTCACCGCGGCGGTAAGCGTATCCGGGTGATCGGGGCCGAGGGCTCGGTCAAGGCCGCGGTGCACTTGCTCGTACAACTGCACGGCCGACGCCATCCGGCCCGACTGATGGTAGGCGACCGCGAGAGCTGCCGACGCCCGCAGCGTGTCCGGATGACTCGCGCCCTGGCTGCGCTGCCGGTCCGCCACGACTTTCTTGAACTCAGAGATCGCTTCCTTCGTGCGGCCATCGGCCAGGTACGCATCCGCCAGCAACTGCCGCGTCCCCAGGGTCTCCGGGTGCTGTGGGCCGAGGGCACGCGCACGCTCGCCGAGAATGAGCCGGTACAGCAGGATCGCGTCATTGAGCTGGCCGACTGCCCGGTACGCGGCGGCGACCTCGTTCCGGATGGCGGCGCACTCCGGGCTGCCGGTACCGTACGCGTGCTCGGCGTCTGCGAGCGCTCCGGTGAGAACGCTGATCGCCTCGGCGGGGCGACCGGCGGCCACGAGGATCCGGCCCAGCGAGACTCTGGCGCTCAGCGTCCGCGTGTGGTCCGAGCCAAGGACACGGCTCCAGTCCGCGGTGATGCGCTCATAGTGCGCCACCGCCTCAGGAACTCGGCCCGCGGCGATGCACGCGTTCGCCAGGTGCTCGACGATGGCCAGCGTGTCCGGATGCCCAGGCGGGAGTGCGTCACCGGCTAGGGTCGCCAGCTCGGACCAGTAATCCACCGCCGGGCCGGTGATCCGAGCCTCGTCCAGGCTCTGCCCAGCGCGCAGCAGCACCGGGTGACAGCCCTCGGACCATAGCAAGCCGCCGGTCGCCCGGAGCAGGTAGCGCACGCTTGATCGCAGCCCATGGGCGACCCAGGCGCCGCCCGAAGAATCGGGCCACGCCTCCAGCAGTGCGGCAGCCGCCGCCTGTCCAGCTTGCTCGAGCATGTCCGGGGGCATGGCCAACTGGACCGCGTGCTGCACGGCAGGGGACATCCGCAATATCGGCGGACTGGCCAGCCGGTCTACGGCCAGAAGTCCCGCTTGCTCGAGTGCCGTCAGCGCGGCACCAGCCGGCTCGGCTGCCCGCGCGGCAGAACTCGTGACGCTCACCAGGTAGGTGCGTGCAGCCTCCGCCTCAAACACCGAGAGCGGAATGCCGTGACCGTCAAGCAACGCCGCCAGCGCCAGGCAAGCCTGCGCCGAATCGCCCGGTGCGAGCTCACCTGCGTGCTCCACCGACAGTGTCCACGTCACCGCTGCCGCAGGCACCGGACCCGCGCCGGGTGAGTTGAACACCGTCATCCTGCGGTAGAACTGCTCCCGGTAGTCCACGCAGTTCAGCCACGAGCTGCTGATCAGCGCCGTCGCCTGTGCGAGCGGCAGCGGCTGGCAGCCGACATCCTGGATCAGGTCGATGGCACCGCGCCGCTGGTCGGGGTCCTTCGAGAGCCGGCTTACCAGATAGGTCATCGCTTCCCGTGGGCTGAACGGGCCGAGTTCCAGCACGAGAACATCGCGCAGGCTGGCCATCGCCTGCGAGTTGACCGTGGTGATAACGACCCGGCCGGCCGGGCCGCGCGGCCACAGTCCTTGCAGCACCTCTGCGTCGGGCACGTCGTCCAGCACCATCAGCCACCGCCGGTCGGTGCTGCCCAGCCAGCCGAGGAACCTGCGGGCGGTCCCCTCGGCGGACCCAGCAGGCTGGGCCCCGGCCAGCGCGCTCGCGGCCGCGACATACGCCGACAAGATCGATGCTCTGCTGCTGGCGTCGATCCACACCAGCAGGTCGAGAGCGCGCGCCCGCCATTGCGATTCAGCGTGCTGCGCCGCGAGCTGAGTCTTGCCAGTACACCGCAGCAAGTCGGGAGACGAGCCCGTGCCGACACGGCTAGACCGGGGCGTCAGCGCCACCACGGGGCTGCGGCGCAGTCCTAGCGCCAGGTCTGGCCCGCTCTCGGGCCGGGCCGTGATCCTATCGGCCAGCGGCGGAACGGACCCGAGCCGCAGAGGCCAGGTTGCCGACACGTGCAGCGGACCTCCGACCGACTGCGAGTCCGGGCTGTACTCGCTTGTCGTCGCGTTCGTCTGCACCATAGGTTGCCTCGGTCAGGCTTGCGGGGGGACGGGACCAGCGGTCGGGACATCGGAATGCTATTAGGCCGGGATTGACTGGTTAGCGCGCTCCGGCTAAGTCGGGCCAACGGATTTCACCGTACCGGCCGACAGGCGTCAGTTCCCGAAGGGAATGTCACGCCCGCCGACAGCGCCGACGACGCCGCGCGGGGTCACGGCGACGCTGCTAATGGTCAGCCCGAGCGGCAGTTTCGGGAGCTGCAGGGCCACATTCTGGATGGAAGCGAGCAGTGACGTCGGCAAGCCACTGCTGCCAGCGAGGCTGACATCGAGCGCGTCGCCGCTCACCTGAGTCACCCGCCAGGTGGCTGACCCCGAGGTCACCAGCAGGTTGAGGGTCGTGCGCACCTCATCAGGCCCGGCGTACGTCAGCCGGAGGCCGGCTCCCTTCAGCAGCGCGCCGAGGACGCCAAACTTCGCAGCGAGGGTATCGCCAAGCGAGGCGAAGCTGATGGCAGCTGTGCCGGACACGCTGCTGATGGTGCCGCTGGAGAACGCGTACGAACTGAGCCTGATGCCGCTCGCGGCGGCGTTGAGCGTGGTGATCGTGACCGGCCCGGCGGCGATGTTGCTGGCGGTGATCGTCACCCGGCGCAAGTCCTTGCTGGCTACCTGGGTGAGGAACGGAAAACCGTCGATCGTCACATCCGGCTTGCTGGCCAGGCCCTGTTGCTCGACCTTGCTTGCCAGCACGCTCTCCGCCACGGCCCTGGCCCCGAAGTCGATCCCGACCAAGACGGCCACGATGACGACGGCGGCGATCAGCCAGCGGACCGCACGCCGGGAGCCCGACCTGCCCCCCCGCAGGCTGCGCGCCGCAGTCCGAGTCATCGTGACTGCCTCATCCGCTTGATGCTAGGGCACTCGCCCGACTGCCAGGGTCCGCTGCGCACGCCCGCGAGGCGAGCGGGGGGCTGACGATCATGCCCTGGGTCCCGATCCGGCCCGGCCGACGGCGGGCCGGGGCGTGCGGCGGCCCAGGGTGTGCGGCCACGTGGCGCGGGTATCTAAGTCATCATCGATCACGGCGGCTGCCTGGGGTGATGCGATCGCGGGAACGGGGGCAACGGTGAATCGCGCCACAAAGGTCAGGACTGCAGCAGGCGGCCCGGACTGGCGGCTAGGGCCCGACCGCGCCACAGGGAGCCCCACCCGGACGACGGCCCGGCCCAGCGGGTATAAGGCGGCGCGAGCACCCACGTCCGCCACCAGCTCCGACCGCTGGGCCCGGCACGCGATCGACGTTGCCAACGAGGCACCCGGCACGCAGGGCAGTGAGAGCACCGACGGTCACGTCGCGGGGCTACTCGAGGATCTAGCGGCGCAGCTGGGCTATCGCATCAGGCAGGGCAAGACCGGCCCAGTTCTCGTGCAGCGTGACGGCAAGGTAGCCGAGACCTGGCGGGAGGACTATCCCTACAACGACCGTCTCAGCCGGAAGAAATACGAGCGCGCCAAGCGCGGTCTGCAGATTGAGCTGCTGAAGCTGCAACGCCACATCAAGAGCTCTGGCGGGCGGCTCGTGATCCTCTTCGAGGGCCGGGATGCCGCCGGAAAAGGCGGCACGATCAAGCGTTTCACGCAGAACCTCAATCCCCGTGGCGCCAGGGTAGTCGCACTCGAACGGCCCACCGAGCGAGAGCAGAGCGAGTGGTACCTGCAGCGGTATGTCGCTCATCTCCCGAAGGCCGGGGAGATCGTCCTGTTCGACCGCTCCTGGTACAACCGGGTAGGCGTCGAGCGGGTAATGGGCTTCTGCCAGCAAGAGGAGTGCCGGGAATTCCTCCGCGAGGCACCGGAGTTCGAGCGCATGCTCGCCAGGGACGGGATCGTGCTGGTCAAATTCTGGTTCTCGGTATCACGGGGCGAGCAACTCAGACGGTTTATCCGCCGCCAGCTCGATCCGGTCAAGAAGTGGAAGCTGAGTCCCGTTGACCTCGCCTCGCTTGACAAGTGGGAGGCATACACCGAGGCCAAGGAGGCCATGTTCTTCTGCACCGACGTGGCCGAAGCGCCGTGGACGGTCGTCAAGAGCAACGACAAGCGGCGGGCGCGGCTCGAGGCGATGAGATACGTGCTCTCGCAGGTCGGCTACGAGGGCCGGGACGACGATCTGGTAGCCCGGCCCGACCCGCTCATCGTGGGGCCAGCGCCGCTGCTGCTGGAAAACAGCGAGCGGACGGGCCTGACGACTGTCGCGTCCGCGAGCTGACTGGCGTGCCTGTCCGGGAGCGAGCGACCTACCGCGTGCGAGCGAGCGACCTACCGCGAGCGGACGAGCGACCTACCGCGAGCGGGCGGGCCAGCCTGCAGCGATCGTGACGCTCGGCCGCCTGAGCACCAGCCGGTTACCTGGCACCCGGCTGGGTTCCGCGCCAGTCGGCCAGACCAGCACCTCCAGTTCCCGTGACCCAGGACGGCCGAGCTGGTCCCATCTGACGCTCAGCGCGGCGAGCCGCGCCGCGAGCTGCGGGCCGCCCGGCCCAAGGCCGCGAATGGCGGCGGACCAGGACGCGCTGGGCTGCGCCTCAGGGCCTGCGTCCGCCGCCTTGCCCGGCGTCGGCGCGAGGCCGGGCGCATAGCCCGATCCGCGCACCCGCGCAGCGTCATGGGTACCGAAGGCGACCGGCAGCAACATCCCGATGCCCAGCCGGTCCGCATCGGAAGCGTCGCTGACCAGCGCGCCAAACGGCGGCGGCGGCGCGGCGCCGGGCGTGCCGCTGGGCTCGGCCAGGACCGTGAGCCGGTCCAGCGTGCCCGCCGACATCGTGAGCCAAAGATCCAGGTCGGCGAGCTCGGCCATGCTCTCCAGTGCGACCGGGACTGGCTCGTCGCTCGCGTCTGCGGACAGCGCCGCCGCTAGCGCGGTGGCGTCCACCGGGCTGCCGTCGGACACCTGGAAGGCGATCGCCCACGGCTTGTCGAGCCTGATCACTTCCTCGGGCCCGGCGAACGCGCCGAGCATCCGCACGAACCCGCAGCGGCACGCCGTCGTGCTCAGCCACCGTCCGCGACTCATCCGCTCCAGACCGACGGATAGCTGGATGCCCCGGATCGAGAGCGGCAGCACCAGGCGGCCGCTGGGAACAAGCTGATCGAGCCAGGCCGGCGCGATGTCCCACGCACCCGCTGTCACTATGACGCGGTCGAACGGCGCACGCTCGGGGTCGCCGAAGCCGCCGTCCGCGCACCGCACTGTCACCGCGTCGGCTCCGGCAGCCAATAGGCCGGCCCGCGCGCGCGCCACTAGTTCGGGGTCGATGTCGATGGTCACGACCTCACCATCCGGGCCGACAACCGCGGACATGACCGCGGCGTTGTACCCGCTTCCCGTTCCGATCTCGAGAACCCGGTGACCCCGCTGCAGCCCAAGCTGGTCCAGCATGATCGCCATCATGGCTGGCTGTGACGACGAGCTGATCGGCAGCCCGTCCGGGCCGCACTTGATCACGAGCGCCTCGTCCCGGTACGCCGCGGCCGGTCCGATCTCCGGCACGAACACGTGCCGCGGGACGGTCGCGAATGCGTCCTGCACCGCTGGGCTCAGCGCGTGGCCGTGCTGGCGGAGCTCGCTGGCCATCCGGGCCCGCGCGGCCTCGGGCCCGGCGGACGCTGCCGCGGGGACGGCCGACTGAGCAACGTCGGCCGGGTCACGATTGCTCGACCGGGTGGGCTCGCGAGACTGCATGACGCGACCACCTCCCGGTTTCACGATAGGCCCGCCGACCGGCGCAGGCAGGGTGTCTGCGGTGCGCCCGCCGGTCAGCGCCGGTCAGTGGGGGTGCGCGCGACGGCGGGCCACCGCGTACAACGCGATGCCGGCCGCCAGCCCAGCGTTCAGCGACTCCGCCGGTCCGGTGAGGGGGATGCTGGCAACCTCATCGCAGCGCTGCGCGACGAGCCGGGACAACCCTTTGCCCTCCGAGCCGACGACTATCACCAGCGGTGAGTCGGCGAGCTCGAGATCGGCCACATCGACCGCGCCGCCTGCGTCGAGCCCCACGACGAACAGGCCGTCGTCGGCGTACGCAGCCAGGGCCCTGGTCAGGTTGGCGGTCTGAGCGACCGCAACCCTGGCCAGCGCTCCCGCTGACGCCTTCCACGCGCCCGCGGTCACTCCCGCCGATCGACGCGACGGCACCAGGATCCCGTGCCCGCCGAAGGCCAGGGCCGACCTGGCCACCGCGCCAAGGTTGCGCGGGTCGGTGATGCCGTCGAGGGCGACGATCAGCGGCTGCTGTCCGGCAGCGCGCGCAGCTGAGACGAGGTCGGCCGGGTCAGCGTAGGAGTACCGGCGGATCCGCAGCGCCAGACCCTGGTGAATGGCGCCCGCGGTGATGCGGTCCAGCTCGGCGCGGCCAGCCTCGACAACCGGGATGCCGGCATCAGCGGCAAGCATGACGGCCTGGCCGATCCGTTCATCGCTGTCCAGCCGGGGCCCGACGTGCAGCGCCGTGGCCGGCACACCGGCCTGCAGCGCCTCCAGCACCGCGTTCCGCCCGGCCACCAGTTCTGGCGCGCTGCCACCCGAGCCGCGCGGCTGCCCGCCCCGCCCAGCGCCGCCCCGCCCAGCGCCGCCCCGCCCGGCACCAGCCCGCCCGGCACCAGCCCGCCCGGTGCCGGCCGAGGAAGTCCGGGGCTGGCCAGCCGCGCTGTCAGCGGTCCGCCTGGCGTTGGCAGCAGCTCGCCGCTGAGCCGGATGGCCGGGGCGGAGCTCGGCCGGCGGAGTCGGGCCCTTGCCCTCCAGCTTGCGCTTGCCGTACCCGCCCGTACCCGGCCGCGGCTTGCCTGACTTGGTCCAGCCGCCGCCGGGAGTCCTTGCTCCCCGCGCTGCGGTCACGTGCGCAGCTCCCAGCGTGGCCCGCGCGGCGTGTCCTCCACCGTGACACCCGCCTCCGCCAACTGGGCGCGGATCGCGTCCGCCGCGGCGTAGTCCTTCCGGCCGCGCGCCGCCTCCCGCTGCTCGAGCGCGACGCGGACGAGCGCGTCCACGACGGCGCGCAGGTCGGCGGCCGGCCGCGTGTCGGACCAGGGCGGCGCGAGCGGGTCGAGGCCGAGCACCCCGAGCATCGCCCTGACCTCCCCGAGCCACTTGGCGGTGCCAGCGGCATCAGTCACGGCAACTGCCGCGTTCCCCTCCCGAACGCTGTCATGCACAAGCGCGAGCGCTTGCGGCACGCCCAGGTCGTCGTCCATCGCCGCGGTGAACGCAGCGGGCAGCGAGGCACTGTCCGCCAGCAGAACACCTGTGCTCGGGTCGTCCGGGCCGATCAGCTCAGCGGCGCGGGTGACGAAGCCCTCGATCCGCTGGTAGGCGGTCGCGGCCTCGGTCAGCGAACCCGGCGAGTAGTCGATCTCCGAGCGGTAGTGCACCTGCCCGAGGTAGTAGCGCAGCTCGACCGGACGGACCTCGGTGATCATGGTGCCGACGAGCAGCGAGTTGCCGAGCGACTTGCTCATCTTCTCGCCGCCGATCCGCACCAGCCCGTTGTGCAACCAGTACCGCGCGAAGCCGTCGCCGGCCGCGTGCGACTGGGCCATCTCGTTCTCGTGGTGCGGGAAGAGAAGGTCCAGCCCGCCCGCGTGGATGTCGAACGTAGGGCCCAGGTACTTGGTCGACATCGCCGAGCACTCCAGGTGCCAGCCTGGCCGGCCGGGGCCCCACGGCGTCGGCCAGAACGGCTCGCCGGGCTTGGCGCCCTTCCACAGCGCGAAGTCGCGTGCGTCGCGCTTGGCCGTGTTGTCCTCGGTGTCGGCGGCCGGCTGCATGTGCTCGATCCGCTGACCGGACAGCGCACCGTAGGCAGGGAAAGACCGCACGTCGAAGTAGACGTCGCCGTGCTCGGCGTAGGCATGCCCGGCGTCGATGAGCCGCCGCATCAGCTCCACCATCTCCGGCACGTGGCCGGTCGCCCGCGGCTCGACATCGGGAGGCAGGCAGCCGAGCACGTCGTAGCCGCGGGTGAAGGCGCGCTGGTTCCGCTCCGCGACGACCCACCAGGGGATCTCCTCGTGCAGCGCGACTGCGAGGATCTTGTCGTCGATGTCGGTCACGTTGCGGCAGTAGGTCACCTGATAGTGCGACGCCCGCAGCCAGCGCACCAGGATGTCGAAGCTGACGCCCGACCGGATGTGCCCGATGTGCGGCGGTGCCTGCACGGTAGCGCCACACAGGTACAGCGAGACCTTCCCCGGATGCAGGGGCCGGAACTCGCGCACCGTGCGTGCGGCGGTGTCATGCAGGCGAAGCGTCACGCGCCCAAGGCTACGGGATGCGCCCGCGTGCGTGCCGCGCGTGCCCGGCGTAGGTCGTGGCCGCGGGTCGCCACTCGGCGCCGCCACCGTCCGTCGCCTACCGTGGAGGCATGGCCGGGCCTGGAAACAGAGGGGAACGGGCTCGTCTGGTGACCCGCTTCGCGGGCCTGTCGCGTCGCCGTCAGCTACTCTTCGGGACCATCACGCTCGTTGTCGCCGCGGTCGCCGCGACGGTCGCCGTGATCACGACGGGTGCCGGGCGCCCGTCGCAGCCGGTCGCGGCTCGGTCCGGCGGCCCGGTCCAGGACGAACTGGGCCCCGTCATCCTGGTGCCCGGCTACGGCGGCAGCACCAGCGCACTCGACGTGCTGGCCGACCACATTCGCGCCGCCGGCCGGACCGCCACGGTGCTGCGGCTGCCCGGTACCGGCACCGGCAGCCTGCTGACCGACGCCGCGCAGCTGAACTCGACCGTCGATGCCGACCTGCGGCGGGGCGCCCCGTCGGTTGACGTCATCGGCTACTCGGCCGGGGGCGTCGTCGCGCTGATCTGGGCGCGCCGCTACGACGGCGCCGCCAGCGCGCGGCGAGTGATCACGCTCGGCTCCCCGTTCCACGGCACTCGGCTGGCCACCGCCGCCGAGGCGCTGGCGCCCGGCGCCTGCCCGCCGGCGTGCCAGCAACTCGTGCCCGGCAGTCAGCTGCTCGACGGCCTGGACGTTGCCGACGCTGCCGGCCTGCCACGCTGGATGTCGGTGTGGACGAGGGACGACGAGGTCGTCACGCCGCCGGACTCGGCCCGGCTGCCAGGAGCGCTCGACGTGCAGGTGCAGTCGGTCTGCCCGGCGGTGAGCGTCAGCCACTCGCAGCTGCCGACGAGCCCGGTCGTCATCGCCATGGTGCTGCGCGCGCTCGGCACCGGGCCGATGACGACGCCCACTGCGGCCGTCTGCGGCTGACGGCGTTGGCACCGCGGCTGCCCGGCCGGGCCGGGCCCGGTCAGCTCGTGATGTCCTTCGTCGCGAAGTTGGCCCACGCCGCGCCCAGGAACACCAGGACGTAGACGCCCTGGATCGCGTATCCCTGGTCGAGCTGGCGCCAGAGGATCGGCTGCCGGAAGAAGTCGACCCACGCCAGCCAGTACCGGGTGGGCAGGTACGGGCTGACCGCTGCGGCCGAGTTGAGGGCGACGAGCACCCCGCTGGTGATCAGCGCGGCGAGCGCGCCGAGCGCAGCGGCCAGGGACGAGCTGGTGAGCGTGGACAGGAACAGCGCGATCGCGCCCACGCCCAGCATGGACACGGCGATGAAGGTCACCGCGCCCGCGGTCCGGACCAGCACGTCAGCGGGGGTCAGGCTGGTGCCGGACAGCGAGGTCGCGATCACATTGGTGCTGATCCCGGTCGTGCCCACCGCGACCGGCTTGTCGCCGAATAGCAGCCGGCCGGTGATGTAGGACGTCCCCGCGACGGCGAGCACGGCGATGAGGACAAAGGTGACGAGGGTGATCAGCTTCGCAACCAGCAGCCGGGTGCGGCCGACCGGGCGCGCGAGCAGGTAGCGCAGCATTCCAGAGCTAGCCTCGCCCGCCACTGCGTCGCCGGCCACCACGGCGACAGCGACGGGCAGGAAGATCGGCAGCACGACGGCGAGTGCCGCCGCGGGGAACAGCGATCCGTTCGACAGCACGGCTGACAGCAGCGCGGGTCCCTGGCCTGGTGGCGGGGCGACGTGGGTGACGGCCACGAACACGGCCACCACGATGGGCAGCAGACACAGCAGCGCGATGATGACCCAGCTTCGGGGCCGCCGGACCAGCTTTGCCAGCTCTACCCGGATCATCGGCCCGCCGCCGACTCGCCCGAATCCGCCGTCACGTCACCCGAGCTGCCAGCGTCGGAACCGGTACCCGCCGGCTCGCCGGCCGTGCTCGCCGCGGTCTGTGCCGCTGCGGGGCGCCGGGCCGCCCTGTCGGCGCCGTCGAACCGGTCTGAGCTGCCGGTCGTCACCGACAGCACCAGCTCTTCGAGCGACCGGCGCTCGGGCCAGATTTCGGTGACCCGCAGCCCAGCGGCGGTGAGCTGGGCGTTGACTTCAGCCGGGTCGGCATCGGTGACGACGAGCCGGTTGCCCTCCCGCTCGGCTACCCGACGGCCGAGCACGGCAGCTGCCTGGTCGGCATCGGCGCTGCGCACGACCACCCGGCCGGTCTGTCCGTGCAGCGCCCCCAGGTCATTCTGCAGCACCAGGCGACCGCGATCGATGACGCCGATCCGCGTGCACAACTGCTCCACCTCCGCGAGCTGGTGGCTGGACAAGAACACTGTCGTCCCGGCCGCGTTGAGCTCGGTGAGCAGGGTGCGCACCTCGTGAATGCCGCGCGGGTCCAGGCCATTCGTCGGCTCGTCGAGGATGAGCAGCCGCGGCGATCGCAGCAGCGCAGCCGCGAGGCCGAGGCGCTGGCGCATGCCGAGCGAGTACTTCCGCACCGGGCGGTCGTTGATTCCGCCGAGCCCGACGCGGTCGAGCGCGTCGCCGATACGCCGCCGACGGTCTCGGCGGCGGCCAGGCGGTCGGCGGCCGGCCGCGTCGATCATCGCCAGGTTCGCCCGTGCGGACAGGTGGCTGTACGCGGCCGGAGCCTCGACCAGCGCGCCGATCTGCGGCAGCACCGCGGAGATCTGCCTGGGCACCGGGCGGCCGAGCACCTCGATCGTGCCGCTCGTGGCGTACACCAGACCGAGCAGCATGCGCACGAGCGTTGTCTTTCCTGACCCGTTCGGGCCGAGGAACCCGTACCGGTCGCCCTCGCGCACGTCCAGGTTCACGTCGTCGACCACGAGCAGCGTGCCGTAGCGCTTGGTGAGTCCGGACGTGACGATCACGGGTACTCCGGGAGCCACTGGGCGGCGCGTTCGAGCTCGGTGGCGGTGACCGTGCCGACGAGCAGGTAGATCGGCCCGGTCGGCTGCTGCGAGAGCAGCACCGTCACCAGCGGAGTCTGGATTATCACCCCGGTGCCACTGCCGAGCTGGACGGTCACGCCCGCGGTGGTAGCCGCTTGGATGAGGGACTGGCCGGTGCTAGGCGGCAGCGGGATCACGGCGAATCGGGCGAGCCCGCTGCCGTACGCAGCGAGGTCCGGGAGGCCAGGCACGCCGACCACGCGGGCCACGTCGCCCAGGCTCGACGGCAGCTCCGGTCCGTAGCCGTGCAGGATCCGGGTAACTTCGGGCAGGGTGCTGGTCGCGAAGTTGACGCCGCCACCCAGCTCCGGAGTCAGGATCGCTGCCGAGGGCCGGGTGAGGCTGACGGCCAGGAACTGACTGACCAGCACGGGCGTCGTCGAGTCCCGGCCGAAGATCTCCACCTTGACGGCCAGGCCGGTGCGCGGCACAGCCCACACGTCCACGGCGCTGATGGTCGACGTTGACTCTGCCGGTGTCAGGCGCAGCCCGGCGGCGTCCACGCCGCCCACGCGTTCGGCCGGCAGCGGCGACACCCTGGTGGCCGTTCCGGCGTAGCTGAGCAGCCGCTGCGCCAGCGCTGGCGGCAGCAGGTCGGCCGCGCGCGGCAGCCGCACGGGCTCGCTGCCCACGATCTGAGTCAGCAGGTTGCTGCCGTAGTTCCACTCGTACGTGCCGTACGCAGCCGACTGATAGGTGTCGGTCTCGCCGGCCGTCGTCAGCACGTCTGCCCGCCAGTCGGCGGCCGACAGGTACCAGGCGTACTGATCGGTGGTCCCGTCCAGCAGGGACGTGACGTCGCCGACGTCGGGCAGGCTGGGCAACCCGAGGTCGACGGTGCTTTCGACATAGCCCTGATAGGGAACGCCTGCCGAGGACAGAATCCGGGCCCGCAACTGCGCGACTGACACCGCGGCGACCGGAACGGGCCAGGCACCGACCAGCGCCGGCAGTCCGCACAGCAGCGCGGTCCCGGCCGCCACACTGACCCAGCGGCGGCGCGCCTGGCGGCTGACGACTCGCATCAGCAGATCGCGCGCTTTCGGGCGCCCACGATCCCACACTACGTCCGCCCGCCAGCTCAGCTAAGCGGGGGTAAAGATTTGATATCTAATGCTGAGCTATCTAACCTTAGCTGGGTGTGCCGAATCTGGGTCAACTGCCTCGCACCGTCCGCCACCGAGAGTGACAGGATGCGCGGGTGGCTGTCGGCCGAGCAGCGGGCACAACTCGGCGGGTTCCCGCTCGGCCGGATCGGTCAGCCCGAGGACGTCGCCGCCGCCGCACTGTTCCTGGCCTCCGACGCGTCCGCCTGGATTACCGGGGCTACCCTCGACATCGCGGGCGGCAGGATCATGATCTAGCGCTGGGTTGCTCAGAATCCCGGCCCGCGGTCGGCCTCGGCCGCGCCGCGCTGGCCGCGGGCGGCGGCCGACCAGGTCCAGGCGTACTCCGGGTCCTCCGCGGCGCGGGCCGGGTCGGCGAGCAGCAGCGGCCGGAACGTGTCGATCATGACCGCGGTTTCGTCGGTCGTCGTCTTGCCCTCGCTCAGCCCGCGGATGACCGCGTCGACGGCGCCGGGCTGCGGTCCGTGTGTGAACCCGGACGGATGCAGCGTGATCGAGCCGAGCCCCACGCCCGAGCCCTTGCGTGCCGAATAATCCCCGGCCACGTAGTACATCATCTCGTCGGAGTCGACGTTGTGGTGGTTGTAGGGGATCGGAACTGCCGCCGGGTCGAAGTCGAGCGGGCGCGGGCAGAAAGAACAGATCACGAAGTTGGGTCCCTCGAACGTCTGGTGCACCGGCGGCGGCGCGTGGGTGCGCTTCACGATCGGCTCGAAGTCGGCGATGTTGAACGCGTACGGGTAGAGGTAGCCGTCCCAGCCCACCACGTCGAAGGGGTGGTAGGCATACGTCAGCCTGGTCAGACCCGCCGCGGTCCGCACGACCACCGGGACGTCCTCGCCGTCGGCCAGCAGCGGGCCGTCCGGCCCGCGCAGATCGCGCTCGCAGTACGGGGCGTGCTCGAGAAACTGACCGTACTGTGACAGGTACCGCCGCGGCGGCCGGATGTGACCGCGCGCCTCGATGACCAGCGCGTGGATGCCGCCGTCGCCGGGGAGCCACCGGTGGATGGTGCCGCGCGGCACGATGACGTAGTCCCCCGCACCCGCTGTGATGCTGCCGTACACGGACTCGAAGCTGGCGGTCCCGGAGCGCAGGTACACCGCCTCGTCGCCTGCGGAGTTGCGGTACAGCTCAGAGGCTGCATCGGCGGCGGCGAACGAGATGCGCACGTCATCGTTGGCGAGCAGCACATGCCTGCCGAGCACGAGGTCACCGCCACCCGCCAGGTCCTGAGTGCGGAAGTGGCGCGGCAGCAGCGGGTGATTGGCGGTGAGCCGGACCTCGGCCGCGCCGCCGAGGCCCTCGCTCTTGACGATCGCGGTCGGCGGATGGCGGTGGTAGAGCAGCGACGAATCGGAGACGAACCCCTCCTCGCCCATCAACTCCTCGGCGTACAGGCTCCCGTCGGGCCCGCGGAAGCGGACGTGACGCTTTGCCGGAACCTCGCCTGCAACCCGGTAGTACGGCATATCGTCTCCTTGACGCGGGCTGACCGGTGCATCCATTCTCCCGCCGCCCATCGGCAGTCAGGCAACGCCCCGGCGCAGGCGCCGCCCGCTGGTATCACCCGAGGAAGGAATCGCCAGGCGGTGAGCGAGCAGGTCCCGATGCAGCACCACCCGGCCGCGCCGACAGCGGAGCACGGCACGAGCCGAGACCACCCGGCGCATCCGCTGCGGATACTGGGCCTCGCCGCCGTGTGCGCTGGCGTCGCCGCGCTGGCCGCCGCCGCCTTCGTGCTGTCGTACTCAGGCATTCGCGCCGCCGCGATGGCGGCTGGCATCTCTGCGCACCACGCCGACGACTACCCGCTGCTGATCGACGCGATGCTGGTGATAGCGCTGCTGGCCGTGCTCGGGCTGCGCGGCGCCGGATGGCCGAGCCGGATTCTGGCCTGGCTCACGCTGCTGGCCGTGCTCGCGGCCGCCGCCGGCGCGGACGTGGAGTATCAGACCGCACACCGGCTGCGCTACAACGTCGCTGCCACCACCGCGGCCGTGCTGCCGTGGGCGCTGGTGTTCGTCGCATTCGTGCTGCTCCTCGCCCTGTTGCGACACGGCAGGCTGCGCCGCCAGGCGAGCGCGGCGCGGCGGCAGCCGACGCTGAGCACGGACACGCCCCCGGCCGGCGCCGACCAGCAAACCACCCGGCGGCAAGCGCCGCCGCTGCCAGTGCGAACCCCGCAGCCACGGAATTCGGCATCGATCGTGCCGGGCTTCAGCTCACAACTGGTGACGTCCGCCGCGGCCGGCGCGGCGGCTGGCGCGGCCGCCACGGCGCCCGGCCAACCGAGCCCAGCCGCGGACGTGGACATCCCCGGCCACGACCAGGACCCTGACGATGCCGATCGCAGGCCCGCCGCAGCTCCTGACGATGCCGATCGCGAGCCCGCCGCAGCTCCCGACGATGCCGATCGCGAGCCCGCCGCAGCTCCCGACGCCACGGCCGGGGCCGCTGAAGCGGACGAACCCGACCGCGTCGGCGCGCAGCTAGCCGACACGGGTGAGCGGCCGGTCGATGCGGGCGAGCCGCCCGCGGATGCAGATGCAGCCGGTCACGGCGACGGCGCAGCCGTCAGTGCCATGGCTGCCGAGCCCGACGCGGCACCGGCAGCCGACTACGTGAGCCCCGCCGACGACGACATGCCGGTGTTCCACCGCATGTGGAGCACGCCGACGCCACCGGACAGCCAGCCGACTGCCTAGGCGCCCGCCGTATCGGGTCAGGTGCGGACGACCAGCGCGGTGGCGATCGCGGCGATGCCCTCGCCGCGGCCAGTCAAGCCCAGCCCGTCACTCGTGGTCGCGGCCAGGCTCACGACCGCGCCGCCCAGCGCGGCAGCCAGCGCGTGCTCAGCCTCGGCCCGCCTCGTCGAGATGCGCGGACGGTTGCAGATGACCTGGATGGAGACGTTCCCGATGCGGAAGCCTGCCGCCGCGGTGAGCCGTGCGGTCTCGGCCAGCAGAGCCGAGCCCGGGGCGCCGGCCCACTCGGGCCGGCTGGTCCCGAACTGACTGCCCAGGTCGCCGGCGCCGACCGCGGACAGCAGCGCGCTGCAGGCCGCGTGCGCCGCAACGTCACCGTCGGAATGCCCAGTCAGGCCGTCTTCGCCAGGCCACAGCAGGCCAGCCAGGTACAGCGGCCTGCCGGCCTCGATGGGATGAACATCGACGCCGATGCCGACTCGCGGCAGCACGTCAGCCACCGTGCTAGCGGCCCACCGTGTTAGCGGCCAGCACCGGGTCAGGAAGCGAGAATCTCGTCGAGGAGGGCCTCGGCCTTGTCTTCGTTGGTCTTCTCGGCGAGGGCGAGCTCGCTGACCAGGATCTGCCTGGCCTTGGCGAGCATCCGCTTCTCACCGGCCGACAGGCCGCGCTCGCGGTCCCGGCGCCACAGGTCTCGCACGACCTCGGCGACCTTGTTGACGTCGCCAGAGGCGAGCTTCTCCAGATTGGCCTTGTACCGGCGGGACCAGTTGGTCGGCTCCTCGGTGTACGGGGCCCGCAGCACGTCGAAAACGCGCTCAAGCCCTTCCTGACCCACCACGTCGCGGACGCCGACAAGCTCAGCGTTGTCCGCGGGAACACGCACAGTCAGGTCACCCTTGTCGACCTTCAGGACGAGGTACGTCCTGTCCTCTCCCTTGATGACACGGGTCTCGATTTCCTCGATCCGAGCAGCCCCATGGTGGGGGTAGACAACGGTGTCGCCGACCTTAAATGACATGTGGCACGTACCCCTTCCGCTGGATACCAGCTTACCACGAGCAGTCGGACCGATTCGCTGTCGTTAGGGGCAAAGGTGCAGGTCAATGGCGCAGTTACGGAGCGTCAAATTGGGTCTCCACCACCCGCCCGGCGCGTCGTGGCCCCGCCGGAGGGGCGGGCCGCTGGTCATGTCGTCCGGCTAGCACCCGCGGGCCCGCTCTGGCCCATACTGGAGAGAGACGTTCGCTCCTGTCGGAGAGGAAGCCGTGAGCCCAGGCAGCGAACCGGAACGGGACGATACTGGCCTGCCACCGGTCGACATCGAGATTCCCGACGACGCGCGGGAGCTCGATCTGGACGTGCACGCATACCATCGGGAGCTGCGCGCGCTGCGGCGCCAGGAGCGCCGGAACCGCTGGCACCGGTCGGTGGGCAAGGACGGCATCATCCTCCCGCTGATCGCCTGCTGCCTGATCCTGGCCCTGATCGCCGGGACCCTGCTCACGGTGTTCAGCACGACAGCCGACCAGGGCCTCGGCCTGCCGGGCTCGGCCACGAACACAGCCCTGTCGACCGGGCACGGCGCCTCCTCGGCGGCCCCGGCCGGCGAGCCGACTCCGCACATCGTGGCAGCGAGCCTGCCGCCGTTGGCGGACATCACCGTCCACGGTCGCGGGATACCGGTGGGCACGCTGCACAAGGCGATGCTGGTGCTGGTTCCGCAACGCTGCGACTGCCGCGGCACGCTGGCCTGGCTTGCAGACCTGGCGGCGAGCGCACGCGCCACTGCCTACGTGGTCTACAACCAGCAGACCAGCGCGGAAGTCCGGCGGCTCTACGGCCAGCTCGACGCCCGGCAGCAGCGCGCGCTGATCCTGGCGGCGGACACCGCCAGCGTCCTGACCAGCCCGACCAGCTACCCGGCTGGCATCCCGGCGACCCAGCTGACAGCCGTGCTGGTGGCGCGGGACGGGGGCGTGCGGTACGCCACCAGGCTGAGCCCGGCCGACAGCGACACCCAGCTGGTCCGGGCGATCACCGGCTGAGCAGGCGACCGCCCGGCCGCATTCGACCGGGCCGGCGCGAGCCCGTGCGTGCCGTTTGGCTACGCTGTGCGGCGTCTGTCGGTCATCCTCACGAGGAGGGGCATGCCGTGATCCGGAGCCGCTGGGCAGGCGCACTGTCACATCGGCTGGTGCTCGTGGCGGCCGTAGCGCTGATCCCGGCTGTGGCCGGCTGCGAGGCCGGAAACAACGCGCCCACGCTGGACTTCCACTACCCGACCGACGCGGCCGGCACTGCCGTCGGTGACCTGTCGATCAGGAACGTGTTCGTGCTGGGCGCCCCGATCGGGAGTGACCTGAAGACGGGGGACTCGGCGAGCGTCTTCCTGGCACTGGTGAATACCGGCGCTCCGGACAAGCTGGTCAGCATTTCCGCGCCCGGCACCGCGGCTTCGGTGACGCTGCCGGCGGGCGGCATCCCCGTGGTCACCGGTCACCCCGTGTACTACGCGGGTCCCATGCCGCAGATCATCCTCCGCGACCTGAGCCACGCGGTGCTGAGCGGCACCGACATCAAGCTCGTGCTCGATTTCCAGAAGGCCGGCCCGATCACGCTGCAGGTGCCCGTGATGCCGCGGGCGAACCAGTATGCCACCCTCGAGCCGCCGCTGCCCGCTGCGGCGCAGGCGAGCGCACCGTCGACGCCCACGCCCGGAGCGAGCCCAGCGGTCTCCGCCACGCCGTCACCCTCGGCGAGCTAGCGGCTGGCAACTCCGGGCGGATCTCTGCCTGGCGGCGATCCGGACGCCTGCTGCGCCAGACCGGCGCCTAGCCGAGCGGCTCGAACTTGTAGCCCAGGCCGCGCACGGTCACGATGTGGCGCGGATTGGTGGGCTCGGTCTCGATCTTCGCCCGCAGCCGCTTCACGTGCACATCCAGCGTCTTGGTATCGCCCACGTAGTCGGCACCCCAGACGCGGTCGATGAGCTGCATCCTGGTCAGCACCCGCCCGGCGTTGCGCAGCAGCACCTCAAGCAGTTCGAACTCCTTCAGCGGCAGCTGCACCTGTCGGCTGCGCACGGTGACGATGTGCCGGTCCACGTCCATGCGCACCGGGCCGGACTCCATGATCGAACTCACCGGCTCGGTCACGTCGCCGCGGCGGCGGAGGACGGCGCGCATCCTGGCCACCAGTTCACGGGAGGAGAACGGCTTGGTGACGTAGTCGTCAGCGCCGAGCTCCAGGCCGACGACCTTGTCGATCTCGCTGTCCTTGGCAGTCAGCATGATCACCGGGACACTCGACCGCTCGCGCAGGCTACGGCAGACTTCGCTGCCCGGCAGGCCGGGCAGCATCAGGTCGAGCAGCACCAAGTCCGCGCCGGTGCGGTCGAAGGTCTCGATGGCGTCCGGGCCGGTCGGGCACACCGCGACCTCGAAGCCTTCCTTGCGGAGCATGTACGACAGCGCGTCGCTGAAGGACTCCTCATCCTCCACTACGAGCACCCGAGTCACGTATCGGCCTCCCTGGCGGGTCGCGCGGTTGCCTGGTCTGGCCGCGCTGGCTGGTCCTCACTGCCGTCTTCTGTGCCGCCCGGCACGCTGTGGCGCGAGCGAAGCGGGAACCTGAGGGTGAACGTGGAGCCAGCACCCTCGCGACTCCAGACCGAGACGCTGCCACCGTGCGCAGCGGTCACGTGCTTGACGATCGCCAGGCCGAGGCCCGTGCCGCCCGTCGCGCGCGAGCGCGCCGGGTCGACGCGGTAGAACCGCTCGAAGATGCGCTCTCGGTCCCGCTCTGGGATGCCGATGCCCTCGTCGGTGACGCTGATCTCGCACGACCAGCTAGACGCCTGCCTGGTCGTGATCAGCACCCTGGTCTTGTCCGGGCTGTAGGCGATTGCGTTCTCGAGCAGGTTGCGCAGCGCGGTGACCAGCAGGTCCTCCTCGCCCTGGATCGCGATGGCACGCTCGCCGGTGACGTCGAGGGAGATGCCGCGGGCGGAGGCGCGCATCCGGCAGCGGTCGACCGCCTCAGCCACCACGTCATCCAGCGCAACCGTGCGCGGGTCTGGCACCGGCTCAGCCGCCTGAATCCTGGACAGCATGATCAGGTCCTGGACTAGGTCGGTCAGCCGCGCGGCTTCCTGGCGCATCCGGCCCGCGAAGCGCAGTACCGCCTCCGGGTCGTCGGCTGCCTCCTCGACGGTCTCGGCCAGCAGTGCGAGCGCCCCTACGGGCGTCTTGAGCTCGTGGCTGATGTTGGCGACGAAGTCGCGGCGCACCTCGTCCACCCGGCGGCTCTCGGTCTGGTCCTCGGCCAGCAGCAGGATCAGACCGCCGTCCCCCACCGCGACGCCGAGCGGCGCGACCCGCACCGCGAAGCTGGTCGCCCGGCCGTCGAAGCGGCTGGTCATGATGTCGATCTCGCCCTCGCGAGGCCTGCCATCGCGGCGGACCTGCCGTGCCAGGGCCAGCAGTTCGCCCACGGCGAGCCGGCCATCCTCGACGAGGCCGAACTCGCGCGCCGCGGGGCTCGAGGTGAGGACGCGGTCGTTGCTGTCCAGCACGACCGCCGACGACAGCAGCACGGCCAGCACCGCGCTGACGCCGGGTGGGAGCTTGGCGTCCGGACCCAGATTGGTGACGGACATGTCCGGGGACATGACGGCTTGCACCCCCAACTCCACGGCTCGATGCTATTGGCGCGGCCCGGTCGCCGCACACCGCCAGCGGGCCAGACCAGCGGTTGTTCGCCGGATGTTCATCGTTATGACCACTGGCGGCAATCTTGATTGTGCCTGCCGGACACTAGTGACCGCGCCATGTCACTGCCGGGTGGGCGTCGGCCGACCGCGGTTGGTTGGCATGCTGCCGCCGGATAGTGCGCGATTTCAGCCGGACGCCAGCGGGCGAGGCCGGACCGCTCAGGCCGTGCTGCTGCCCTGGGCGGCAACTGCCTCGGCCGCCGCAGCCGCCGCCGCCGGGTCCAGGTACCGGCCTGGCTGGGCCGGGCGGAACCGGTCGTCAAGCTCGTACACCAGTGGCATGCCGGTCGGGATGTTCAGCTCCGCGATGTCCGCGTCGCCGATGTGGTCCAGGTATTTGACCAGCGCGCGCAGCGAGTTGCCGTGCGCGACGATCAGCACCATCCGGCCGACCGCGAGATCAGGCACGAGAGCGTCGTACCAGTACGGCAGCATCCGGTCGACGACATCGCGGAGGCACTCGGTCCGCGGCAGCAGGTCGCCGGGCAGCAGCGCATAGCGCGGATCCCGTGCCTGCGAGAGCGGGTCGTCGTCGGGGAGCGGCGGTGGCGGCACGTCGTATGACCGACGCCAGAGCATGAACTGCTCGGCACCGAACTCGGCTCTGGTCTGGGCCTTGTCCTTGCCCTGCAGCGCGCCGTAGTGTCGCTCGTTCAGCCGCCAGGATCGGCGCACGGGCAGCCAGGCCAGGTCAGCGACGTCCAGCGCGATGTTCGCGGTCTGGATCGCGCGGGTGAGCACGGACGTGTGGACGACGTCGGGCCGCAGGCCAGCGTCCGCAAGTTGCTGCCCGGCGCGCACCGCCTCAAGCTTGCCGCGGCCGGACAGCGGGATGTCTACCCACCCGGTGAACAGTCCCTTGTCGTTCCACTCGCTCTCGCCATGCCTGATCATGATGAGCGTGCTCATGGTCATGATGCTAGCTGGCCCGCGGGGCCCCCGCTGTGCGCCGATCGCGGCGAGAGGCTAAAGCCAGACAAATGAGATAGGAAAAGTGGTCATATCAGCTCACAGCCCCCGCCCCGGCCACAGCTTTCGCGCGGGAACAGGACGACCGGATTCGCGGTTCGAGCCTTCCGGAGGTGCATGCCCGTGCCGCGACCCCAGCTGCGCCGGATCGCGACAGTCAGCGTCCACACATCGCCGCTCGAGCAGCCGGGAACCGGCGACGCGGGCGGGCTCAACGTCTACGTCGTCGAGGTAGCCAAGCGGCTGGCCGAGCGCGGCGTCGAGGTCGACATCTTCACCCGCGCGGTGTCCCGCGACCAGCCCCAGCTGGCGGAGCTTGCGCCAGGCGTCCTGGTCCGGCATCTGGCGGCCGGCCCGTTCGAGGATCTGGATAAGTCGGATCTTCCGGGCCAGCTCTGCCAGTTCACCTTCGAGCTGCTGCGCACCGAGGCTGCGCACGCCCCAGGCCGGTACGACCTGGTGCACGGCCACTACTGGCTGTCCGGCCAGGTCGGGGCCGTCGCCAAGGAACGCTGGGGCGTCCCGCTCGTGCAGTCCATGCACACGCTGGGCCGGGTCAAGAACGCCGCGCTCGCGGCGGGCGATGCCGTCGAGCCGGACGTCAGGCTGCGCGGCGAGGCCGAGGTCGTCGCGTCCGCCGACCGGCTCGTCGCCAACACCGATGACGAGGCGCGGCAGCTCATCGGCTACTACGCCGCCGAGCCAACCAGGGTCACCGTCATCAACCCCGGGGTGGACCTGTCAGTCTTCCGGCCGGGCTCGCAGCGCGCCGCGCGCCGGCAGCTCGGACTCGCCGACGACGGCGTCGTGCTCGTCTTCGCCGGCCGGATCCAGCCGCTGAAGGCACCCGACGTGGTGCTGCACACAGCGGCACGGCTGATCGCGGGCTTGCCCGGTCTCGCCGACCGGCTCACCGTCGCGTTCGTGGGCGGGCCGAGCGGCACGGGCCGGAACGACCCCGATGGGCTGGTGCAGCTCGCCGCGCGGCTCGGCGTGGCCGATCAGGTCCGGCTCGAGCCTCCGTGCCCGCAACCCGAACTGGCGCAGTGGTATCGGGCGGCGACCGTAGTCATGGTGCCGTCCTACTCCGAGTCCTTCGGTCTGGTCGCGATGGAGGCCCAGGCTTGCGGCACGCCGGTGGTGGCGGCTGCCGTCGGCGGGCTGCGGACGGCGGTGCGCCACGGCTACTCCGGCATCCTTGTCGACTCCCGTGACCCGAGCCACTACGCCAGGGCGGTGCGCGAGCTGATCGAGGCCCCGGCCTGGCTGGCCCGGCTCGCCAACGGTGCGCGTGAGCACGCTTCCCAGTTCGGCTGGTCGGCGACGGTTGACGCGCTGCTGCAGCTCTACACGGCCGTCACCGCCGAAGCGACCACCGCGGTCGAGGCGTGACTGAGCACGGCGGGGGGACTCGGGGGGTCGTCCCCCCGGGCCAGCACGGCGGGGGGACTCGGGGGGTCATCCCCCCGGGCCAGCACGGCGGGGGGACTCGGGGGGTCATCCCCCCGGACCCGCTCCGCGCCGCGCTCGACGAGCTAGACGTGCAGTACGAGTCCGTCGAGCCGGGCAGCTACCTGGTCACCCTGCGCGGCGAGCACCGGCTGCAGACGATGACCTGGCTCATAGCCGGCACGCACAGCCTGCTGGTGGAGGCGTTCTTCTGCCGCCAGCCGGACGAGAACCACGCGGCGTTCTACCGGTTCCTGCTCGAGCACAACGCGCGCATGTACGGAGTTCACTTCGCGCTTGACCCGGTCGGCGACGTCTATCTGGTGGGGCGACAGCCGCTGGCGGCCATCAGCGTCGGCGAGGTCGACCGGCTGCTCGGCTGCGTGCTCAGCTACGCTGACGAGACCTTCGACCAGGCGCTCATGATCGGGTTCGCGGGCGCGATCAGGAAGGAGTACGCCTGGCGCGTGAAGCGCGGCGAGAGTCTGGCCAACCTGCGGGCGTTCACGCGTCTGACAGACTCGGCTGCGACAGGCGCGAGCAGGCGGCCGAGGTTCGCAGCGCCCTAGGAGCGCACCAGCCGCGACACGGCCTGCGCCGCCTCCTTGACCTTCATGTCTGCCTCCGGCCCGCCTCGCTCGATCGCCTGGGTGACGCAGTGCCCGAGATGATCTTCGAGCAGGCCGACGGCCACCGCCTGCAGCGCCCTGGTGACCGCGGAGATCTGGGTCAGCACGTCGATGCAGTAGATGTCGTCCTCGACCATTCGCTGCAAGCCGCGGACCTGACCCTCGATCCGCCGCAGCCGTCGCAGGTAGGCGTCCTTATCCTGCGTGTATCCGTGCATGATCTGACCGTACACGGCGGCGACAGCAAGTGGCAGCCAGCAGGCAGCGTTCCCCATCTACACAGTAGGTTCCTCGCCGGACGGTGCACGCCGCCGCAGCGCGGTAGACACTGAGGTAAGCAATTCGCCAGCCGGGTCACGGTGAACCTGGAGCCACGGTTCAACGATTCTTAGGACGAGGCACCGAGACTAGGAGACGCAGTCGGCTCAGCGGGGCGGGCTGCGACCGGGAAGGAAGGCAGTCGTGCGCCAGCAGGACCCGCGTGCCGCCGCGCGCGAGCGGGACCTGGGGATACGCAAGATCGGCCGGCTGACTTGGCGCGCCGGACTGGCCGGGGCGGCGTGCTCCGCCGTCATGGCCCTGGCGTTCGGCCACAACGCCGCTGATGCGACTAGTACCGGCAGCAGCGGCACAGGGGGCAGCAGCAGCAGTTCCACGACGCACGGCCGGGACGGGGGGTCCATCGTGGTCCCCAACAGCCCGCCGCAGCCTGCGAGCGGGCCGAGCCATGTCACGTCGGGCGGCACGTCGGCGAACGTCCCGTAACGGACCGGGGATGAGCACTGAAGTCATCGGCAGGGACGCCTTCGAAGTGTTCGGTACGACGGCGGTGCTGCTCGTGACCGGTCACCGAGCGGCCGGTCCGGCGCGCGCGATCGCGGCTGAGGCGCTGGCCCGGGTCGACGCCGCTTGCAGCCGGTTCCGGCCGGATTCCGAGCTATCCCGGCTCAACGCGGCTGGCGGCGCGCCGCTCGTCGTGAGCCAGACCTTCGCGGACCTGCTCGCAGCCGCGCTGCGGGCAGCGCAGCTGACCGGCGGCGACGTCGATCCCACCTGCGGGGGTGCCTTGATGGCTCTCGGCTACGACCGCGACTTCGCCGACCTGCCGGGCGCCGGGCCCGCGCCTACCGCTGACCCGGCCGGCACCGCCGACGCGGCGCGACCACTCGGCACTGTGGGGCCGGTGCCAGGGTGGCGCTGCGTGCATCTTGACCACCGGTCACGACGGGTCGCGCTGACGGGCGGAGCGCAGCTCGACCTCGGCGCGACAGCCAAGGCTTGGGCCGCCGACCGCTGCGCGGAGCAGATCGCCGCGGCGCTCAGCGGCGGCGTCCTGGTCAGCCTCGGCGGCGACGTGGCGGTGGCCGGACCGCCGCCGCCCGGCGGCTGGCGAGTCAAGGTCACCGACGACCACGCGGCGCCGGACTCGGCACCCGGACAGACCGTGACGATCACCTCCGGGGGGCTCGCCACCTCCAGCACGACCGTCCGGACTTGGGCGCACGGCGATCAGCGGGTGCACCACATCATCAACCCGGCCACCGGTGCGCCCACGACGTCGTGCTGGCGCACCGTGAGCGTCGCGGCGGGTAGCTGCACCGACGCGAACACCGCCAGCACGGCGGCGATCATCCGCGGCGCTGCCGCGCCGGGCTGGCTGCACCAGCTTGGCCTGCCAGCCCGGCTCGTCCGGGACGACGGCACGACGGTGACGACGGCGGGCTGGCCCGGCGACATCGATCCGGGGGCCGCATGACCGGGTCCGGGCCCGTCGCCATCGTCGTCACCTCGTCGACTCCGCTCTGGTACACCACGCGGGCGACCGGCCTGGTCGCGATGGTGCTGCTGACCGGTGCGATGGTCGCCGGGCTGCTGTCGTCGGTCCGGTTCGAGCACCGCAACTGGCCCCGGTTTGTCACGCTGGGCCTGCACCGGAACCTGTCGCTGCTCGCGCTGGCCTTCACGGTGCTGCACGTGCTGACGACCGTCCTGGACAACTTCGTCTCGATCCCGTTGCAGGATGCCTTCATTCCATTCATCGGAACGTACCGGCCGTTCTGGCTTGGCCTTGGTGCGATTGCGTTCGACCTGATGCTCGCCCTGATCGTCACCAGCCTCGTGCGCGCGAGGATGGGCCTGCGCAGCTGGCGGCTGGTGCACTGGACCGCGTATGCGTGCTGGCCGGTCGCGATCGTGCACGGCCTCGGCACCGGCACCGACACCCCGGTGCGCTGGGTGCTCGCGCTCACCGCTGCGTGCGTCCTGGTGGTCGTCGTGCTGACGCTGTGGCGGCTCGCACTGAGCTGGCCGCAGCGGCCGGGCTTGGTGACCGCCGGGTTCGTCCTGGTGGTGCTTGCCGTGGTCGCGGGCGGCGCGTGGCTGCGGGCGGGACCGCTGGCCCCGAACTGGAGCACGCGGTCAGGCACGCACAGCTCGCAGTCCACCTCGACCGGAGCCAGCAAGTGACCACCCAGAACGCCCGGCCGACGGCCAGCGCGATCCAGCCGCCGGGACCGGGTGACCTGCGGCTCATCGTGCGCGACCAGCCGATGTCGCTGGCTGCGCACGTCGCGCACTACGGACCGGTACCACTGCACGCCGCGAGGCCCAGCGCGCTCATCGCCGAGGTTGAGCGGGCCGGCCTCACCGGGCGCGGCGGCGCTGCCTTCCCGACGGGCCGCAAGCTGCGGGCGGTGGCCACCGCGAACTCGGGCCGCAGCACCGCTGTCGTGGTTGCCAACGGCTCGGAGTCCGAGCCCGCCAGCAGCAAGGACGCCGTGCTGCTGACCCGGTCACCGCATCTGGTGCTGGACGGCGTCGCGCTGGCCGCTGAGGCGATCGGAGCAGCCCGCGCCTACCTGTGCGTCGCCGCCCGCGGCAGCCTCGTGCAGTCCCTTGCTGACGCGCTCGCCGAGCGTGACCGGGCCAGGCTCGCCCACGTGCCGATCGAGGTCATCGGCGGGCCCGATGGCTACCTGCCCGGTCAGGAGACCGCGCTCGTGAGCGTCCTGAACGGCGGCCGACCCATGCCGAGCTTCGTCCCGCCGCGGCCATCCGACAAGGGGGTGCGCCGTCAGCCGACGCTCGTCCTCAACGTCGAGACGCTTGCCCAGGTGGCGCTCATTGCGCGGTACGGCGCCGCGTGGTTCCGCTCCGTCGGGTCGGACGCGTCACCAGGCTCCGCCCTCGTCACGGTGTCAGGCGGAGTGGGCCGACCCGGCGTGCGGGAGATCCCGCTGGGCACTCCGCTCGGCGAGGTACTGCGCCGTTCTGGCCTGAGCTCGCCGGCTCAGGCCGTGCTGACAGGCGGCTACTTCGGCGCCTGGCTGCCACTGCCCGCTGCGTTCGGCGTGCCGGTGAGCGCGCCGGGCCTGCGCGCGGCGGGAGCGTCGCTCGGTGCCGGGGTGCTCGCCGTGCTGCCCGACACGGCGTGCGGGCTGGCCGAGACCGCCCGCGTCACCGGCTACCTCGCCAGTCAGAGCGCGGGTCAGTGCGGGCCGTGCCGCAACGGCATGCCAGCCCTCGCGGAGGCGATGAACTGGATCGCGTTCGGTCAGCCGGACACCGACGTCATCCGCTGGGCGCGCCAGGTCACCGAGCTCATTACCGGCCGCGGCGCCTGCCACCTGCCCGATGGCGCAGCCGGGCTGGTCACGACCGCACTCGCGGTGTTCTCGGCCGAACTGCGGGCACACGCACGGGCCGGTCCGTGCGAGCGAACCCGCCGACCTGCGGTCCTGCCAATCCCGCAGTTGAGCTCGTGATGAGCCACGAACCTGAAGACCGGCCAGTCCCGCAGTCACCCAGGGACCTTGAGCTGCGGGTCAACCCGATCGCCTGCGACGCGCACGGGGTGTGCATCGAACTGTTGCCCGAACTCATCGTCGCCGATCCGTGGGGCTACCCCCTCATCCGGCCGGGCCCGGTGCCGCTGCGGCTGCAAGCGCTGGCCCGCCGCGCGGTCGCTGACTGCCCAACGCTGGCGCTGTTGCTCGCCGAGCGCCCGGCCGGCCGACCGGAAGCCGCCCGGCGCCAGGTTCGACCCAACCGGTAGGAACGGCGGCGAACGGGGCCGGCCTGCTCGGGCACTACCATCGCTGCACGGGCGCCGGAGCGATCCGGCTACGAAGCGGAGGCGGCGACATGGGGCCACTCACCGGCGTGCACGTGATCGAGATCGCCAGCCTGGCGCCTGCTCCATTCGGCTGCATGATGCTGGCTGACCTCGGCGCGGACGTGTTGCGGGTCGACCGTGCCGAGCGGTGCGGGCCGCAGGCCGCAGCGCCGCTCGACCCGCTCAGCCGCGGTCGCCGCTCGATCGGGCTGAACCTGAAGGACGCCGCCGCGATCGACCTGCTCTTGCGGCTGACAGCGGACGCCGACGTGCTGGTCGAGGGCTTCCGGCCGGGCGTCGCCGAGCGGCTGGGCTTCGGTCCCGACGTCTGCGCAGAGCGCAATCCGCGCCTCATCTTCGCCCGGATGACGGGCTGGGGCCAGCACGGCCCGCTGGCGCACGCCGCCGGGCACGACATCGACTACATCGCGATCTCTGGCGCCCTTGGCATGGTCGGCCGCGCGGGCGAGTCACCCGTGCCGCCGGTGAACCTGATCGGCGACTTCGGCGGCGGCGGCATGCTGCTGGCACTCGGCATCCTGGCCGCGCTCGTCGAGCGGGCCGGCAGCGGTCTCGGCCAGGTCGTCGACGCCGCGATGGTCGACGGCTCAGCGCTGCTGACCTCCTTCGTGTATGGCTTGCGCGCGGCCGGCGGCTGGCAGGACCTGCGGGGCAGCAATCTGCTCGACGGCGGGGCACCCTTCTACGACACCTACGCCACGGCGGACGGCGAGTACGTCGCGGTCGGCGCGCTCGAGCCGCAGTTCTACACGGCACTGCTGCGCGGACTGGGTCTGGTGGACGCTGGCCTGCCCGATCAGCATGACCGGGCGGGCTGGCCAGCGCTGCGGCAGCTGTTCGCCACGACGTTCGCCCAGCGCACCAGGGCCGAGTGGGAGGAGGTCTTCGCCGGCACCGACGCCTGCGTGTCACCCGTGCTGAGCCTGGCTGAGGTCCCGGCGCATCCGCACGCCGTCGCGCGGAGTGCATTCGTGCCGGTCGGCGGCGTGACTCAGCCCGCACCGGCGCCCCGGTTCGGCCGCACTTCCCCCGGCAGTCCGACGCCGCCGCCCCGGCCAGGCGCCGACACCGACGAAGTCCTCGGCGGCCTCGGCCTGACCGCTGGGGACGTAGCGGACCTGCGCAGCAGGGGCGTGATTGGCTAGTCGCAACCCGCAGGACGCGGAGATCCTGCGACTGGCCGTGCCCGCGTTCGGGGCGCTCGTTACCGAGCCGCTGTTCCTGATCGCCGACGCTGCGATCGTCGGCCGGCTCGGCACGGTGCCGCTCGGGGGGCTTGGAGTCGCCAGCCAGGCGCTGACCACCGTGGTCGGATTGTCGATCTTCCTCGCCTATGGCACGACCGCAGCGGTCGCGCGCCAACTCGGCGCCGGGCGTCGCGACGCCGCGATCCGGCAGGGTATCGACGGGCTGTGGCTCGCCGCGGCCATCGGGCTTGCCGTGCTCGCGCTGGCCTGGCCGCTCTCGCCGCGGATCGTGATGGCCTTCGGCGGCGGCAGCGCCGTCAGCGGCCAGGCGACCACGTACTTGCGGATCAGCCTCGTCGGCGCCCCGGCGATGCTGGCTGTGCTGGCAGGGACCGGGGTGCTGCGCGGTCTGCAAGACACGCGCACGCCGCTGCTGGTCGCCGTCGTGGCGAACGCGGCCAACATCGCACTCAACGCGATTCTCGTGCTCGGCCTGCACTGGGGCATCGCCGGATCGGCGTGGGGCACCGCCATCGCGCAGACCGGGTCTGGCATCGCCTACCTCACCGTCGTGGCGCGCGGCGCCAGGCGGGCCGGCGTGCGTCTCCGCCCCGACCTGGCCGGCATCCGGATGGCGGCACGCGCCGGGCTGTCGCTCGTGCTCCGCACGCTGGCGCTGCAGGCAGTGCTGGTGATCATGACCGCGCTCGCCGCCCGCCAGTCGGACACAGCGATCGCCGCGAGCCAGGTCGCCATGCGCGTCTGGAACCTGTTCGTGTACGCGCTCGACGCCATCGCGATCGCAGCTCAGGCGATCACCGGCCGCTACCTGGGCGCTGGCGACGCCGCCGGGGCCCGGGCAGCGACCCGACGCGCGATCGGCTGGGGCGCCGCCTACGGCGTGCTGTTCTCGGCGCTGCTGCTCGCGCTCCGCCCGGTGCTGCCCGCGCTGTTCGGGGTCACGCCCGCGGTACGCAGCCTGCTGCTGGCCGTGCTGCTCGTGGTGATCGTCCAGCAGCCTGTCGCGGGCGTCGTGTTCGTCCTGGATGGTGTGCTCATCGGTGCGGGTGACCAGGACTACCTGGCGATCGCCGGGATAGCGGCGCTCGCCGTCTTCGGCGCGGCGGCGGCGATCGTCGTGACCAGCGACGACGGCCTCGTCGGGCTGTGGGTGGCCTACGCCATGTGGATGATCGCCAGGTTCGTCACGCTGACGCTGCGCGCGCACGGCTCGCGCTGGCTGGTGACCGGGGCGGTCCGCGTCTAGCCAGCCGGGCCCCCGGCCTTCGCGGCGAGCCCCGCAAGCCCCTGATCACGACTCGCGGCCGCCATGGACGTCCGGTGGCTCGGCTGCCTCCCGTCGGCGCCAGTCCGCCGGGAGCGTGGCCTCCAGCACGTCATCGACGGTGATCAAGCCGAGTATTCGCTGGCGCCCGTCCACCACCGGGATCGTGATGAGGTTGTAGTCGCTCATCAGCACGGCCACGTCCACCACGTCGGTATCCGCGAGGACTCGCACCGGATCGGAGTCGGCGACGTCGGCGACCGGTGCGGCGGGGTCGGCCTGGACGAGCGCGACGAGCCGCGCAGCGCCCGCGAGCTCGCCCCGCTCGTCCGCCAGGTACACGCTGGTCAGCGCCTCGGGCTGGAGCGAGCCCGCGGCCGCCACCGCGGCAACGGCGTCGGCGACCAGCGCGCCCGTGCTCACCGTGACGAAGTCCATTCCCATGAGGCCACCGGCGCTGGCTGGGTTGTATCCGAGCAGCGTCGCCACCTTGGCCTGCTGACCGGGCGGCAATCGGTCGAGCACCGGCTGACGGCGCCGCTGCGGCAGCTCCGCGATCGCGTCGGCGGCGTCGTCAGCGCGCATCCGGGCCAGCACGTCTGCGATCTCGGCGTCGGTACGGGCGCCGAGCAGCCGCGTCGCCAGGTCCTCGTCCAGCTCCTCAAAGACATCGGCCTCCAGCTCGGGGTCCGCGTGCACCTGGCCGAGAATGTCGCTCTCCTCGGCCAGCGAGGCGCCTTCCAGCAGGTCGGCGATCTGGGCGGGCTTGAGCCGCCGGATCCGGCCGAACGGCCGCCTGGCCAGCGCGCTGCCGGTGTGCCCGATCAGCGGCTCGAACCGCGCCCACTCGCGAAACTGCGGCTCGCCGACCGCCTGGCCGCCCGGGCCAGCCAGCCTGCCGAGCAGGGATCGCGGCCGCCGGTGCGTAGCTACGCTGCTCACCACCCACTCGCCATGGCCGGGCGCGAGCTGCAGGTCGGCGGCCCGGATCAGGCGCGCGCTGCCCACGTCGAGGAGCCGGTGGCCGAGCACATCAGCGCGCAGCAGCACTTCGCCCTCGCGGCGCTCGAACTGGCGCAGGTCCAGCCGGGCGCTGGCGAGCCGCAACTGCGCGCCGCCGAGCACGCCCACCTGATCGATGGGAACGAACAGCGCCCGGCTCCCGACCGTCACGACAAGCCCGGTCACGACGGGAAAGTCGGCCCCGCGTAGCCGCACGATGACGTCGGAGAGCCGGCCAAGCAATTCGCCGCGCGAGTCGCCGATGGGCTGGCGGAGCAGCTCAGACAGCCGCACGGGGCGGAAGCCACCGACAGGGCCGGGCGCTGCGGCCGGTGTCGTGCTCACCAGACGTGCCTTTCCGCTCGGGCCAGTAATGACCCACGCCCACCCTCTAGCGTGCTCGTCGTTCGCCAGCCTGTCATGTGCGGCATGCCACCGCGACCCGACTTCCGCGAAGTCACCATAAGTCCGGCGAGACATCTCAGCTGGGCCGGCGCGCCGCGCCCGGTGCCGCTTGGGGCTGACACCCGGCGGGCCCAGCCGCACCCGGCCTGCCCGGCCCGCGGTGCAATGCTATGAAGGCCACGTCACCCTTGGTTGGCTGCCGGGGCTGAGCCAGGCCGAGGCGGGCGGGGACGGCGCGTCGTGCCGCCGGTCGGCTAGGTCCTAAGAGGGAGGGCGCCAGAGCGTGGCAATGCGACGAGCCGTCGGTTCGCTGGTGCGGAAGGACGACGTGGCCGAGGGTTTCGGCTACGCCGCCAAGACTCGCCTGCTGGGCAAGCCCCTGATCAACGAGCAGCTTGGGGAGCAGCGGCTGACCAAGACGCTCGCGCTCGGGGTGCTGTCCCCAGACGGCATCTCGTCCTCGGCGTACGGGACCGAGGAAATCCTGATCGAGCTGCTCAAAGGCGGCCTGGCAGTCACCGCCTTCACGGTGCTGCTGCCGATCACGGGCGTCGTGTTGTTCGTCATGGTGCTCGTGGTGCTGTCGTACCGCGAGGTCGTCAACGTCTACACCAGGGCCGGCGGCTCCTACGTGGTGGCGCGGGAGAACTTCGGGCCCCGCGTCGCGCAGATCGCCGCGCTCGCGCTGCTGGTCGACTACGTGGTCACCGTCGCGGTGCAGATCGCGGCCGGCACCGCAGCCGTGGCGTCCGCCTGGCCCTGGCTCGGTGCCAGCACCGCCAGGCTCACGGTCGCGTCGATCTTGGTAGTGCTCCTGATCCTCTACGGGAATCTGCGGGGCATCCGAGAGGCGGGCAAGGCGTTCGCCGCGCCCACCTACCTGTTCTCGGCCTTGATGATCGCCACGATCGTCGTCGGCATCGTGCGGGAGGTGTTCTTCACGCTGCCGCAGTGGCACGTGACGTGCCACGACTGCACGTACGCACAGCAGGCGGCGCCGAACCACAACAGCCTGATCACCTTCGGGCTGGTCTTCGTGATGCTGCGGGCGTTTGCGAACGGCGGCTCGTCACTGACCGGCATCGAGGCGGTGTCCAACGCCGTGAGCGCGTTCCGGCCGCCGGAGGGTCGCAACGCACGCCGGGTGCTGGTGTACGAGGGTGCGATCCTTGGCACCCTGGTGGCCGGGATCTCCTGGCTCGCGCACGTGACGCACGCCGAACCGTACACGCTGGGCGTGCCCACGGTCATCTCCCAGGAAGCCCAGCTGGTCTTCGGCAGATCGGTGTTCGGGCACATCATGTTCGGGCTCGTGCAGGCTGCGACCGCGCTGATTCTCTACACCGGCGGCAACACCAGCTTCAACGGCTTCCCGTTCCTGGCCAGTTTCGTGGCCGAGGACGCCTTTCTGCCGCGCTGGCTGATGAAGCGCGGCCACCGGCTGGTGTTCTCCAACGGCATCGTCGTGCTGGCGATTGTGTCCATCACCCTGCTCGCGGTGGTCGGGTCGAACGTCAACGCGCTGGTTCCCTTCTACGCGCTCGGCGTGTTCACCGCATTCACCATGGCCGGCCTCGGCATGGCGAAATACCACCACCGCGTCCGGGAGTCGGGCTGGCGGCGCCGGCTCGTGATCAACTTCTCGGCAGGCGTCGCGTCCCTGGTCGTCGTGCTGATCTTTGCGATCGTCAAGTTCACCGAGGGCGCCTGGCTGGTCGTGCTGCTCTTCATCATGGGCGTTCCGACCCTGATCTACCTGAACCGGCAGTACCGGATGGAAGCGCGCGTGCTCGCGGGCATCGAGAGCAAGGCAGGGGGTCGACCCGAGCCGCCCACCTACGCGCGGCGGAGCGTCTATGTGTTCATCGACGACTACGACCTCGCGGCCGTCGCCGCGCTGCGCTACGCGCGCAGCCTCCGGCCGACCTCGCTTCGGGCGGTGCACTTCGTCATCGACAACGTGCAGGCGGACAAGCTGCGACGGGACTGGCTGCGGGCGAACCCAGGCATCCCGCTCGACTTCGTCGACTGCCCCGACCGCAGGCTCGCCGCCGCCGCAGCGAGCCTGGCCAGCGCGGAGGCGGCGCTGCCTAGCGTCGGCGTGACCGCCATCCTGCCGCGCCGTAGTTTCACGCCCGTGGTCGGCCGGCTGCTGCACGACCGCACCGCGGACAAGATGGCGTCGGCGATCAGCCGCATCCCGCACGCGGCTGCGACCATCGTGCCGTTCGACGTGCGCAGCCGGGTCGAGAGCCTCACCGGCCGCGGCGCGGCCAAGGCGGCCAGCGGGACAGCGACCACCCCGGCGGCCACGGCTCCAGCTACCGAGGAAGCGGCCAGCCCCGCGGCGGCCAGCCCCGCTGGCCGCGCGGACCTGCCGCTACCAGCGGAACTCAGCACCCCGGCCGGGATCGGCTCTTACGAGCGGCCCAAGCCCACCGGCCGCGGCGTCACGCCCATCGGCGAACTCACCAAACCGGGTCGGGCGATCGCGGAGGGCAGGGTGCACACGGTGGAGATCCGCCCGGTCGAGCACAACACCGTGCTGGCCTGCGATGTGGAGGACTCGACCGGCCAGCTCACAGCGCTGTTCTACGGCCGGTCCCATATCGCGGGGCTGCGCCCCGGCTCCAGGGTGCGGCTACGCGGTCAAGTGGGCATCAGGGAAAACCGCCCGGTCATGATCAACCCCGCCTACGAGCTGCTGACGCCGGGTGAGGCTGACGGCGGCGACCGGGACCGCCGCGGTGACGAGCCCTGACCGCAACGGCAAGCCGGGCAGCGGCGGTGCCGGGATCAGCCCGGCTGGCAGCGGCTCGCGGCCGTCCGCTGCGGGGTGCGCGCCAGGCTAGACGGCCGCCAATCCGGCCTCGATGAACCGCATCGCGGCCGCGACGGCCTCCGCACGCTCGCCCGCCGGTTCGGTGTCCACGACCTCCATGACGAACGCGGCGATGGCCGCGGCCGCAAGCCGCGGCCCGATGGCACCGGGATCGCGCCCGGTGTCGGCGGCGATGAGGTTCGCGCCGTCGCTGACAGCGGCGGCCAGGTGCGCCTGGCGCAGCGCAGCGAGCTCAGGGTTCGCCGCGAACATGCGGCGCGCGAGCCTGGTGAGCTCGCGGTCTTCCGGCTCGGACTGGCTGGTCAGCAGCCAGCGGCCGAGGACGTCTGACACTCTCTCGTTCGGTCGCCTGCTCGCCAGCGCCTCCCGCAGGCTGGCTATGCCCGCGCTGAACCTGGCCATGGCGATGTCCTGCTTGGTGGGGAAGTACATCGCGACCGTCCGGGGCGCGACCTCGGCTGCCGCGGCGATGTCAGCCACCGTCGTGGCGTGGTAGCCACGCTCAGCAAACAGCTGGATGCCAGCGCGGATGATCGCGGCGCGGCGCCGTGCCTTGCTTCTTTCTCTCAGTCCCAGCTCTGCCATGGGAACAAGTATACATCCAACTGCAAACTTGCATTCAACTGCAAACTTGCATTAGACTGCAGCTCAATTACTCGAGCAGGCGGACGTGAAAGGACGCAGCATCATGATGAGCAACGCCGCCGCTGCACGAACCTCCACACCGGCCCGCCGGACGACCACATCTCCGGCCCCCGCGACCGGCCCCGCCAGCCCGGCCAGCCCGGACCCGCGGCGCTGGCTGATCCTCTCGGTCGTGGCGCTGGCTCAGCTGATGGTCGTGCTCGATGCCACGATCGTGAACATCGCGCTGCCGTCGGCGCAGCACGCGCTGGGCTTCTCGAACATCGAGCGGCAGTGGGTAGTCACCGCTTATGCGCTCGCGTTCGGGAGCCTGCTGCTGCTCGGTGGCCGGCTCACCGACCTGATCGGCAGGAAGGCCACATTCATCGTCGGTCTCGTCGGCTTCGCGGGCGCCTCAGCCGTCGGCGGCGCGGCGGGCAGCTTCGGCATGCTCGTCGCGGCCAGGGCGTGCCAGGGGGCGTTCGGCGCGCTGCTGGCGCCGGCGGCGCTGTCGCTGCTGACCGTCACGTTCGCGGGTACCAAGGATCGCGGCAAGGCCTTCGGCGTCTTCGGCGCCATCGCCGGAGCGGGCGGTGCGGTCGGCCTGCTCCTGGGCGGGCTGCTGACCCAGTACCTGGACTGGCGCTGGTGCCTGTACGTCAACCTGGTGTTCGCCGGAATCGCGTGCGGCGGCGCCGCGGTGCTGCTGCGCGGGCAGTCGGCCGGACCCCGGCCAAGGCTGGACCTGCCCGGCCTGATCGCCGAGGTCGCCGGCATGTTCAGCATCGTCTACGGGTTTTCCAACGCCGCCAGCGATGGCTGGCACTCGCCGGCCACCTGGGGGTTCCTGCTCGCGGGTGTCGTCCTGCTGGCGACGTTCGTAGTCATCGAGAACAAGGCGCGCCAGCCGCTGCTGCCGCTGCGCGTCCTGACGGACCGGAACCGCGCCGGCGCCTACCTGTCCATCCTGATCACCGGCGCCGGCATGTTCGGCATCTTCCTGTTCCTGACGTACTACCTGCAGGAGACCCTCGGCTACAGCCCGGTTACGACCGGCGTCGCGTTCCTGCCCATGGTCGGCGCGGTCACCATCTGTGCGAACGTGGCCAACATCGTGCTGCTGCCCCGCATCGGCCCGCGGTTCGTCGTGGCCTCGGGCATGCTCGCCGCCGCGGTCGGGCTGGCCTGGCTGACGCGGATCGGCGTGCACTCGAGCTACGCGACCGACGTGCTGCCGCCGCTGCTGCTCGCGTCGGCTGGCCTCGGGTTCGTCATGTCTCCGTCCATGAACACCGGTACCGCTGGCGTCGCGCCCTCGGACGCGGGCGTCGCGTCGGCCGTGGTGAACACCGGGCAGCAGGTCGGCGGCTCGATCGGCACCTCGCTGCTGAACACCATGGCGGCCACCGCGGCCGCCAGCTACCTGACCAGCCACCTCAGCCCCGCGCTGGTGGTCGACGGCCGGCCAAGTCCGGTGCTGGTACAGCTCGCCCAGGTGCACAGCTACACGGTCGCGTTCTGGTGGGCCGCGGGCCTGTTCGCCCTCGGCGCGGTGCTGGCTACGGTGCTGTTCCGGCCCGCCAGGTAACCGCGAGGGAGCCGCCGGGTCCCGCCGGGCGGGGTTGCGCCGCGAGGGGGCAGCGCAACCCCGCCCGGTTGTGCTGCTACGGCGCTGGCGAGTCGAAGTAGTTCGGGTTCGCGACCGCCAGCCGCGCCGCCACCTGGTCCGCGAGATCCCCGCCCGGCGGAGCCGCGCCGAGGTTCAGCTCCCTGGCCACGATCGCCAGCGCGTTGGCCGCCACCCTGGCGTGAAACGACACCTGGCCGGAAGTCTGCGGCAGCACGCTGCCCAGCAAGTACTCGCGGACGGCCGCCAGCAACTCGGTCGCGGTGGGCCGGCCGTAGGGCGCTGGCGACGGACGGCCGTCCTGGCCGACCCGCGGCCGTGCCGCCGCGGCCCGGTCAGCGGAGTCAGGGTCGAGCAGCAGCAGGAGGTCCCACTCCTGCTCGCACACCCGGCGGCCGATAGCGGCCAGCTCGACCGACCGATGGGCACCGGACAGGTGCGCCCACGCCTGCGTCAGGCAGATCACGCCCCAGCGCAGCGTGCCTGCTACCTCCCACCAGCGCAGCTCGTCCGGCGAGATGTCCGCGCCGCCAGCCGCCCGGTACGCGGCGAGCAGGTCCTCGCGGGCGCCCACGCCCGCGGCCGGCCATGGCGATCCGAACCGCCAGGCCTTCACGCACAGCCAGCCAAGATCCTCGGCCGGATTGCCGGCGTGCGTGAGCTCCCAGTCCAGCACCGCCCGGAGGCCGTCCGGCCCGACGATGAGGTTGCCGAGCCGGAAGTCTCCGTGCAGCAGCACCGGGTCACGCCCGGCTGGCGGGTGCCCGGCAAGCCAGTCCATGGCCAGCTCGAACACCGCACTCGGACGACCGAAGGCGTCGAGCTGGGCGCGTAGCTGCGCGAGCGGGTCCGGCCGCGGGAAGTCCGGTGGCGCCTCGAGGGCGTGCAGCCCGGCCGCAAACGCTCCGAGCTGGCTGGTCAGGACCGCGCGAGCGACCGCGTACTCCTCGTCTCGCAGGATCCGGCGGGCGATCGTCTCGCCTGCCACCCGGCGCATGACCATCCCGACGGCGCCTAGCTCCGCCGCGTCCTCGCCGACGAGCAGCACCTCGGGAGCTGCCAGGCCCGCCGCCGCGGCCGCGCCGATCGCGGCCGCTTCGCGCGCCAGTGCACCCGGCTCGCCGGGCCGGCCGGGCGGGTCCCGGCGAAGCACCAGCTCCGTGCGACGGCCGTCCGCCGCGACCGCGTCGAAGGCCCACGTCTCCCGCGACGCGCCACCGGACAGCCGCGTGAGTCCCTCGATCGACACCGGCCCGACGATCGTGCGCAGCGCCCTGGCGAGCTCGTTCCCCGGTGGAGCGGTGTTTTCGGCAGGCGTCACCCTGCCGCCACGCCTTTCGGAGCCCGCTGCCGCATGAAGCCGAACATGTACCCGGCCACCCGGCGCATCTGGATCTCCTCCGCGCCCTCGGTGATCCGGTAGCGCCGGTGGTGGCGGTAGATGTGCTCAAACGGCTTGTGCCGCGAGTAGCCGAGCCCGCCGTGCACCTGCATGGCGCGGTCAGCCGCCTCGCAGCACAGCCGGTTCGCCCAGTAGTTGCACATGGACACCTTGTCGGAAACCGAGAACGGGCCGTCCCGGTCCATCAGCCAGGCGGTCTTGTGGATCAGCGTGCGCAGCATCTCGCACTGCGTCTGGAGCTCGACCAGCGGGAACTGGATCGCCTGGTTGGCCGCGAGTGGTTTTCCGAACGGCTTACGGTCCAGCGCGTAGGCGACCGACTCGGTGACGCAGTACTGCGCCGCGCCCAGGCTCGACGCGGCCTGCCGGATCCGGTTCTCGTTGAAGAAGTGCTGCACCACCTGCAGCCCTCGGCCCTCGCCGCCGAACACGGCGCTGTCCGGCACCCGAACCCCGTCGAGCCGGACGTGCCCGTGGTCGGTCGGCATGTTGAACGTCCACAGGTAGTCCTCGACGGTGAAGCCGGGCGAGGCGACCGGGGTGAGGAACGCGGTGATGCCATCCGCGGCGCCGGGCTGACCGCCGGTCCGGGCGAAGACCAGGTCGTGCGAGGCCGCGTGCACGCCGGTGTTCCACGTCTTCTCGCCGCTGATGACCCAGTCGGAGCCGTCGCGGACCGCGGTGGTCTCCAGGTACGTGGCGTCCGAGCCGTGGGCCGGCTCGGTGATGCCGAACGCGAAGCCGCGGCGGCCCGCTGCCAGGTCATCGACCCACTCGGCCTGCTGCGCCGGGGTGCCGTAGGTGAGCATCAGCAGCAGCCCGACGTTGTTGCCGACAATCATGTGCTCGTTCTGCAGGTCGCAGTGCAACCCGAGGCCCTTGCTCGCCAGGTGCTCGCGGATGACCGCCATGCCGAGGTTGGTGCCGTCCCGGCCGCCGTATCTGGCCGGGAACGCGTACCGGTAGTGACCCGCGGCGTCGGCACGCCGCCGCGCCTCCGCGAGCAGCGCCTCCCACTGCGGGTTCGGCAGCCCGCCGCGGTGCCAGTCTGTGCGCGCGTCCTCGCGCCGATGGTCGAAGAACCGGATGTTGTCGTCCTGGCACTCCAGCGGCCGGATCTCGGCTTCGATGAACTCGTCCAGCTCTGCCAGGTAGCTGACGAGGTCGGCCGGGATGTCAAAGTCCATGCTGGCTGCTTACCACGGTCACGCCCTCACCACAGGTCGCCCCCGGTGAGCACGTAGAGGAACGGGACCAGCGGAATCAGGCTGAAGATGGCCCAGGCCAGCTTCGCGGCACCGCCGATGTCGCGCCTGGTGAACAGGTCGATCCAGATCAGCACCACCGCGAGCGGATGCAGGAAGCAGATCAGCAGCTCGACAAGCTTCTTCATGTGCCAGTTGTAGCGCAGCGCGATCGTGTCCGCGCGGGCGCACCCCCGGCCGGAGGCTCTCGCCCCGCCCGTCAGCTACCTGCGGCTGCCGGGCTGACGTGCAGGTCGCGCAGCGCCGTCCTGGCCGCCCACAGGCCGCACATCCCGTGCACGCCCGCACCCGGCGGCGTCGACGCGGAGCACAGGTAGACGCCCGGCAGCGGCGTCCGGTACTCGTTCCAGCGCAGCACCGGCCGGCCGATGGTCTGCCGCAGGGTGGCCGCGCCGGCTGTGATGTCGCCCCCGATGTAGCCGGGGTTGTAGCGCTCCAGGTCCGTGGCGGTCAGGACGGAGCGCGCCAGGATCCGGTCCAGGAAACCGGGCGCGAAGCGCTCGATCTGCGCCGCTATCCGGTCCGCCATGTCCACGTCCGACCCGGCCGGCACGTGACAGTAGGCCCACAGCGTGTGCCCGCCCGGCGGCGTCCGGCTCGGGTCGACCACCCCAGGCTGCGCGACCAGGCAGAACGGACGGTCCGGATGGCGACCGGCGCGGACGTCTGCCTCACTGCTGGAAACCTCGGCGAGGGTACCGCCCACGTGCAGGGTGACCGCCTCGCGACACGACTCGTTTTCCCAGGGAACGGGCCCGTCGAGGGCCCAGTCGACCTTGCAGACGCCAGGGCCGTAGCGGAACCGCCGCATGGCCCGACGGTAGCCAGCAGGCAGCCGGCCGCCAGCCAGGCGGAGCAGTTGGCGCGGCGTGACGTCCAGCAGCACCGCCCGGGCGGGCGGCAGGTCCTCGAGGCTGTCGATCCAGGCGCCGGTGCTGAGCGTGCCGCCGAGCCGGGCAAGCTCTGCCGTCATCGCGACGGTCAGCTGGCCACTGCCGCCCTCGATCACCGGCCACCCTGTCGTGTGCGCGAGCAGCAGGAAGGTCAGCCCGAACGCGCTGGTCAGTGGTGCGGTGAGCGGTCTGATCGAGTGCGCGGCCATGCCGGCCAGCAGCGCCTGGCCCTCGGCCGTGTGCAGCCGGCGCGCCAGCACGGTGGCGGGCAGCAGCCCCTGCAGGCCAAACCTCGCGGCCGGGATCGGCCGGCCGGGCACCGAGCGCAGCGGCGCCAGGGTCAGCGCGACAACCGCGTCGCTGGCGCGCACGAGCGGCTCCATGAGCCGCCGGTAGGCGGCGCCATCCGGCCCGAGCCGCCCGGCGGTCTCCGCCACCGAGCCGCTGACGGCGGCGGCCCGGCCGCCGTCGAGCGGATGCGCGGCCGCGACCTTGGGCGTCAGCAGCCGGACGCCGAGCCCGGCCAGGTCGAGGTCCGCCAGGAACGGCGAGGCGACGGCGAGCGGGTGCACGGCCGAGCAGACGTCGTGGGCAAAGCCAGGCAGGGTCAGTTCCGCCGTCCGGCAGCCGCCGCCCGGCTCCGCGGCTCCTTCGAAGACGTGCACGGACAGGCCCGCGCGGGCCATCGTCAGCGCGGCAGCCAGGCCGTTCGGCCCGGAGCCGACGAC
>JASHQA010000067.1 GCA_030037785.1 Streptosporangiaceae bacterium
GCCGGCCCAGCGTAGTGCGCGGCGTCCACGCCGCGCGCCGCGAGGGCGCTCTCCGCCTGGCTGGCCAGAAACTCCTCCGCCAGGGCATCGCCACGCAGCGCCGAGTCCAGATGCGCCAGCGTCAGGCCGCGGGCGAACAGATGCCCGTGCTCGCCCGGGCAAAGCTCGCTGACGGGAAGCATGGCGGCGGTCAGCCACGCGGCCTCGCCCGGCAACGTCATCGCCCGGCGACGCCGATGAGCTCCGGCGCCACCACCTCGCTGTGATCTATCGCGGCCACCGCGTACCCGTGGCTGGCGAGGTGCGTGGTCAGGTACGTGGCGGTGCGCCGGCCACCGCCGCTGAAGTGCGAGAAGATGACCAGCGGGTGCAGGCCGGGCGCCGCGGCCGCGTCGCGTTGCTCGGCTCTTCAGTCATGACCATCAGCATGACAACGGCTTTCTCATCCCGCGAGCATCCGGGTCAGCACGTCGGTCACGAGCTCGCGCGGCAGCCCGTGGGTGTCATGCAGGTACTGGTAGTCCGCCTCGGTCAGCGAGCCGGACGGGTAGAGCCGCGCCAGCAGTGACCGTCCGCGGCTGAGCAGCTGCCGGAACCGGCGCTCCTCGGCGAGCAGCACCGAGCGCACCTCCGCAGGCTCGCCCGGCTGGCGGAACTGGTCCGCGGTCTCGGTCACGACCTCGGGTGGCAGGTCGCCCAGCGTCAGCGGGCTGCCAGGGTCCGCGCGCCAAAGCTCCGTCAGCGCCCCGCGGAGGAGGCGTCGCAGCACGTAGCCGCGCCCGGTGGGCACAGGGCGGACGCCGTCGCCGATGACCACCACCGACGACCGGAGGTGATCGGTGATGATCCGCAGCGGCCGGGGGTGTTCCGGGTCGGCCAGCTGCGGCCACAACGCCGGCAGCGCCGGCAGCCACGGCGCGAACGCGTCGGTGTCGAACACCGAGGGCGCGCGGTTCGCGACCATGACCAGCCGCTCGAGGCCCATGCCGGTGTCGACACTCCGCTGCGTCAGCGGCGTCAGGCTGCCGTCCGGATGTCGCTCGTAGCGCAGTGTGACGTGGTTCCACAGCTCGAGCCAGCGCTCGTCGGTGCCTGGGCTGCCCTCCGGTGGCCCGGTGCCGGTCCACGCGAAGATCTCCGAGTCCGGGCCACAGGGGCCGGTCGGTCCGTTGGACCACCAGTTGTCTTCCTCGCCGAGCAACTCGACCGGCAGGCCGAGGTCCGCCCACGTCTCCGCCGCCGTGGTGTCGGGCCCGATCTGCGCGTTGCCGCCGAACGCGGTGGCGTGCAGCAGCTCCGGCCGCAGGCCGAAGTGGTCGTGGAGCAGCTCCAAGCCGAACCGCTGACTCTGCGGCCCGTCATAGTCACCGAGCGACCAGGAGCCGAGCATCTGGAAGACGGTCAGGTGTGTGCTGTCACCGACCTCGGTGAGGTCCGTGGTACGCAGGCAGCGCTGCAGCCCGGTCAGCCTGCGGCCGAGTGGGTGCCGTTTGCCCTCGAGGTAGGGCGTCAGCGGGTGCATTCCCGACGTGGTGAATAGCACCGGGTCGCCGGGCGGCGGCAGCAGCGAGCCGCCGTCAATGCATCGGTGTCCGCGCCGCTCGAAGAACTCACCGAACGTCGCGATGATCTGGCTGGAGTTCATGGCTATGCCTCTCGGTGTCGTGGCACCGGGGACGCGCCAGCGGCGCAGCCGCCAGGCAGATAGAGCACAGCAACGGGGGCACCGACCGACCGTTCCCGGTCGCCGGCGGGTGAGTGAGGTCAGGCAGCGGCAACCGGCGAGCGGGTAGCTCGCGCGGTGCTGTAACGTCGACTGACCTGCATGGCTGCCGATGCTATCCGGCAGGTGGCCGGGCCGGCCACCGCATATTCGGGGGGCCCATGATCAGACAAGCGCTCGTCGCCGCAACCCTGGCCGCGGCCGGCCTGACGCTCGCCGCGTGTGGCAGCGGCACCCCCGCTGCGAGGCCGACCAAGACCATTACCGTGACCGCATCGCCGACCTCGCCCGCGGCCAGCGTGGCAGCCACGAGTCAGCCCACCGCCGCGGGCACCTCCGCTTGCCTGACCCGCTACCTGAACGGCTCGATCGGCCTGACCCAGGGCACCGCGGGCGCGGTCGAGGTCACCATCGTCTTCAAGAATCTCGACAACGTGTCCTGCACCTTGTACGGCTTCCCAGGCGTCGCCCTGGCCGCCGGAACACCGGTCACCGATGTCGGCCAGCCATCGACGGAGAGCCCGACAACCGCCCGTGAGCTCGTCACGCTGGCGCCGGGCGGCTTCGCCTACGCGACGCTGCAGATCTCCGACGCTGGCAACTTCCCGTCGTCGGCCTGCACACAGGTGGCGACCGACTGGCTGGCGGTCATCCCGCCCAACCAGACCGTGCCGCTGTATATCTCCTACAACTCGACCGGGTGCCAGGGCTCGGCGTCCCTGCTGACAGTCACCGCGGTCCGGCCAGGCAACGGCGGCTCATAGGCGATCGACGCGGCTACCTGCGTGGCATGTCCCCGAGCAGCGACAGCAGGCGCCGCGCCTGACCCGCTGCGGCGCCGGCGTCGGCGCGCCGACGGAGCCGGAGCAGCCAGTAGAGCGCGAGCAGCCGGCGCCACTCGGCGAGCTGGGAGCGCTCGGTCGCGCTCAGGTCGAAGCCGGCCGTAAACCGGTCGGCATCCAGCCCGGCGTCGCGCCACGCCGACACGTGCTCCACGAGCACCGCCAGCTCGAACGCGCGATCACTCACGCCGGAGTCCTCGAAGTCCACGATCCTGACCAGCTCGCCGTCCCAGAGAAAGTTGGCGAGGTTGGCGTCCCCCTGGCCGAGCACGCCCGGCATCGAGCCACCGACGGGCCCGCGTCCGGCCGAGACGGCCAGGACAGCCGTCCCGGTGAGCCAGGCAGCGGCGGTTGCGAGCGCGTCCCGGACCGCCGCGCCCCGTCCGGGATCGACGCTGGCGAGCCAGTCGCGGACCACCTGCACCAGCTCCGCGCGCGTGTCGACCTCCCCGGCGACCGGGGTCACGAGCTCGACCGGCACGGCCTGCCACAGCTGGCCTACAGCCACCGCGAGCGCTCCTTCCTGCGCTGCCGTCAGCGGACGCCCACCGAGCGGTTCACCCGGCAGCAGCGACATCACGATCGACGGCGGGCTGGCGTCCAGGTCGGCCCTGATCGGCTCTGGTGCGAGCCGCGGCGCGTGCTCGGCGAGCAGCTGCAGCGCGCGCCATTCCCTGGCTGGTTCCCCCCGGCGGCTGTCGACGTAGCGCTTGACGACGACCTGGCCCTCGTGGTCGACGCTGACCTGGTGTGTTACCACCCGGCAAGCTCGGCGGGCTCCGGCGGCAGCGCCCACGGCACGTCGACCTCGACCGGCAACCGGTAGTCCACGCCGGCCACGTCGAAGCCGTACAACCGCCGGAACTCGCGCCGGAACCAATCGAGATCGGCGAGTCCGGCCAGCAGGCGCTCGGCAGGTTCCGGCCAGCGGGCCGCGATCTGGCGCTGCAGGTCGGCTTCGAGCTCCCACTCGTCGAGCTGCAGCCGACCGCTGCGATCCGCCGGTGCCGGGCTGCGGCCAGTGAGGTGGTTCCACAGCCGCACCGACTGCTGGATCGGCGACTCAGCGCGGTCGCCCGCCACCGCGCGCAGCAGGCTGAGATACAGCGAAATACCGGGAATCGCAAGCGAGGACATCGTGACCGCGGCGCAGTTCGCCGACGTCACGGCCGTGCCCCCGGTCGCGGCCAGTATCCCAGCGGTCAGCTGGCGGGCGGTGGCTTCCAGATCGTCCTTGGCGCGGCCGATCGTGCCCTGCCGGTAGATCGGGCCGTTCAGCTCCGATCCCACGTAGGTGAGAGCTACCGTCTGGAAACCGGCGCCGGCCATGCCGCGCGCCGCGAGGTCGGTGACCCATGCCGACCAGTCCGCGCCGCCCATGACCGCGACCGTCGAGGAGATCTCGTCTTCGGTCGCGGGCTCGACGGTCACCTCCCGTAGCACGATCCCGTCGGCGAACGCAACGTTCCTGGCCCGGTACGCGCTGCCGACCGGCTTGACCACCGAGTGGTGCACGGTGCCGGTAACCGGGTCGGTGCGCCGCGGCGCCGCAACGCTGTAGATCAGCACGTCGACACCGCCGAGCAGCCGGCCGACTCGGTCGAGCACGTCAGCCCGCACCGCGGGGTCGAAGCAGTCGCCGTTGATCGCGGTGAACTGCAGCCCGGCCGCGGCCGCGCGATCGGCGAGCGTCGCGATCCGGTACCAGCCAGCGGAGGCCGACCGGCGCGCGGTCGCCGGCCGCTCGTAGCACACGCCCACCACCCGGCCGCGGTAGCCGAAGAGCCCGCTGACAGCCGCGGCTAGCCCGTACCCGGCGCTGCAGCCGAGGATCAGCACCCGCGGCACGGCCTGGATGGGCACAGCCGGGACCGGCAGCGCAGCCTCCACCGCGCTGGTCTCGCTGATCATCTCGTCCACTGTCCGGGCACAGCCCGTCGGATGCGAGTCCAGGAAGAGGAAGCCCTTGCCTTCCGGGCGCAGCACTCTGGCACCCATGCGCATGTCCATCCATGGTCGGGCGACGG
>JASHQA010000068.1 GCA_030037785.1 Streptosporangiaceae bacterium
ACAATCTTCGGTGTGGCGGTGACCGCCGAGTGCAGGATGGAGGCGTTCGACCACGGCAGCCATCCAGGTGCGCCGCGTCTATGACGATCCGGCGCCAGCGGACGGGGCGCGGGTTCTTGTCGACCGGGTCTGGCCACGCGGCCTGCGCAAGGACGCCGCCCGGCTGGACGACTGGGCCAGGGACGTCGCTCCGTCGACGGAGCTGCGGACCTGGTATCAGCACGACCCAGCCAAGTTCAGCGAGTTTCGCCGCCGCTACGTCGCCGAGCTCAAGGCGCCGCCGGGCCGCGCCGGGCTTGCCAGGCTGCGGGCACTCGCGGCCGATGGGCCGGTGACGCTCCTGAGCGCGACCCGCGACATCGACATCAGCCAGGCCGCGGTCCTCGCCGACTTGCTGCGCGCGCCTGCCTCCTGATGACGCCAGGCTGACTGCGCTGCGCGGCGCCCCGGCCGGTCCCGTCGGCGACGAGCTCGTCCAGGATGGCGGCGAGGCTGTGCAGTTCGACGAGGTGTGCCGGGGTCAGCTCGGTCAGCACCCGCTCTCCCCTGGTGGTGAGCCGGACTCGGACGAGCCGCGCGTCGCGGGTATCGGCGGTCCTGCGGACCAGGCCCGCGGCTTCCGCCCGGTCGATGAGCTCGACCGTGCTGTGATGACGCAGCAGCAGGTAGTCGGCCAGCTCACTGACTGTCGGCGGCAGCCCGCCCGGATGCCCCTTAACCGCGACGAGCAGCTGGTGCTGCACGTGCGTGAGCCCTGCCGTCTTGGCCTGGTCCTCGCTCCAGCGCTGGAAGCGCCGCAGGCTGGTGCGGAACGCCAGCAGGTGCTCGAAGTCATCGCGGTTCAGCGGCCGTGCGCGATCGTCTGCCATCAGTGCCCTCCCCGTCGCCAGCCGGGCAGCGGCCCCCGTCGGCGGCAGGCCAGGTCCCGCCGCGGGCGCGACGCGTCGTTCCACGATAGGCTAACCAGGCCGGATGCGGCGGCAGCCGCGCAGCCAGTCCTCGCCGCGCCGAGCCGCGGGTCGGCCGTGACAAGCTGACCCCATGGACTACACGAACCTCGGCCGCTCCGGCCTGTCGGTGAGCCGCCTGTGCCTCGGGACCATGAACTTCGGCCCGCTCACGCCGCCAGCCGACTCCCACGAGATCATGGACCACGCGCACGCGCTCGGCATCAACTTCTTCGACACCGCGAACCGGTACGGCGGCAGGCAGAGTCCGCCCGGTCAGGTGGCCAAGACCGACGAAGCCCACGTGGGCTGGACCGAGGAGATCATCGGCGCCTGGTTCGCGTCCGGCGGAGGCCGCCGCGAGCGCACGGTACTCGCCACCAAGCTGTTCGGGGCCATGGGCGACTGGCCCAACGACGGCAAGCTGTCCGCCCTCAGCATCCGCCGCGCGTGCGACGCCTCGCTGCGCCGACTGCGCACCGACTACATCGACCTGTACCAGATGCACCACGTCGATCGGGACACGCCGTGGGACGAGATCTGGCAGGCCATGGAGGTGCTCGTCACGCAGGGCAAGATTCTCTACGTCGGCTCCTCTAACTTCGCGGCCTGGCACATCGCGCAGGCCAACGACACCGCGGCGGCACGCGGCTTCCTCGGCCTAGTCAGCGAGCAGTCCATCTACAACCTCCTGACCCGCTGGATCGAGCTCGAGTTGCTGCCCGCGGCGACCGAGTATGGCGTGGGCGTCATCCCGTGGTCGCCGCTGGCAGGCGGTCTGCTCGGCGGCGTGCTCCGGACAGAACGGGAGGGCCGGCGTCGCGCCGCGGGCCGGGCCCGCGAGGCCGTCGAGCGCAACCGCGAGCAGATCGAGTCGTACGAGGCGTGCTGCGACGAACTCGGCGAGGAGCCGGCCGCCGTGGCGCTGGCCTGGCTGCTGCACCAGGACGGCGTGACCGCGCCGATCGTCGGGCCGCGCACGCTGGCCCAGCTGGACGACGCTCAGCGGGCGCTGACCCTTGCGCTCGACGAGGACGTGCTCAAGCGGCTCGACGCCATCTTCCCCGGCTTCAAGCCCGCGCCTGAGCACTACGCCTGGTGACGGGCGCCCCGCGCCGGGCGTTACGCCTCATGGCCCAGCTTCCGTAGCTGCTCGGCGACGTGCGCGTCGGCCACCGCCTGGTCGGGGGCGGGCCTGGAGACCTCGAAGGCGTACGCGGTGTCCATGTACTCCTTCAGGAACTTCACGTACTCGCCGTCGATCTGCGCGAACCAGGCGTAGGAGTTCTCGTAGCGGTTCCCGTTCCGCAGGCTGCCCCTGGCGATGGTCTGAGCCGCCACCCAGCCGCCGTCGCAGACCATGCGGACGACCTCGATCTTCGGATCGCCCGGCTCGAAGAGCCCGTCGCGGACCGGCCGGAGAAAATCCTCGATGATCGCCCGGCGCCCGCGCGCGCCGGGGTGCCCGGCCGCGACGTTGTTGACCTCCCAGACCGAGTCGGCTGCGAAGAAGTCGCCGATGGCGTCGTAATCTCCCGTGCTCAGCGTCGCGAAGAAGCGCCGCAGCACGTCCCTGGGGTCGGGTGCGTCCGGCATCCTGCCTCTCCTCTCCGGTGGCGGCCCTGCGACCGTCATGCTTGCACGCCGACGCGGGTGCGGACATGGCGTCCGCCACAAAGCCCGGCACACCCCGGTCGCCTACCATCTCCGTTATGGCAGCTTTCGCCCTCGCAGACCGGATGAGCAGGCTCGGCACCGAGTCGGCGTTCGAGGTGCTCGCTCGCGCCAAGGCCATGGAGGCCGCCGGAGCGCGGATCATCCACCTGGAGATAGGCGAGCCGGACTTCCCGACCGCCCCGCACATCGTCGAGGCGGCCGTCGAGGCCCTGCAGGCGGGTCAGACGCATTACGTGCCCGCGCCGGGCATTCCCCCGCTGCGCGAGGCAGTGGCTAGCTTCCTGGAGCGCACCGGCCGGTTGCGAACCGCACCGGACCGCGTGATCGTGACACCTGGCGCCAAGCCGATCATGTTCTTCACGATCATGGCCCTCTGTGGTGCGGGCGACGAGGTGCTGTATCCCGACCCCAGCTTCCCGATGTATGAGTCGATCACCGGCCTGGCCGGCGCCGTCGGCGTCCCGATCCCGCTGCGCGAGGGCAACGACTTCCGCATCGACACCGACGAGCTGGCGCGGCTGGTCACCGACCGGTCCAAGCTGCTCATCATCAACTCGCCGCACAACCCGTGCGGCAGCGCGCTGACCCGCTCAGACTGCGAGGCTATCGCGGAGATCGCGCAGCGCCATGACCTGATCGTGCTCAGCGACGAGGTGTACTGGGCCATCCGCTACGGTGCGCAGCCACACGCGAGCGTGCTCGACGTCGACGGCATGGCCGACCGCACGATCCTGCTCGACGGCTGGTCGAAGACGTTCGCGATGACCGGGTGGCGGCTCGGGTTCGGCGTCTTCCCGGCTCCGCTCGTGGAGCCGGTGACCCGGCTGGTCATCAACTCGGTGTCGTGCACGTCGGCATTCAGCCAGTACGCGGCGATCGCGGCCCTGGAGGGACCGTGGGCGCCGGTCGAGGACATGGTCGCGGAGTTCGCCCGGCGACGCGACGTCACCGTCGCCGGGCTGCGCGACCTTCCCGGCGTGCGCTGCGTGCAGCCGCAGGGTGCGTTCTACGCCTTCCCCGCCGTCGCGGACACCGGGCTGACCGCCGCGCAACTGCAGGCCCGGCTGCTGGCCGAGGCCGGCGTCGCAGCGCTGGCCGGGACCGCGTTCGGCCCGTTCGGCGAGGGCTACCTGCGGTTCTCGTACGCGAACTCGGTGGAGAACATCCGTGCCGCGCTGCGCGCGATCAAGGCCACGCTCGCCGCGGCCGGCGTGACCTGACCAGCCGTGGCCCCGGTCCGCCACCGACCGGCGACGTGCCTGGCGGTGCGTTCGGGATCCGTCCGCCGGGGGCAGCTAGCCCGGCGCGAGCCGCCCGGCCACCGTGGGAGTGGGATCACTATGGCTGGACCCATAGTGATCCCACTCCCACGCCGCCTGCTGACCGGTGTCGGCCGCCGGGATCACCGGCAGCAGCAGGTAGGACGGGGTGTCGCCGCCGGACAGCAGCGTGGTGGTGCCGCCGAAGGTGGCCTGCGGCCGGTCGGCCGGGTCGTCGTGCACGAAGATGCCGTTGCCGCGCATCGTGACGCCGAAGGCGACCGGCCAGGGCCCGTCGCCCGGCAGTTCGAAGTCGCGGCCGCTGACTGACACGCCGAGCCGGTACCCGGCCGGGATCACGACCGAGGTCGGCCAGATCTCGACGTCGACCGTGACCGGCTCGCCGGGTGTGAGCGGCTGACGCTCGTCGTGGGTGTGCCACGGCCGCCACGGCAGACTGCGCTCGGGGTCGGTCTTGCGGTGCGACGCGCGCAGCCAGCCGAACCCGACGCAGCCGCGCGGGTCCTGGCCGCTCACGAACGTGACGTCGCGACCATCCGGGTCGAGCACGCGCAGGGTGAGGAAGAGGTCCGCGTCGGCGGTCGACGACGCGATCGTGAGCCGACCCGCGCTCGGCCCGGTGATCTCCAGCGGCCGGTCGAGCGGCGGCGTCCAGAAGTCCAGCCCGGTCCCCATCGCGGGAAAGGCGATGGCGCGCTGCGTGCCGTCCGGCTCCGCCGCAAGCTCCCTCGTGACGATGTCGAGCTGGAACCTTGTCCACTGCGTCCGCCCGAGCGGCCACTCCTGCTCGGCCCGCTGCTGGAAGCTCCCGTCGACGCGCCGCACCTGGAGCAGCACCGGCGGCTGCCGATCCCACCCGGTGTCCTCCCCCTTGAGGAAGTGGCCGAAGAACCGCTTCTGCAGCGCGACGCCGTAGTCGGTATAGAACTCAACCCAGTGCTGCAGGCCGTGCACCTCGAGCCACTTCTGCGCACTGCCCGCCCGCGCGTAGCCCTCGAAGTTGCCGCGGGTGTGCAGGTGGTGCGCCCAGTTCGCGGCCGACAGCACCGGCACCATGATCCGCTCGAGCTCGGGGCTTCGGTCGCGGTAGTAGTCGTCGAGCATCGGGTGCCCGAGCAGCAGCGCCGGCGTGTCGGCCCGACTGGCCGCCAGCTCAGGCTCGGTCAGCGTGTCCGGTCCGGCAGCCAGGCCGCCCGTGGCGCGGTGCCGCGGACCGCGCTCGCCGACGCCGTGCTGGACGCCGGCTACCTGCGGCGGATACCACTGCCGGACGAACACGTTGAGGATGCCGCCGTGCCGGGTGAAGTCGCGGTAGAAGTCGCTGCCGCCCTCCCACGGGCAGATCGCGGCTAGGTGCGGCGGCTGGAGCGCCGCGACCTGCCACTGGTTGATCGCGTAGTAGGACACCCCGAGCAGGCCGACCTTCCCGTTGCTCCACGACTGCGCCGCGGCCCACTCGATGCACTCGTAATAGTCGCGCGTCTCGCGCGGCGAGAAGATGTCCAGGTAGCCGGGTGAGCGGCCGGCGCCGCGCGAGTCCACCCTGATGACGACGTAACCGTCCGGCACCCACTTCTCCGGGTCGACGGTTTCCCAGTTCATGTGCAGGCCGGACGAACCGGCCAGCGCGTCCGGGTGCTGGGACTCGAGGTTGGCCCACTGGCGGGGAAAGCCCTCTTCGAACGCCAGCCACTTGGCGTACGGTCCGTGCGTCATGATCACCGGGCAACGGCCACTGTCACCCGGCCGGAACACGTCGGCCCGCAGTACCACGCCGTCGTCCATCACGATGGGGACATCCCAGTCCGTCTGCATGCCGGTATCGTCCCACCGCAGACGCCGCTCCCCGCGGCGTGAGCCCCGCCCGCGTCTCGCCGCGATCGCGGTAACCTCCCCGAGTGCCCCGCCTTAGCCAGCTCGCGGTCCCGGCCGGACTACTGGAGCTGATCGGCCTTCTGGAGGGCGTCGAGATAGTCCGCCAGCGTCGGCATGGCTCGCACCGGTCGCTGGTGTCCTCCGACTCCGACGTCGATCCGGCGTCGACGCGTCTGCTGGCGCTGACGTGGTGGCCAGCCGGTATCGGCGCGCTCGCAGCCGCGACCTGGCTGCCGGCACTGACCGCTGACGACCGGCGTCGCACCCGCTGCGTGCTCGCGGGCGTCGCGGTCACCGGGGCGGGCATCGCCCTGCGGCAGTGGTCGATAGCCACCTTGGGCGACAGTTTCACCGGCCACGTGCAGATCCAGGACGGCCAGCGGGTCACCGGCACCGGTCCGTACCGGTGGCTGCGCCATCCGTCCTATGCCGGTCAGTGGCTTGAGATGATCGGAGTAGGGCTGGCCAC
>JASHQA010000069.1 GCA_030037785.1 Streptosporangiaceae bacterium
TGCCTGTTTGGATAAACGGGGACCTGCTCCCCGACAGTGAGGCCAGGATCTCGGTCTTCGACCACGGACTGGTGGTCGGCGACGGCGCGTTCGAGACGATCAAGGTCACGGCCGGCCAGCCGTTCGCGCTCAGCCGCCACCTCGCCAGGCTCGCCAGATCCGCGGCCGGCCTCGGCCTGCCCGCGCCGGACCTGGACCAGATCAGGGGCGGCGTGGCAGCCGTCGTCGAGGCGTCACCCAGCGTGCCGCTCGCCCGGATGCGCATCACGATCACCGCGGGCATGGGCCCACTGGGATCGGAACGCGGTAAGTCTGCCCTCACCGCCGTGGTAGCGCTCGCGGCGCAGCAGGCGCCAGCCGATTACGTCGACGTGGCCATCGTGCCCTGGCCGCGCAACGAGCTTGGTGCGCTGGCCGGCCTCAAGACGACGTCTTACGCCGAGAATGTCCGGGCCCTCAGCTACGCGGCCGAGCACGACGCTGGCGAGGCGATCTTCGGGAACATCGCGGGGAACCTGTGCGAGGGGACCGGCACGAACCTCTTTGTCGTGGTCGACGGCAGGCTCGTGACACCGCCCTTGTCGGCGGGCTGCCTGGCCGGTGTGACCAGGGCTCTTGTCCTCGAGTGGGTGGGCGGCGCTGAAGAAGATCTGTCGCTGGCGGCGCTGGCTGGTGCCGACGAAGCGTTCCTTACCGGGACAACGAGGGACGTGCAGCCGATCCGGAAGGTAAATGGCTCGAACTTGGTCGCGGTCCCCGGTCCGGTGACCCGAAAGGCGGCCGAGGTATTTGGCAGCCGGGCGGCGGAATCACCCGATCCGTGAAATGGCCATGCCGCACGCGGCATGGCCATATTGGGGGGCAATTCGCGTCAGGCTTGCCAGAGGAACTCGTCCAGCTCGGCCTCGACGTCGATGTAGTCGCTCTCGTGGCCAGGCGCGATGACCTCGTACGTCCGGGTGAGGAACGCTGCGGTGGAGTCGCGCGGCGCCTCGAACTGGGCCTCGCCGAAGGGGGACGACAGCGCGATGTTCAGCACGTCGTGGTCTGCTCCGTCGCTCGGCCACACCTGAACGTCGCCCTCGCCAGCCGCGCCCTCGAGGCCGACCGCGAGCAGGTCACGGGCGAAGATCCACTCGACCGGCTCGTCGGTCCCCACGTGGAACGCCATGCGGATCGCGTACGGGTCCTCGGCGCTGTAGTAGAGGCTCGCCACGAGGGGGACGGATCCGTGGTCGGGAACTACCAGGTTCAGGCCGAGTTCGGCGGACACGGTCACGCTGCTGTTCATCATCGGGTCAGACCTTCTGCCTTGTCGTGTCCCGGATTGCCGGGCTTCACATATTGGTGCGCGGTTGCCCTCTCACATAGGACATCGCGTGTCCCGCTGAATTGGTTTCGCGGGATCTTGATTCCGCGAACGAAGTCGTTCGTAACCTCGGTCACCGATCCACAAACCGGCCGTGACCTGGTCAAACGCTTCTCGCATTAAAACACTGGTTTAGACGCAGGATCATCCCGGCGGGTAACACGCTTCAGATGTGACCTTCGTCTCAGCAGTCCAGGGAAGACCGGGAACCGTGCCCGGCGTTAGCCTCCCGCCCGCGCATCCTTCAATCCTGGAACTTTCACCAGGAAATGCCCAGTCTGTCCCGGTCAAGTCAGTCGGACGTCATTATTTGACTAAAACAGGTATGTCCGGACTTTGTAATCTATTCCCGTTCAGGGTGCCACGCAGGCAGCCCAGGACTGACCTCAGCACGCCGGACCTCAGCACGCCGGAGCTCAGTACGCCGGAGCTCAGTACGCCGGAGCCCAGCACGCCGTGGGAGTGGATTTGCTATGGCTCCGCCCATAGAAATCTCACAACGATCAAGGTGCGGCTGACTGGGGTGCTGCTGCCGGGCTCCGGTGTTGGGCTGGTAGTCGGGGCTCAGATCCCGGACTGCGTAGGCCGCACGTCGGGATCGGCCAGCGCCAGGACCCGGCCAGCGCCAGGACCGGCCAGCGTCGGGACCGGCCAGCGTCGGGACCGGCCGGCGTCGGGACCGGCCGGCGTCGGGACCGGCCAGGGTCAGATCGGCCGGCGTCGGGCCGCCATGCGCTACGCTGAGATCGCTCTGCGGTCGGGGTGATCCGACTGGCCGTGCACGACCCGCTGCGCCCGGTTTGCCGGCGCGAGGGAGTGCAGGCAGCCGCAGGGTGCTCGGGCGATTGGCTCAGCGGGAGAGCGCCTCGTTCACACCGAGGAGGTCACTGGTTCGATCCCAGTATCGCCCACCGACCGAGTTTCGCTAGGTAGCTGGCCGTCTGGTCGATCGCCTGGTCAGGACTCCAGATAGCGGAGGACGGCCAGCACGCGTCGGTGGTCAGCGTCCGAGGGGGCCAATCCGAGCTTCGCGAAGATGTTGGCGACGTGCTTCTCGACCGCCCGCTCCGAGATCACAAGGGTGCCGGCGATGGCACCGTTCGACCTGCCTTCGGCCATCAGGGACAGGACGTCGTGCTCTCTGGGAGTGAGAGTGTGGAGGTCATCGGTGCGCCGGGTGGCCCCTAGGAGTTGGGTGACGACCTCGGGGTCGAGGGCGGTGCCTCCGGCCGCCACGCGGCTCAGCGCGTCTACGAACTCGCCGACATCGCCGACGCGGTCCTTGAGCAGGTATCCGACGCCGGCGGCACCGCGGCCGGATGCCGCTCCAAGGAGCTCGGCGGCGTGGCGGGTCTCGATGTACTGGGAGAAGACCAGCACGCCGGTGCCGGGGTGGTCACGGCGGATGGCGATGGCCGCCCGGACACCCTCGTCGGTGTAGTCGGGCGGCATTCGCACGTCCACGACGGCAGCATCCGGCTCGTGCTCGTCGACGGCCGCTCGGAGAGCCGCGGCGTCGCCCACGGCGGCCACCGTCTCGTGTCCCCGGTCGGCCAGGATCTCGACCAGCCCGGCCCGGATGACGGCGGAGTCTTCGGCGATGACGATCCGCATTCGAGGCTCCTCCTATCGGGTCAGACGCGAGATGGCAGTTCGACGGTGACCACCGTGGGGCCCCCGGCCGGACTTTCGATCTGTAGCCTGCCATCGACGGTCTTGACCCGCTCTGCGAGGCCGGCCAGGCCTCCGCCGGGCTCGAGTCGGGCACCGCCGGTGCCGTCGTCGCTGACTCGCATCGTCACGAAGCCGGGCTGGTGGAGCACCTCCACCCTGGCTCGCCCGGCACCGCTGTGCTTCGCCGCGTTGGTGAGCAACTCCGCGGCGCAGAAGTAGGCGATCGTCTCGATGGCAGGGGACGGGCGCTCGGGCAGGTCGACGACGCGCTCGACCGGCAGGCCGCTGCGTGCCGCGAGACCGGCCAGGGCGGCACCGAGGCCGTCGTCCAAGGCCGGTGGATAGATGCCCCTGGCTAGGTCACGCAGTTCGGTGATGGCCTCCATCGCTCCGCGGTGGGCGGCGTCGACCAGTTCCAGGGCACGGCCGAGGTCGGCGCCCTCGGGCCTGGCAGCCGCGGTGCTGAGATGGTCCCGAGCGAGCCCCAGCTTCATGACGACAGCGACCAGCTGAGCCTGGGCTCCGTCGTGCAGGTCCTGTTCGATGCGGCGTAGCCGGGCTGCCGCGTCGTCCACCACGAGAGCCCGCGATCGTTGCAGCTCGCGTACGCGCTCGACGTTCTTGGGGGCATCCCGGAGCAGGTTCCAGCGCGGGACCAGGTAGGCGAGCGAGCCGTTCAGCCCGGCCGCCGCGAACAGGAACAACCCCCACCAGTAACCGAGGGCCAACAGCACCGCGCCCCAGACCACGAAACAGGCCGCGGCAACCCACCGGGCGACTGCCACGCCCGTTACGTGGCGCGCCCCGAACGCCGTGAAGGTACCCCTGGTGGGAGATGAACCTGCGTCGGTCACTGTGAGACCTACGCCGATAGCTTGGCGTTGGTCGGGGCATCCCGGAGCAGGTTCCAGCGCGGGACCAGGTAGGCGAGCGAGCCGTTCAGCGCGGCCGCCGCGAACAGGGACACGCCCCACCAGTAACCGAGGGCCAACAGCACCGCGCCCGAGACCACGAAGCAGGCCGCCGCGACCCACCGGGTGACTGCCACGCCCGTTACGTGGCGCGCCCCGAACGCTGTGAAGGTACCCCTGGTGGCCGATGGAGCCACCCCGGTCGATTGCTGATGCTCAGTCGGGTTGTGCACTGGACTGCCTCCTTTGATCTTCGGCGCCGACCACCTCGGTCGTCCACCTTTTCGATCTTGGTCTCGAACGAGCCAGGGGTCCACCGTGCGGGCACCCGAATCCGGGGTACGGCTAGCACGGTCCCGTGGTCCGACGGCCCGACCCCTACCTCCTGATCCGGGCGGGCCTGGGCGGTGGCAAAGGCGTCGTTCCCGAGGACGTCGCGGGCACCCGAAAGTGTTCGCGCTCAGCAGCACCGTCGCAGGTGAGCCGCCTACCTCTGGTCAACTTCGGTCGGCTGAGCCCGCCAGAGTCCGCAGGTCGAAGACAGTGGCGCAGCTATGTGCGGCGCTGCCACGGACGGGCATGAGGGCAGTCGTCAGCATGGCCGCCGTGCTGCGGGAAGCCGCAGTCGATGCAGCGCGGGAGCCTGTTGCGGCCGTCCCACTCGCGCAGCTCGCTGCCCACCGTCATGACGCGCCGGAGGCCCTCGGACGTAACCAGGTACTCCGGTCCGTCCTCGGTGTACGCGGGCTTGTCGAGGCCCTTAGCGTCACGCCCGGAGACGCACGCAGCGCAGTCGCACCAGTCGCGGTCCATCAGTTACAGGTGTAGTAGGCGGCGACCGGTCGCAGAACCCCGCCTCGGGTGGCTAGGCGTTAGAGCCCTTGATCGCCTGCACGTACTCGCGCCCCTTGTACCAACCGCAGGACGAGCACGCCGTGTGGGGCAGGACAGCTTCCCGGCAGCGCGGGCAGGTAGCGAGCGTCGGAGGCTTGGCCTTCCACTGCGCACGACGGGACCGCGTCCGCGATCGTGACTTCTTCCACTTGGGAGTGAGCCCCCCGGTCATGGCGACGTTCTCCAGTTCGTGTCGGCGTCCGTGGCAGCCTGATCAGCCCTCAGAAGCGGGCCGACACGGCTGAGAAGATGGCGGCTTGTCAGAATACCGCACTCGGGTGGCCGTCGCGCCTGCCCTGGCCCGGCTAGGCCGACGCGGGCCGCGCAGTCCCGTTGGACGCGTGCCGTTACTGATCGTTTACGCACCTCATAGCTATCCAGGTGACAGTACGGGTACGACTGTGACGCTTAGTAACTAGGCTGACAGGCGCGCAGTCGCGGGGGCGATGGCTGCGCACCAGCGGAGACGCCACGGGACGGGGGGTTTGGCGTGTTCGGAGTGAGGCGGCCAGCGCAGCAGCCCGGCGACGAAGGGTCTGCCGGCGAGAACGGCGAAGGGTCAGTAGCCGGCGAAGGGTCAGTAACCGGCGGAGGGTCAGTAGTCGGCGGCGGGTCAGTACCGGAGAACGCGACCGGATCGGCCGATGGCGACGCAGCGCCAGGCGGCAAGCCCGGCCAAGCGGCTAGCGGCGAGGGCGGCGGGTCGGGCCACGGTACGACCGGCGGCACGACGAGCCGACCCGGCTGGCGCGGACCCAAGGTCGTGGCGATCGGCACCGCGGCCGTGCTAGCGGCCACCGCGGGCATCGCGTACGCGGTGACGTCGTCTCAGACCGGGCCGAACGCGGCAAAGACCGCATCGTCGATCCGCGTGGTATCGATCTCACCGGCTAACCAGGCCACCGGAGTCGACGGCGCGAATCCGATCATCGTGACGTTCTCCGGGCCGGTCTCGCCCGGCTCCCAGAAACCGACGCTGACGCCGAGCGTGCCCGGTAGCTGGACGGCGTTCGGCGACGCGCTGGAGTTCACGCCGACCAAACCGTTCGACGAGTCCACACAGATCACGGTGCGAATCCCGGGCGGTAGCTCGGGAGTCCACTCATCCAGCGGCGGGCTGCTCACGGCCGCTGTCACCTCGCAGTTCACCACCGCCGCCTACAGTCAGGCCGGGCTGGCCGTCCTGCTGGCTGAGCAGGGCTACCTGCCCCTGACCTTTGTGCCGGACACCAGCACGCCGGCCATGGCGGCGGACCTGTGGGGCGCCGACGAGGCCGCCGATACTCCGCAGGGTGAGGCGTTCCAGCCACCGCCAGGCACTTACTCCTGGGAGTCCGGCTACCCCTCGACGCTGCAAGCCGACTGGTCGCCCGACCAGGCCAACGTCATACTCCAGGGCGCGGTCATGGCGTTCAAGTCCGAGCACAACATGACCATCAACGGCAGCCTGACGCCGCAACTGTGGACGGCGCTGTTCCAGGCGCAGGAGCGCGGCGAGCAGAACGCCAACGGCTACACCTACGCGATCGCCAGCAAGGGGTCACCAGAGACGCTGACCATCTGGCACGACGGCCGGGTCGTGCTGCAGAGTCTCGCCAACACCGGCATTGCGGTGGCGCCGACGGTGGACGGCACCTTCCCGGTCTTTGAGCGACTGCCGTTCCAGATCATGAGTGGCACCAATCCCGACGGCAGCCACTACGCCGATCCGGTCGAGTTCGTTGCCTACTTCAACGGTGGCGACGCGGTGCACTACTTCCCGCGCGGGTCATACGGCTTCCCGCAGAGCCTGGGCTGCGTCGAACTGCCCTACAACGATGCCGAGCAGGCCTATCCGTACCTGACCTACGGCAGCCTGGTGTCCGTCCAGGGCTAAGGCCCGAGCTGGCACTGGCGGCTGCCTGCCCGCTACCGCCCGGCATCGCAACGGCGCGGTGTCGGGCGGTCGGAGTGGGATTGCTATGGCTCCAGCCATAGCAATCCCACTCCCACGGTGCGATTCGCGGCTTGGGGCCGCTGCTGGCGGTCGGTGTCGTGGGCCGGGCGGGCCGGTGTGCCGGGCGGCTTCGCGTGCCG
>JASHQA010000001.1 GCA_030037785.1 Streptosporangiaceae bacterium
CTCGCCGCCGTGCTGCTCGACCAGCCGCAGGCCCTCCTCGATCGCGTACTCGTCAAGCTCGTTGATGACCGCGTCGGCGGCGTCCCGGTCCAGGGTGCTGTCCTCGGCCCGCAGCTTCCGCTCCGAGTAGGTGTCGGGTACCTGCTTGACCAAGACCACGATGTTCATCAGCTCGCCCGACCTTTCTGTCTGAACCAACCGTGCGCACCGGCCGACTACCGGCACCCGGCTACGCCCGCCACCCGCGCGCGGCCACGCGGGCCGCCGAGCATCCGGCCACGCCGGCCGCCGAGCATCCCGGCTACCCCGGCCACCGAGCATCCGGCCACCCCGGCCACCGAGCATCCGGCCACGCCGGCCACCGAGCGTCCGGCCACGCCGGCCACCGAGCACTGTACAGCCTGCCAAGGCGCCGCCAACCGCGCGCGGCAGGTCGCCGCCACCCAGACAGCACTACCAGCTTATGTTACTGGCGAGTAGTGCCAGCAATCCGGGTCGGGTTCGCGGGCCGCACCAGACTTCCCACCGATTTCGCGCGGTAATCCGGGTGGTATGTTCTGGTTTGAGCGTACGGGATCGGTGGAAAGTCGGTCAGCGGCCGGATCAGCCGACGGCCAGCTGGTGTTCCGCCGCCTCGACGACGTTCGCCAGCAGCATCGCCCGGGTCATCGGGCCGACCCCGCCGGGAACCGGGGCCAGGAACGCTGCGACGTCCGCCACCGCAGGATCCACGTCGCCGACCAGCCCCGCGTCCGTCCTGGTGATGCCCACGTCCACGACCGCCGCGCCGGGCTTGACCATGTCCGGGGTGACCAGCGCAGGGCGCCCCGCCGCAACCACGACGATGTCGGCCGCGCGAGTGTGCGCGGCGAGGTCCCTGGTGCCCGTGTGGCACTGGGTCACGGTGGCGTTCTCGGAGCGGCGGGTCAGCAGGAGACCCAGCGCGCGCCCGACGGTGATGCCCCGCCCGATGACGGTGACCTCCGCACCCGCGATCGGCACGTCGTAGCGGCGCAGCAGCGCCACGATGCCCTTCGGCGTACACGGCAGCGGTCCCGGCTCGCCCAACACGAGCTTCCCCAGGTTGGCCGGCTGCAGGCCGTCAGCATCCTTGTCCGGATCGATCATGCCGAGCACTCGCTGGGCATCCAGGCCGGCCGGCAGCGGCAGTTGCACGATGTACCCGGTGCAGGCGGGGTCGGCGTTGAGTTCGGCCACGACGTCCTCTACCTGCTGCTGAGTGGCGTCGACCGGCAGGTCCCGCCTGATGCTCCGGATCCCGACCGCTGCGCAGTCTCGGTGCTTTCCGGCCACGTAGGCGCGGCTGCCGGGGTCGTCGCCAACCAGCACCGTGCCGAGGCCAGGCGTGCTGCCCGCGGTCGCGAGCTTCGCCACCCGCTGGGTCAGATCAGCCTTGATAGCGGCGGCCGTGGCCTTGCCGTCGAGAATCGTCGCAGTCATCGTGATCATTCTTCCCGACCAGCCGAACCACGTCCTTGTCGGGGACACCAAGCGACCGCACTTGGTTCTGGTTCGGCCGCTCAGGTCGCGGATGAGGCGGTCAGTGGTAGAAGTGGCGCACCCCGGTGAAGTACAGCGCGACGCCGCGGTCCCGGGCAGCGGCTATGGACTGCTCGTCACGGACCGAGCCGCCCGGCTCGGCCACCGCGCGCACCCCGGCCTCGATCAGCACCTCCAGCGCGTCCGGGAACGGGAAGTAGGCGTCACTCGCAGCTACCGATCCGACTGCCCGGTCGCCCGCCCTGGCTACGGCTAGCCGGCTGGCATCGACGCGGCTGACCTGGCCCATGCCGATGCCGACGCTGGCCCGCCCGCTGGCCAGCAAGATCGCGTTCGACTTCACCGCGCGGCAGGCCCGCCAGGCGAACTCCAGGTCGGCCACCGTCTCGGGGTCAGCCACGCTGCCCGCCACGAGCCTCCAGTCGGCTGCCGAGTCGCCCGGCTGACTGCCGGTGTCCGGGGTCTGCAGGAGCAGGCCGCCGCTGACCCTGCGCCACTCCGGGTCGGCCACGCCCGGTTCCAGGCGTGGCGGCGGGCAGCGCAGCAGGCGCAGGTTCTTCTTCTGAGACAGGATGTCCAGCGCGGCGGCCTCGAATTCGGGCGCGATGATCACCTCGGTGAAGATGTCCGCGATCTGGCTGGCCACCGCGACGGTCACCGCGCCGTTGGCCGCGATGACGCCGCCGAACGCGGACTCCGGGTCGCTGGCGGTTGCCTTGCGATGCGCCTCGGCCAGGTCCGCGCCGACCGCGATGCCGCACGGATTGGCGTGCTTCATGATCGCCACGCACGGCTCGGCGAAGCTGAACGCGGCACGGCGCGCGGCGTCGGCGTCGGTGAAGTTGTTGTAGGACATGGCCTTTCCGTGCAGCACCTGTGCCGCCGCGATGCCAGGGTCGGCGACCGAGGCACCGGACGGCCGATACAGCGCGGCGCGCTGGTGCGGGTTCTCCCCGTACCGCAGCACGTCCTGCCGGCGCCAGAGCGTCCCGACCACGTCCGGCCAGCCGGTCTCCGCGGCCACGGCATCGGGCGCGTACCGGGCGGCGAACCAGGACGAGACCGCGGCGTCGTACGCCGCCGTGTGCGCGTAAGCGCTGGCTGCGAGCCGCCGTCGTTGCGCCAGGGTGAATCCGCCCGCCGTGAGCGCCGCCACCACGTCCGGGTATCTGTCCGGGCTTGTCACAACCGCGACTCTCGCGTGGTTCTTCGCAGCCGCGCGGACCATGGCCGGTCCCCCGATGTCAATCTGCTCCACGCACTCGTCCGGGCTCGCGCCGCTCGCCACCGTCTGCTCGAACGGGTACAGGTTCGACACCAGCAGCTCGAACGGTTCGATGCCAAGGTCAGCTAGCTGCTCGCGGTGGCTTTCCCTGGACAGGTCGGCGAGCAGGCCGGCGTGCAGCGCCGGGTGCAGCGTCTTGACCCGGCCGTCCAGGCACTCGGAGAAGCCGGTAACGTCCTCGACGGCGGTGACCGGCACGCCCGCCGCTGCGATCGTCGCCGCGGAGTTGCCCGTCGACACGATCTGCACCCCGGCGGCGTGCAGCGCCGTGGCGAGCTCCACGAGCCCGCTCTTGTCGTAGACGCTGAGCAGCGCCCGCCGGATCGCGACCCTGGTCACGTGATCACCACCTTGCCCTGCCGGCCGACGCGCCGATCCGCGCTCGGCGCTCCTGCACGGACCACCCGTCCCGCACCATTCGGCCCACCGTGTCCACCACGAGCGTGCGCTCGGCAACCTTGATCCGCTCGTGCAGCGTCGCCTCGTCGTCGGTGTCCAGCACCGGCACGCTCTCCTGAGCCAGGATGGGGCCGCTGTCGACCCCTGCGTCCACGAGGATGACGCTGCAGCCGGTTACTTTCACTCCGTGCCGCAGCGCATCCCGCACGCTGTGCAGACCAGGGAACGAGGGCAGCAGGGCCGGATGCGTGTTGACAATCCGGCCGTCGAATTGGCGCAGGAAATCCGCCCCGACGAGCTTGAGGAACCCTGCCATGATCACGAGGTCGGGCTCGAACGCGGCGCACTCCGACGTCAGCATCCGGTCCCAGGCGAACCGCTCGGGCGAGTCCTTCAGCCGCCGCACGAAAGTCGGTATGCCCGCTGCCTCGGCCCTGGCGACGCCGCCGGTCCCGGTCCGGTCCGCACCGACCGCGACAATCCGAGCGCCGTAGCCGGGATCGGCACAGGCGTCCATCAGCGCCTGCAGGATGCTGCCCGTGCCAGAAACCAGCACGAGCAATCGGGACTGACTGACGGTGGCTCCTTCGGTGTTCCTTGGCCGCAGCGTACTGTGCCGTCCTCAGGGCAAGGCGGCGGGGCCTCGCGGCGCCGTGCCGTCGGCCGACGGCAGGTCTGCCGCCGCGGTGTCCAGGTAGATGACGTGTGCGCCGCCGTCTGGCTCGGTCGGGTAGGGCGTGCCCGGGCCGGGCCCACCGGGATCGGGCCCGCCGGGACCGGGCCTGCCGGGACCGGGCTGCCTCGGCAGCGCGCCCGCCCGGCGCAGCGCCAGGTAGTTGAGCACGCCGGCGGCCACTGCCGTCGAGATGCCGAGCTCGAGCGCCGACACGACGCCAACCTGCCACGGTGACGGGCCGACCGCTGCCAGCCGGCCGTCGCCGAGCGGACCTCCGGAAACGGCTGCCAGCAGCCCGAGCACACCGCCCGACACCACGCCGCAGACAAGGCCGAGCATCGGCGCGGTATCCAGCCCCAGTCCGGTGCCAGTAGCGGTTCCGGGCGTCGCCCCTCGGATGGACACTGCCCGGACCAGCAGCAGCCCGCCGAGCCCACCAGCGAGATAGGGCAGCGCGAGCACGACCGGCTCCAGCCCGCCCGGCAGCGCGGAGTGCACGCCCGGAGGCAACGCCGCCAGCAGCGGCAACGCGGGCAACTGGCCCAGCGCCGAGCCCGTCGGCGCCACGACCGTCGCCGAGCCGAACGCGAATCCGGGGCCGAGGGTGAAGGCGATCGCCCACACGATCGCGTTCGGCAGGTACAGCAGCTGGAGCAACAGCAGGAGAACCGTGCCCACGAGGCCGGGCGCGAGGCTCCGCTCCAGCGTTTCCGCCTCGTGCAGATGCATGGCCAGGCTGACGGCCGCTACGAGTGCACCGGCTGTGGCGAGCGCGCCGAGCGTGCCCGCGGCGGCGACGACGACCGACCGCGGGCGCTGCGGCAACAGCCTGATCAGCGTCGGCCACGGCGCCAGCGCCCGGGCCGCACCCAGCCCGCCCGCCGCGAATGCGAGCAGGAAGCCCCAGCCGACCGCTTGCAGCAGCGACGCTGATGCCAGCGCTGACCTGCTCGCGATCGCGAGCGCCCCGGTCACGACGGCGTACGGGATCGCCAGTCCCAGCGCGGCGAGACCCACATGGCGCAGTCTGCCGACGCCGCCGGCCCGCGCCACCCAGCGGCCGGCTCGCCACAGCAGCGATCCCGGCAGCACCACCAGGCCAAGAGGAAGCATCCCGATTCGGCCCGCGCCGCGGAAGCTGACGCCGACGTGATCACCGACCAACCACAGCATCGCCGCGGTCCGCAGCACGGCCGGCAGCCCGAACCCCGCATGCGGCGCGGCGACGAAGCCGACGAGGACGAGCAGCGTGACCACCGCCAGCCCGGTTCCGGACACGGCGAGCGCCGCGATGGTCCCGATGCTGAGCAGCGACCGCGGGCCGGCCGGGCTGCCTTCCCGAGCTGTTCCCCCGCTATCCGCCGGGCGGGTGCGGGCGGCAGTGGTGGCCGGACGAGCTGTCACGCAGTCAAGCCTGGCAATCCCGGCCACCAGGGCCGGGGAGGCGCGCCGGACCGCACGGTGCAGCCTCCGGGGGACGACCCCCGAACCCCCGCGGTGCAGCCTCCGGGGGACGACCCCCGAACCCCCGCAGCACAGCCTCCAGGGAACGACCCCCGAACCCCGGCAGCGCAGCCTCCAGGGAACGACCCGGACCCGCAGCGTTGCTGGCGTTACCCCCGCATGACGTCACGCACGATGCGCGCGGTCTCGCTCGGGGTCCGCCCGACGCGCACGCCCACCTTTTCCAGAGCTTCCTTCTTTGCCTGCGCGGTCCCGGCCGAGCCGGAGATGATCGCGCCCGCGTGGCCCATCGTCTTGCCCTCGGGGGCGGTGAACCCGGCGACGTAGGCGACTACCGGTTTGCTGATGCTCCGCTCGATGAAGGCGGCCGCCCGCTCCTCGGCGTCTCCGCCGATCTCGCCGATCATGACGATGGCGTCCGTCTCCGGATCATCCTCGAACGCGCGCAGGCAGTCGATGTGTGTGGTGCCGATGATCGGATCGCCGCCGATCCCGACGGCGGTCGAGAAGCCAATGTCGCGCAGCTCGTACATCATCTGGTAGGTGAGCGTGCCGGACTTGGACACCAAGCCGATCCGGCCTTCCGAGGTGATGTCCGCCGGGATGATGCCGGCGTTCGACTTGCCCGGCGAGGCGACGCCCGGACAGTTGGGCCCGACGATCCGGGTCCGGTTGCCCGTCGCACACGCGTACGCCCAGAACTCGGCGGTGTCGTGCACCGGCACGCCCTCGGTGATGACGATGACCAACGGGATCGCTGCGTCGATGGCCTCGATGACCGCCGTCTTCGTGCCGCTCTCCGGCACGAAGACGACGGAGGTGTCGGCACCGGTCTGCGCCATCGCCTCAGCGACGGTCCCGAACACCGGTACCTGCTGACCCGCAAGCTCGACGGCCTGGCCCGCCTTGCGCGGGTTGGTGCCGCCCACAACAGCCGACCGCGCAGCGATCATCCGCGCGCCGTGCTTGCGCCCCTCCGAGCCGGTGATGCCCTGCACGATGATCCGGCTGTCCGCGGTCAGGAAGATGGCCATGTCACACTCCGTTCGCGGCCGCGGCGGCCAGTTCGGCGGCGCGGCGCGCCGCATTGTCCATCGTCGCGACCTGCTGGACGACCGGCAGCGCGGCCTCGTCCAGGATCGCCCGGCCTTCGGCCGCCTTGTTGCCGTCGAGCCGCACCACAATCGGGTGCGTTACCTGATCGCCTCGCTCGGCGAGCAGCGCCATCGCCGACACGATGCCGTTGGCGACCGCGTCGCACGCGGTGATCCCGCCGAACACGTTGACCAGCACGCTGCGCACGTCCGGATCTGACAGCACGATGTCCAGTCCGTTCGCCATCACCTCGGCCGACGCGCCGCCGCCGATGTCCAGGAAGTTGGCCGGCCGCACCCCGCCGAAGTCCTCCCCGGCGTAGGCCACCACGTCCAGGGTCGACATCACCAGGCCGGCCCCGTTGCCGATGATGCCGACCGCGCCGTCGAGCTTGACGTAGTTCAGGTGCTTCGCCCTGGCCCTCGCCTCGAGCGGATCGACGGCCGTGGTGTCGGTGAAGGCGGCCCAGTCCTGGCGGAACGCCGCGTTGTCATCGAGCGTGACCTTGGCGTCCAGCGCGAGGACCCGGCCGTCGCCGGTGTACACGAGCGGGTTGACCTCCGCCAGCGTGGCGTCCTCGTCGGTGAATACCGCCCACAGCCGCTCGGCGAGCTCTGCCGCGCCTGCCTGGGCGTACTCCGGTAGCCCGCCGGCTCGCACGATCTGGAGCGCCGTGACACCGTCGACGCCGGTGAGCGGATCGACCGGGATCCTCGCCAGCGCCTCGGGCTTGGTCCGCGCCACTTCCTCGATCTCCACACCGCCCTCGACCGAGCACATGGCGAGAAACGTCCGCTCGGCCCGGTCGATGAGGAAGGAGAGGTAGTACTCCTCGGCGATGTCAATGTCCTCGGCCACCAGCACCGAGTGCACGGTGTGGCCCTTGATGTCCATGCCGAGGATGGCCTCCGCCTTGGCTCGCGCCTCGGCCGGGCTTCCCGCGAGCTTCACACCGCCCGCCTTGCCGCGGCCGCCGGTCTTGACCTGCGCCTTGATCACCACCTGCGGCTTGCCGCTCGCCGCGAACTCCGCCGCGATCGACTCGGCCTCGGCCGCGGTGCTGGCCACGCGGCCACGCTGGATCAAGACGCCGTACTCGGCGAACAACTCCTTCGCCTGATACTCGAACAGGTCCACTAAGGTCCGTCCCTTGATACTCGGGATGTGGCTGCGGTCCGGCGTGCCGCGCTAGGGGTCCGGCACCTTCGCCACGTTCGGCGGCCCGGCGGCCCGGTTCAGCGGCGCGGCGGCGCGGCGGCCCGCGCCTGGAAGCCTAGTGCCGCGGAGGCTGCCGGGGGCAGCCGGGCTGGGAGACTGGTGCGCGGTCAGCCGCCGCGCTGGCCAGCCGACTCGGCGGCCTGCCCGTCACCGAGCGTGGCGGCCACCCAGTCCACGATCTCGGTCGTCGCGGCGCCTGGCGTGAAGATCTTGGCGACACCCAGCTGCTCAAGCTGGGCGATGTCGGCGTCGGGGATGATGCCGCCACCGAAGACAACGATGTCGGTGGCGTTCTGCTCCCGCAGCAACTCGAGCACGCGGCTGAACTGAGTCATGTGCGCGCCGGACAGAACGGACAGGCCGATCGCGTCGGCATCCTCCTGTAGCGCTGCCGCCACGATCTGCTCCGGCGTCTGATGCAGCCCGGTGTAGATGACCTCGACCCCGGCGTCGCGGAGCGCGCGGGCGACAACCTTTGCGCCCCGATCGTGTCCGTCCAGGCCCGGCTTGGCAATGACCACCCGGATGCTGCTCATGGAAACCCTCCGAACCGGCTGCCCGCACCTTCGGGACCAAGCGGGCAGCTCAAGCCAGCGTAACCGGACGCCGGTCCGGCAACCGATCGCCGGTGAGCAATGTCACGCGGAGCCAGCGCGCTAGCCCGGACCATCCGGTGCCAGGAGCGCGGCGGCGTGCTAGACGTGAGCGGTGGCTGATTATCGGATCGTGCCGGCGGGTGGTGGCGAGCGGCTGCGGGTCCGCGACAGTGCGGTGCTGTTCAAGGCCGTCGCCGCCACCACTGACGGGGCCTTCTCGCTGCATGAGCGCCAGATACCGGCGGGCGGCCGCCGCCCGCCGGCGCATGTCCACCCGGACCGGATCGAGGCGTTCTGGGTGCTGGCTGGCGAAGCCGAGTTCGAACTCGACGGCGAGCTGGTCACGGCGGCCGCCGGCAGCTTCGTGCTCGTGCCCGGCGGCGTCACGCACACCTTCGGCGCCACCACGGCCGCGCCCGTGCATCTCCTGGTGCTGCACGCCCCGGCCCTGGACGACTACTTCCGGGATCTCGCCGGGCTCTGGTCAGGACCCGAACCGCCAGCCAGGGACGCCGAACTCGCGCTCATGCGCCGTCACGGCATGCGGGCCAGTCAGGCCGACTGAGCTCAAAGCTTCTCGATCGGCGCGTACCGCAGCAGCAGGTGCTTGACCCCGTAGTCGGCGCCGAAGTCGATCTTCGCCTCGGGATCGTCGCCCCGCCCCTCGACCGAGAGCACGGTACCGAGGCCGTAGGAGTCGTGGTTAACCCGGTCGCCGGGCTGCAGCGCCGGGACCGGCCGGTTGCCGACGACGCGCACCCCTGGCCGCCTCGCCAGCCGCTCGGAAGCCGGCTGGCTCGCGGCCGACTCGTCCCTGCGCCAGTCGATGAGGTGCGGCGGGATATCGGTCAGGAACCGGGACTGCGCGTGGTAACCGGGTCGGCCAAACCAGGTACGGGTCGCTGCCCTGGTGACGTAGAGCCGCCTCATCGCCCTGGTAATGCCGACGTAGGCGAGCCGCCGCTCCTCGGCTAGCTCCCGCTCGTCGCCCATCGACCGCTCGTGCGGGAAGACGTTCTCCTCCAGGCCGGTCAGGAAGACGACAGGAAACTCCAGTCCCTTGGCGGTGTGCAGGGTCATCAGCGTCACCATGCCGCTGTGCTGCTCGCCTTCCGGGATCTCATCGGCGTCGGCTACCAGGGAAACTTGCTCGAGGAAGTCGGCGAGCGTCCCGTCGGGAAACCGGGCGTCGAACTCCCTGGCGACCGACACCAGCTCGGTGAGGTTCTCGATCCGGCTGGCATCTTGCAGATCGGACGACTGCTGCAGTTCGGCCACGTAACCGGTCCGCTCCAGCACGGCGTCGGCAATGTCGCCTACCGGCCTGCGCGCGTCGGCCATCGCCCGCAGGCCGGCGATGAGCTCGTTGAAGCCCTCGATCGCGCGCGCCGATCGCGCCGCCAGTCCGGGCACGTCGTCCGGCCTGGTGAGCGCCTCCGCGAAGCTGGTCTTGTCGCGGTTCGCCAGGGCCGCCACGCACTCCTCGGCCCGGTCCCCGATGCCCCGCCGCGGCGTGTTGAGTATCCGGCGCAGCGAGACCTCGTCCCCCGGATTGGCGATGAGCCGCAGGTAGGCCAGTAGATCGCGGACCTCCCGCCGCTCGTAGAAGCGGACGCCGCCGACCACCTTGTAGGGCAGCCCCGACCGGATGAATACCTCCTCGAACACCCTGGACTGGGCGTTGGTCCGGTAGAAGACTGCGACCTCCCCCGCCGACGCCTCGTCGGCGTCGGCCAGCCGGTCGACCTCCTCGGCCACGAACGCGGCCTCGTCGTGCTCGCTGTCGGCGACGTAGCCGGTGATCTTGGCACCGTCGCCGGCGTCAGACCAGAGGTTCTTCGGGATCCGGCCAGGGTTGCGGGACACCACGGCATTGGCGGCCGCGAGGATGTTCTGGGTCGAGCGATAGTTCTGCTCGAGCAGGATCACCCGCGCGCCTGCGAAGTCGCGCTCGAACTCCTCGATGTTCCTGATCGTGGCGCCGCGGAAAGCGTAGATCGACTGGTCGGCGTCACCGACGACGACGAGCTCGGCCGGCGGCAGGCCAGCCAGGGAGTTGGCCCTCCCGCCGGACCGGGCGCCGCCGACCCCGGCGAGCTCGCGGACGAGCACGTACTGGGCGTGGTTGGTGTCCTGGTACTCATCGACCAGCACGTGCCTGAACCGCTCGCGGTACTCGGCCGCGAGGTCGGGGAAGGCCTGCAGCAGGTTGACGGTCACCATGATGAGGTCGTCGAAGTCCATCGCTCCCGCCGCGACGAGCCGTCGCTGGTACTCCGCGTACGCCTCGCCGAGTGCCCGCTGGCGGTAGCCGGTCGCCTTCGACTGCACGGTCTCGTAGTCGAGCAGCTCGCTCTTGAGGCCGGAGACCTGCTCGGCCATGGCCTTCGGCGGGTGATGCCGGGTGTCCAGGTCGAGCTCCCGGCACACCATCGTCATGAGCCGTTGCGAGTCAGCCTGGTCATAAATGCTGAAGTTCGACGGGTAGCCGAACCGCCTGGCTTCCCGGCGCAGTATCCGCACGCACGCCGAGTGAAAAGTCAGCACCCACATGGACCGCGCGCGTGCCCCGGTGAGTGTGGCTGCCCTGGCCGCCATCTCGCCGGCCGCCTTGTTCGTAAAGGTGATGGCCAGGACCTGGCTCGGCGCCACCTCGCGCTCGGCCAGCAGGTAGGCGATCCGATGCGTGAGCACCCGCGTCTTGCCCGATCCGGCGCCGGCCACGATCAGCAGCGGGCTGCCCGTGTGCAACACAGCAGCCCGCTGCTGCGGGTTCAGCCCGTCCAGCAACGAGTGGACAACCAGCGCCGTCACGAGCCCAAGCCTAGGCGCTAGGACCGACGGAGATCAGGCGTCAGGCACCAGAGTGGGCGTCGACCGGGTCAGCGTCTGCCGCTTGAAGTAGGCGGGCTGCGTGATCCGCAGGAACGCCCACAGGATGACGCCGACCAGAGCCGACAGGAACACGATCACGAACACGCCGCCGACCTGCCAGTGTAGGCCAGGGATGGTGAACAGCGTGTAGCTGTTGCCGGTGTTGACGTCCCAGTCCTGCCACATGCTGAACCCGCCGAGCACCCACAGGATCAGCCAGCCGGCCGCCGGGATGATGCCCCGCATCCACAGGTTGCGCGCGCTGCTGGTCAGCGTCTTGCGGTAGTACCAGACGCAAGACAGGGCGGTCAGCCCGTAGTAGAAGGCGATCCAGACGCCGCACGACGTCACCGCGTCGGGGATGACGTTGCCGCCGGACATGTAGTTCATGGCCGCGTACAGCACCAGCGAGATCCCGCCCATGACCAGCGTGGACACGGTCGGCGTGAGGTGCCGCGGGTGCATCCGGGCGAACTGCCGGGGCAGCGCCTTGTACACGCCCATCGACAGCGTGGTCCTCGCCGTCGGCAGGATCGTGGTCTGCGTGGAGGCTGCCGCGGACGACAGCACCATGAGCACCAGCAGCTTGCTCAGCGTGGTGCCCCACCACGCGGTGCCGAAGACCGAGCTACCGAGGATGAAGAGCACGTCACCGACGTTGTTTGAGTTCGTCAGGCCAATGCCCTTGGACCCGATCCCAGCCCACGCCTGGGCCGCGAAGATCACGACCACGTACGTGACGAGCAGGATGACCACGGACCACATGGCGGCCCGGCCGGCGGTCTTGCCGGGCTCCTTGGTCTCCTCGTTGACCGACAGCGCGGTGTCCCAGCCCCAGTAGATGAAGACCATGAGGATCAGGCCGCTGGCGAACGCGCTGAACGGCATCCCGAACGGGTTGAGCCAGGACCATGCCGGGTGCACCGAGGTGGCGACGCCGTGTCCGCCTTCGACCTTGACCAGGATCGTCACCGACAGCACCAGCAGCATGACGATCTCGACCGACAGCAGCGCCTTCTGGAAGTTCGCCGACAGCTCGATGCCGCGGTAGCAGATGTAGGTCATCGCGATGATCCAGAGCACGCCGACGAGCAGCACCCACCCACTCGCCGGATCGCTGCCGATGCCGTGGGCGCCGAACAACAGGAAGACGTACTGGCCAGCCACCTGCGCCAGGCTGGCCATGACCAGGATGTCGGCGGCGACGATGGCCCAGCCGCCGGCCCAGCCCCAGCCCGGACTGAACGCCCGGGTGGCCCAGGTGAACGTGGTGCCGCAGTCCGGATCGGCCTTGTTCATCTCGTTGTAGCCGATCGAGGCGAAAATCATCGGGATGAAGGCAGCCCAGGCGATCGCCGGGGACTTGAACGCCACCGCGACGGCAATGAAGCCGAGGGTCGCCGCCAGGCTATAGGCAGGCGCCACCGAGGCGGTCGCGATGACGGTAGTCGAGATCGTGCCGAGCGCACCCGACTTGAGTCCCTTGTTGACCTGCTTCTCGGCATGTACGGCCTGCCCAGCAGTCGCCATGTTGTCCCTCCCATACCTGGCATCCCGCCGGTCATGACGCACGGTCCGGAGGCGGGAACAGCACGTGTCCGAACAGGGTAAGGTACCCGCTCGACCAGATGTCCGAGTCCCACGTTTCTAGCATCTATAGCTGCGTATGGCAACGATTTCAGTCGTAATATGTACGAAATGCGACTGGTCCAGTCGCAAATACATACCCTGGGCTGCAGGTCTAGTATCACCACCATGCGGATACTCCTGGTTGGGGCCGGCGGCGTCGGAACTGCGATCGCGCAGATTGCTGCCCGCCGGCCGTTCGCCGAGCTAGTCATCGCCGATTACGACCTCGCCAGGGCGCAGCGAGCGGCCGGGGCCAAACCCGGCTACACCGCGCTTCAGCTAGACGCCAGGGACGAGGCGGCCACCGCAGCGCTGCTCCGTGAGCACCGGTGCGACGCGCTCATGAACGCCACCGACCCGCGGTTCGTGATGCCACTGTTCCGATCCGCCCTCGCCGCCGGCGTCCACTACCTGGACATGGCCATGTCGCTGTCGCATCCGCACCCCGACGAGCCGTACGCCAGGACCGGCGTCAAGCTGGGCGACGAGCAGTTCGCCATGGCCGGACAGTGGGAGCAGGCCGGCCGGCTCGCGCTGGCCGGCATCGGCGTCGAGCCCGGCCTCGCCGACGTGTTCGCCCGGCACGCCGCGGACGAGCTGTTCAGCGAGATCAACGAGATCGGGGTGCGCGACGGCGCGAACCTGACCGTGGCCGGCTACGAGTTCGCCCCGACGTTCTCCATCTGGACCACGATCGAGGAATGCCTGAACCCGCCCGTGATCTGGGAGTCAGGCCGCGGCTGGTTCACCACCGAGCCGTTCAGTGAGCCAGAGACGTTCACCTTCCCGGCGGGGATCGGCCCGGTGGAGTGCGTGAACGTCGAGCACGAAGAGGTTCTGCTCGTCCCGCGCTGGGTGCAGGCACAGCGGGTCACCTTCAAATACGGCCTCGGCGCGGA
>JASHQA010000070.1 GCA_030037785.1 Streptosporangiaceae bacterium
CCAGTCCGCGTCCACGCTGTACCGGGCGAAGCCGCCGGCCAGCTGGTCGTACACGCCACCCCGGGCCATCGCGTCGGCGGTGACCCTGCTCATCGCCAGTGCCTGATCGGCGCTGGCGCCGGTGCCGCGCTCGCTGTGCCGGAGCAGGAACTCGAGCACCATCGACGGCGGGAACTTCGGCGCGCCGCCGAACCCGCCGCGTGCCGCGTCGAAGTCGCGAGCGAGCAGCGTCACCGCGCCGTCGCACGCGCGGTCCAGTTCACCGTCGACGGATCTGGTGGCCGCCGCGAGTCCGGCCAGCGGGCCGGGCTCGGCCGGCGCGGCCGGATCGGCGGGCGCGGCCGGATCGGCCGGCGGAGCCAGCGTCCGAGCCTGGCTCGCCAGCGCCGCGGTGATCTGGCTCGCCTGCGCCGCGACCCTGGCCCGGTCCGCCCGCCACGCCTCCGCGACCCCGAGCAGGAGCCGCTGGAACTGCGCGCGCGGGATATAGGTGAAGCACAGGAACGGCTCCCGGTCCGGCGTCAGGAACACCGTCATCGGCCAGCCGCCCTGCCCGGTCATCGCCTGGGTGGCCGCCATGTACACGCTGTCGACGTCGGGCCGTTCCTCGCGATCCACCTTGATCGAGACGAGGTGCTCGTTCATGAGCGCGGCCGTCTGCTCGTCCTCGAACGACTCGTGCGCCATCACGTGACACCAGTGACACGCGGAGTAGCCGACGGACAGCAGCACCGGCACGTCGCGCTCGGCGGCGGCCGCGAACGCCTCGTCAGACCACGGCCACCAGTCGACCGGGTTGCCCGCGTGCTGCAGGAGGTACGGGCTGGTCGCGTTGCGAAGCCGCTCTGCCATAGCCCTATCCTGCCCCTGCCCCGGCCGGACGCGGCCGGACCCGGCCGGACACGGCCGGCGAGCACGCGTTCCGGCCGCGGGATGCGGGCGCGGGATGCGGGCGGCGCCGTGTTCTGCCCGGTTTCGGCCCTGAGACAATGCTGAGGATTAGCTGACAATAGGGCCGGTACGCTGGCCAGGCGCCGCGTGCCGAGCGATGCTGGAGGGAACGTTATGGTCGTGGCGTGGTCCGGCGGCTGTGGCTCGTCGTGCCGCTCCCGGTGTTACGCACTCAGCCATGACGGCGGCAAGCGCCGGTACACTGCGAGCGGCCTGCCGGTGAACCTCCCTCACCGGCGCCCACCCGAGGTCGCGCAGCGGTGACAGCGGCGGCGATCGAGCGGTAGAGCACACGTTTGGAGCAGCTATGCGCGTACTGGTTCTCGGCGGCGATGGATTCTGTGGCTGGCCCACCTCGCTCTACCTGTCGGATCAGGGTCACGACATCACCATCGCCGACAACCTCAGCCGGCGGAAGATCGACATCGACCTCGAGGTCCAGTCGCTCACGCCCATCCGGCCGATCCAGGACCGGCTGGCCGCCTGGCGGCAGGTGTCCGGCCGCCACATCGGCTTCGTGAACGTGGACCTGGCCACTGAGTACGACCGGCTCACTGACCTGCTCCTCGACATCCGGCCAGACGCCATCGTGCACTTCGCCGAGCAGCGCGCCGCACCGTACTCGATGCGCACCGACACGACCAAGCGCTACACCGTGGACAACAACGTCCGCGGCACCCACAACCTGCTCACCGCGCTGGTCACGACCGGCATCGATGCCTCGCTCGTGCACCTCGGCACGATGGGCGTCTACGGCTACGGCTGGTCGGGCAGCGCGCCGATCCCCGAGGGCTACCTCACCGTGAAGGTCCCGACGCCAGAGGGCGAACTCGAGCGCGAGATCCTGCACCCGGCCAACCCCGGCTCGGTCTACCACCTGACCAAGACGCTCGACCAGCTGCTGTTCTCGTTCTACGCCGCCAATGACCGGCTGCGGATCACCGACCTGCATCAGGGCATCGTCTGGGGGACGCAGACCGATCAGACGGTGCGCGACGAGCGCCTGATCAACCGGTTCGACTACGACGGCGACTACGGCACCGTGCTCAACCGCTTCCTCATGCAGGCGGCGATCGGCCACCCGCTCACCATGCACGGCACCGGTGGCCAGACTCGCGCCTTCATCCACATCCGGGACACGGTCCGCTGCATCGAGATCGCGCTCAACAATCCCCCCCAGGCGGGCTCCAAGGTGCTCGTGCGCAACCAGACCACCGAGACACACCGGCTTCTCGACCTGGCCAAGATGATCGGCGACATGACCGGCTCTGAGATCGCGTACCTGCCGAATCCCCGCCGCGAGGCCGACGAGAACGAGCTGATCGTGCGGAACGACCAGTTCCTGGCCCTCGGCCTCGAGCCGACCACCCTGTCGCAGGGGCTGCTCGAAGAGATCACCGAGGTCGCCGCGAAATACCGGTCCAGGGTGGACCCGCGCAAGATCATTGCACGCTCGGTGTGGCGGGCCGGGATGGAGACCGCGGCCGACCTCATGACCGAGCTGCCGGACAAGTAAGCAGCGGGCCGCGCGGGCTAGCGAGCGGGCAGCACTGACGGGCCCACGTGGCGCGCCAGCCAGTCGCTGAGCGGCTGTACGGCGGTGAGAAAGCTCACCAGTTCGGTGCGGGCGGCTGGCGTGCCGAGCCACGGCTCGACTGGCCAGTCCTGCCACGCGTAGAGCCCCTTCTGCCGGAGCAGGTCGGCCCGCGGGTGGTCGGCCGGGTAACCACGCGGCACCCTTTTCAGCGCGGCGTGGCCCTGCGCGCGGATGTCCCGATCGCGCAGCACCGCGACGATCTCCGCCAGGGCCGCGCCGGTGACGTCCGCAGCGATCGCGCTGCGATACCGGTCGAGCTGGTCGGGGGCCATCTCGTGCATGCCGCGCCCGGCGCCGAGGCCGTCGGCTGACAGCCGCACGTAGCTGTCGCCGATGACCGCGGCTATCTCGGTCTTGTACGGAGACTTGTCCTTGCTGAACCGGACGTCGCGGTACGGCCGGAAGATCTTCGACTCGCCGTGCGCCGACTCGAGCTCCGCCACCAGCTCGTGCATCGGCGCCAGCACGCACGTCTCGTACACGTCCTTGTGCGCGAGCCAGTACGACTTCGAGTTGTCGGCCGCCAGACCCTCGTAGAACTCGAGCGCCTCGGCGGGCCACCCCTCGAATGCCACCAGCCGACCCTACCGCACCGAGCCCCGCCGACCCGGCGGCCTGACTGCGAGCGGCAGCTCGTCGTCGAGCTCGCGAGTGCCGTACCGCGCGTAGCCCCGGCGAAGCGGCGCCACCGACCCGAGTGCGCGGAACAGCAGCACGAATGTCGCGGTCGCCGTCATCAGCGCCAGCCACGGCGGGCAGGGTGAGCCGGCGGTGCGGGAAGACGATTTGTCCGGGGGCCTCGAACGTGGAACACTCCACGGCTAAGCTAGTTAGCGATCATCGCTTGAGTGAACGCTGTAAAGCTTCAAAATTTGGCATCCGGAGTTGACCGACGTCAAGGCCCAGCGGCGGTCAAGCCCGGCAGCTGTCCAGTCCGGGCTCGGAGGGAGGTTCGCATCATGGTGCAGGCGCCCAGCAGGCGTGATCGACTCCGGGCCGCGACCACGCAGGAGATCATCCAGACGGCGCGCAGGCTGCTGGTGACCGAGGGCCCCGAGGCGGCATCGCTACGCGCGATCGCGCGGGAGATGGGCATGACAGCGCCCGCGCTGTACCGGTACTTCGGTAGCCACGAGGACCTGCTACGGCACGTGGTGGGCGACATCTTCACTGACCTGGCCGGCTACGTGGACGCTGCGATCCACGCGGCCGCGGACGCGGCACCGCCTGGCACGGACCCAGACGAGGTGTGGGCGGTCAAGCTGATCGCCGCCGCCCGCGCGTTCCGCGCCTGGACGCTGGCACACGTGCCGGAGTTCAGCCTGATTTTCGGCAGCCCGCTACCTGGCCTGGAAGCGCTGCACGAGGTGGCGGTCGACCCGACCATCGACTGCGGCTACAAATTCGGGCGGCTGTTCCTGGACCTGTTCAGCGAGCTGTACCGGTGCCGGCCGTTCCCGATTCCCGCTGACGATCAGATCGACCCGTCGCTGCGCGATCAGCTTGCCAGGTACCGCAACCTGATCGGCTCGAAGCTACCGCTGGGCGCGCTGCAGACGTTCCTGCGCTGCTGGGTGCTGCTGTACGGGACCGTCAGCCTCGAAGTATTCGGCCATCTTCAGTTCGCCCTCGATGACCCTGCGCCGATGTTCGAGCTGATGCTCTCGGACTTGGCACCCCTGGTGGGACTGGAGTCACCGGCGCGATCGCGGTGAGCGCGAGCGACGTGCGGGTCCGCGACGCCCGCTGACGTAGTCGTCCGCGCGGTCAGGCCACGTACGGCTCCGCGCCGGAGTCCGCCGTCATCGGCCTGCCCGCCGCGGCCCAGGCCTGCATGCCGCCAGCCACGTTGACCGCGCGCCAGCCGGCGCCGCCCAGTGCCTGCGCCGCACGCCCGGACCGGCCGCCGGACCGGCAGATCACGTAGATCTCCTGATCGACCGGCAACTCACCGGTGCGCGCGCCCAGCTGACCCAGCGGAATGTGGATTGCCTCGGGCGGGTGCCCCGCGACCCACTCGTCGTCCTCGCGCACGTCGAGCAGCCAAGCCCCGTCCGGCACGGCTGCGGCCGCAATCTCCGGCACGTCGTTGGCCATAACCGCTTCCTCACTCGCTGTCTCATCGTTCGGTCTCGTCAACCTTAGCGACGCGCAGGTGCTTGCCGTACGCCAGCAGCGTCATGCCGGGCTCCGGCGACCAGTCGCGGTGCGGCAGCCGGACGAAGCCCGCCTCCTCGTACAGGTGATGCGCCGCCTTCATATCCGGCTGGGTCGACAGCACCAGGGTACGGACTCCTGCCCCGGCCGCCCGGTCAGTAACAGCCGCAAGCAGCGCACGGCCGACGCCGTTGCCGCGCGAGTCCGGCCGGACCGCGAGCGCGCGGATCTCTGCCTCGCTGGGTCCGGACACCACGTGTCCCGCGTGCGGCCAGTGCTGCAGCATCACGGTGCCCACCAGACGACCCGGCTCACCGTCCACCGCGACGAGCACCGGGCCGGAGCCGTCCGCGCCAAGTTCGCGCAGCCGCGGCGCGTAGGCCGAGTCTGTCGACAAGAACCCGTCAGCGTGGTACGCGGCAAGCCGGAGCTCGCCGACCTCGACCAGTTCGTTTGGATGTGCGTCCCTGATGAGCATCGTCCTATCCAACCAGCAGGTGACGCCCTGCCCGGAACCCGGAACGCGACCCGCGCGTCCGACACGAACACCTCAGGCGAGGCGGGTAAGACGAGCTGCCGCACTCCGCTGTCATTAGGTCGCGCCGGGACTCGCGTCGGCCAGGTGGTCCGGGTCGGGCGCATGGCTCGCGGTCATGGCGAGGTAGCCGGGTCGCAGCAAGGTGGTCAGGTCCTGGCCGCCCGCGGTGAGCGGCGGCGGCTCGACACTGCGCAGCAGCAAGTCCGCCGGTGCGGGCGCGGCGGGCGGCAGCGACCGCAGCCGCGCCGGGCTCAGCGCCGACGTCCAGAAGCCGTCGACACACTCGGCGAGCGGCCGGTCCGTCACGTCGAGCACCGGACGGCTCGCGGCCTGCTCGCGACCGGCGGGTAGCCGGCGCAGCGACGCCAGCAGGTCCTGCCGGGTCTTGCCGCGCCAGGCGAGCATTCCGAACGGGTCGTCGTCAAACGCCTCGGCCAGGACGTAGCACACCGCGGCGAGGTGCTTGCACGGCACTTCCCAGTCCGGGCACGAGCACGTCATCTCCAGGTCCCTGGCCGACCTCGGGAACAGCGGAGTGCCGCAGTCGGCGAAGACCTGCTCGATCTCGGCGGGCATCTCCCCAGCGAGCAGCCGGGCCCGGAACACCGCGCGGCTGGCAAGCACGTCCGTCACGATCCGCCACTGCCGGGTCGTGAGCGGGTCCACGGTCAGCCGCACCCGGTACGGCTTGACCCGCGACCCCTGCACCGTGGCCGTCACGTGCCCGGTGCCGATGTCGATCGTGAGCACCTGCCCCGACCTGGCATAGCTGCGGCCCCTGCTCAGCCGGCTCGCGAGGCCGAGCGACTCCAGCACGTCGATGAACCGGCGCGACCACCACTGCTCGCCGATCGAGCCGCGCTTGCTCCGGGCCTTGATCCCGTCGGCGGTCCGGCGCGGACGCGACGGCGGATAGAACCGGCCGGTGTCATCTGTCACTGCGACACTGCCTCGGGCGACAGTTCGACAACCTGGCGCAATTCCGCGACGGACAACTCCGTCAGCCAGCCCTCACCGGTGCCGACGATGGCCTGGGCCAGCGCCTTCTTGTCCTCGATCATCCGGTCGATACGCTCCTCGACGGTGCCCACGCAGACGAACTTGCGGACCTGCACGTCGCGTCGCTGGCCGATGCGGAAGGCGCGGTCGGTCGCCTGCTCTTCCACGGCCGGGTTCCACCACCGGTCCACGTGGATCACGTGACTGGCCGCGGTCAGGTTCAGCCCGGTGCCGCCCGCCTTGAGCGACAGCAGGAAGACGGCGGGCCCCGAGCCTTGCTGGAAGTCGGTCACCAGCTCGTCGCGACGCTGCTTGGGCGTGCCGCCGTGCAGGAAGTGGACCGGGCAGCCGAGCCGGGCGGCCAGGTACGGCTGCAGCATCCGGCCGAACTCCGCGTACTGGGTGAAGCAGAGCGCCCTGTCGCCGGCCTGCGTGAGTTCCTCGCAGATCTCCTCGAGCCGTGCGAGCTTGCCCGACCTGCCGTCGAGCCGGGAGCCGTCGCCGAGCAGGTGTGCCGGGTGGTTGCAGAGCTGCTTCAGCTTGGCCATCGTCGCCAGCACGAGGCCGCGCCGCTCGATGCCCGGCTCGGCGGCCTCGATCCGCGCCATCATGTCGTCCACGGTCGCCTGGTACAGCGACGCCTGCTCGGGCGTCAGGTTGCACCAGACCTTCATCTCCAGCTTGTCCGGCAGATCCGCGATCACGCTGGCATCGGTCTTCACCCGGCGCAGGATGAACGGTCCGGTCAGCTGCCTGAGCCGGCTGGTCGCGTCGGCGTCGCCGTTGCGCTCGATCGGGATGGCGAACCGCTGCCGGAACCTCTCCGCCGGGCCGAGCAGGCCGGGACAGGCGAACGCCATGATGGACCACAGGTCGGTCAGCCTGTTCTCCACCGGCGTGCCGGTCAGCGCGATGCGCGACGGCGCCGGGATAGCCTGCACCGCCTGGGCCTGGCGGGTCGTCGCGTTCTTGATGTTCTGAGCCTCGTCGCATACCACCCGCGACCACGGCACCCGGGCCAGCGCGTCCCGGTCGCGCACGGCCACCCCGTACGTCGTGATCACCAGGTCCGCCGTCGTCACGGCGGCGGCCAGCTCGGCGCCCCCCAGCCGGTCGGCACCGTGGTGCACGTGCACGGACAAGCCGGGGGTGAACCTGGCTGCCTCCCGCTGCCAGTTGCCCACCAGCGACGTGGGGCACACGAGCAGCGTCGGGCCGGCCGCGAGGCCAGCGTCGCGCTCCGCCGCGAGCAGCGCCAGCGTCTGCGGCGACTTGCCGAGTCCCATATCATCGGCGAGCACGGCGCCGAGACCGAGCCGACCGAGGAACGACAACCAGGCGAGCCCGCGTTCCTGGTAGGGCCGCAGCGCGCCGCGGAACGACGGGGGCGTCCCCATCGGCTCGAGCCTGCTGTCGGCGTGGCCGGACAGCAGGTCGCCGAGCCAGCCGTCGGCGTCCACCTCGGTCACCGGCAGCTCAGCCGAGTCCTGACCGACGGCCGCGAGCACCGCGTCGCGGGCCGGCATGGTGCCAGCGCCGGACCCTTGCAGGAACCGAAGCGCGGCCCGCAGGTGCCGCTCGTCTAGCTCGACCCACTGCCCCCGGAGCCGCACGAGCGGCACCTTGAGCCTGGCGAGCTCGGCAAGCTCGTCGGCGCTCAGTGTCTGGTCGCCGATCGCGAGCTCATACCGGAAGTCGACGAGATCCGCGAGACCGAGCACCGAGGCGGTCACCGAGCCCTGCATCGACGCGCTGCGGGATCGCGTCGTCAGCTTGAGGCCGAGCCGGGAGCGACGCACCCAGTCGGGCAGCAGCACGCCAAAGCCGGCCCCGGCCAGCAGCGGGCCGGTTTCCTTCAGGAACCGCAGCGCGCCGCGGCTGTCGAGCGGCACCGACTCGGGCGCCGGATCCTGCAACGCGACGTCCAACTCCGGGAACAGCCGGGACGCCTTGCCGAGCCCGGCCAGTAGGTCGTCCTCCGGGTAGCCGATGCCGGCGGCGGCCCAGCCGTCGGCGGTGGCGCCAGACCAGATGTCGGCAGCCGACAGCAGCAGGCTCGGGTCATCGGTCGACTGCAGCGCCAACTCGACCCGCCAGCCGTCCGCGACGTCCGCGTGCTCGGACTGCTCGTGCTCGGACTGCTCGTGCTCGG